>NZ_CAUIZY010000013.1:0-53702 GCF_962747855.1 Neisseria blantyrii
CAGGAAAACCCCCCCCCCCCCCCCCCGACATTTCGCGGAGGAGGATCGCCGTCATCAAAAAGCCTGAAATCACAAAGAAAATATCGACACCGAGAAATCCGCCCGGCAGCCAATTTTTTTCGATATGGAACACGATGACGGACAAAACGGCGGCGGCGCGCAATGTGTCGATGTCCGGGCGGTAGGGTAAGGCTTGGCTCATAATGTTTTTATAGCGGATTAACAAAAACCAGTACGGCGTTGCCCCGCCTTGCCGTACTATCTGTACTGTCTGCGGCTTCGTCGCCTTGTCCTGATTTTTGTTAATCCACTATACTCGAAACGCGGCGGCGCAAATGCCGTCTGAAAGGTCATTTTGTATCGGGGCTAGGGATATTCGGAATGACGGACGGCTTCCCGTAACGGCGGGGCGGCTTGTTTTTGGCAAGCCGTCAGACGCTTGCCGATCGGGCGGAATTTTATTTTGATGCGGCTTTATTCCTGCGGCACGGGAAACGCCGGAACCGTCAAAAACCGGCTTCAGACGGCCTTAAGCTGAAAAAAGGCCGTCTGAAAAGCGTTTTGCCGGGTTTACACGTTAAACAAAAAGTGCATCACATCGCCGTCTTGCACGACATATTCTTTGCCTTCCACACGCATTTTGCCGGCTTCTTTGGCTTTGGCTTCGCCGCCTAAAGCGATGAAGTCTTCGTAGGCAATCACTTGTGCGCGGATGAAGCCGCGTTCGAAGTCGGTGTGAATCACGCCGGCGGCTTGCGGGGCGGTGTCACCTTTGTGTATCGTCCACGCGCGGACTTCTTTCACACCGGCGGTGAAGTAGGTTTGCAGCCCCAAAAGGTCGTAGCCCGCGCGAATCAGACGGTTCAGGCCCGGTTCTTCCAAGCCCATTTCGGCGAGGAATTCGGTTTTTTCGTCGTCTTCCAACTCGGCGATTTCGCTTTCCATTGCGGCGCAAACGGCAACGACGGGGGCGTTTTCTTTTTCAGCCAATTCTTTCAGGCGGTCGAGGTGCGGGTTGTTTTCAAAACCGTCTTCGGAAACGTTGCCGACGTACATGGCAGGTTTGGCAGTCAGCAAGAACAGCGGTTTGAGCATGGCAAGTTCTTCTGCGTCCAAACCGAAGGAACGCACGGGTTTGCCTTCGTCCAGATGCGGCAGCAGTTTTTTGCACAAATCGACCAGCTTTTGCGCGTCTTTGTCGCCTGAGCGTGCGCGTTTTTCTTCGCGGACGATGGCTTTTTCGACGCTGGCCAAGTCAGCCAGTGCCAACTCGGTGCCGATGGTTTCGATGTCGGCAATCGGATCGACTTTGCCTGCAACGTGGACGATGTTGTCGTCGTCAAAGCAACGTACGACGTTAACAATCGCGTCAGTCTCGCGGATGTTGGCGAGGAACTGGTTGCCCAAGCCTTCGCCTTTGCTCGCGCCTGCGACTAAGCCGGCAATATCGACAAACTCGACGATGGCGGGCTGCATTTTTTGCGGATTGACGATTTTCGCCAGCTCCGCCATACGCGGGTCGGGCACTTCGACGATGCCGACGTTGGGTTCGATGGTACAGAAAGGATAGTTTGCCGCTTCGATGCCCGATTGGGTCAGCGCGTTAAAAAGGGTGGATTTGCCGACGTTGGGCAAACCGACGATGCCGCATTTCAAGCTCATGTTTTTTCCTGAAAATAGAGAAATTTAACGGCGGATTATAGCATACCGCCGCCCGCGTTCCGAAAAAATGCCGTCTGAAACGGCTTCAGACGGCATCCGGTTTCAGAAAACCGCTCAGAACAAGCCGTGAATCACGCCGTGTTCGTCCACATCGATTTTCTCGGCGGCCGGAACTTTCGGCAGACCCGGCATTTTCATCATATTGCCGCACAACGCAACAATAAAACCTGCGCCAGCGGAAACAGTAATACCGCGCACGGTAATGCGGAAGCCTTCAGGGCAGCCCAACAGTTTGGCGTTGTCGCTCAAAGAGTATTGGGTTTTCGCCATGCAGATCGGCATTTTGTCCAAGCCTAGTTTTTCCAGTGAAGCGATTTCGGCAGACGCTTCCGCGCTGAAATCAACATCTTCCGCGCCGTACACTTTTTGGGCAATCGCACGGATTTTGTCTTTAATGCCCAATTCGACATCGTAGGCGAAACCGAAGTTATTGGTTTGATTTTCGATGGCGTTAACGACTTTGCGCGCCAAATCCGCGCCGCCCGCGCCGCCTTTGCCCCAGACTTCGGTCAGGGAAACTTCAACGCCGTGTTCCGCACAGGCTTTTTCAATCATCGCCAACTCAGCATCGGAGTCGGACACGAAGCGGTTGAGCGCAACGACGACGGGCAGACCGAATACGTTTTTCAGGTTGGAAATGTGTTTCAGCAGGTTGGGCAGACCTTTTGCCAAAGCGTCTAAATTTTCTTCGCCGAGGTTGGCGCGTTCCACGCCGCCGTTATATTTCAAAGCTCGGACAGTCGCCACGACAACAGCCGCATCAGGTTTCAAACCGGCAAGGCGGCATTTGATGTCGCAGAATTTTTCCGCGCCCAAGTCCGCGCCGAAGCCTGCTTCGGTTACGGCGTAATCGGCAAGGTGTTTCGCCAGACGGGTTGCGGTAACGGAGTTGCAGCCGTGGGCGATGTTGGCAAACGGGCCGCCGTGTACGAAGGCGGGCGTGCCTTCGATGGTTTGCACCAAATTGGGCTTAATCGCATCTTTGAGCAATGCCGCCATCGCGCCGTGTGCTTTCAAATCTTTGGCGTAAACGGGGCTGCCGTCTTTGGCGTAGGCGACAAGGATGTTGCCCAAACGCTCTTTCAAATCGCCGATGTCTTTGGCGAGACAGAATACCGCCATGACTTCGGAGGCAACGGTAATGTCGAAGCCGTCGGGGCGCATCACGCCGTCAACGGGTTTGCCCATACCGTCGATGATATTACGCAACTGGCGGTCGTTCATATCGACCACGCGCCGCCACAGCACACGTTTGGGGTCGATGTCCAACTCGTTGCCCTGATAGATATGGTTGTCGAGCATCGCGGCAAGCAGGTTATTCGCCGCGCCGATGGCGTGGAAGTCGCCGGTAAAGTGCAGATTGATGTCTTCCATCGGCAAAACTTGGGCATAGCCGCCGCCCGCCGCGCCGCCTTTCACGCCGAACACAGGCCCCAAAGAAGGCTCGCGCAAAGCAATCACAGAGTCTTTGCCGATATGGCGCAATGCGTCCGCCAAACCGATGGTTACGGTGGTTTTGCCCTCACCCGCAGGAGTCGGATTAATGGCAGTAACCAAAATCAGACGGCCTTGTTTTTGCGGCAGTTTAAACGCTTCGGCAGGATTGATTTTGGCTTTGTAATGACCATAGGGCTCGATGTTGTCAACGTTCAAACCCAGCTTGGCGGCAATTTCACCAATCGGGCGCATGGTGGAAGACTGGGCAATTTCAGCATCGGTTTTGAAGCTCATGATTTTCCTTTATTGAGTGAGGGAAGGCCGTCTGAAACAATCTCAAGAGACGGCTGGAAGAAAAAGAATATTCGTTCTATTATAACGTTTTCCAAGAATAAACCGCAGTGAAAATTTCGATATTTCATCAACAAGCGGATTCATATTGTCAACAATTCAAAACAAAAGGAAAAAACATGAGCAGCAACGCATGGCTGTTTTGGGCATTGGCATCGGCAGGCTTTGCCTCATTGACCGCCATCTTCGCCAAAATGGGTTTACAGGGTATAGATTCCGATTTTGCCACCTTTATCCGCACCTTGGTCATCCTCGCCGCTTTGGTCTTGTTTTTAACCTACACCGGCAAATGGCAGGGCGTGAACGGCTTTACCGGCCGCAACTGGACATTCCTCATCCTATCCGGCCTTGCTACCGGCGCATCTTGGCTTGCCTACTTCAAAGCCCTGCAACTGGGTAACGCCTCGCAAGTCGCCCCCGTCGACAAATTCAGCCTGGTTTTAGTCGCCCTGATGGCAGTAGTCTTCCTCGACGAACGCCCCAGTACGCAGGAATGGATAGGCTTGGGCTTGGTAACCGCAGGTGTATTGACGCTGGCTCTGAAACGGTAAAGCCGCAAGAAATAAATGAAATGCCGTCTGAAAAACTGTTTTCAGACGGCATTTCCGTTTCTGTCCATCCTCAGCACTCAACTACGCGCACGGATACGGGGATAGCTTTTTTCTGAAGTGTGGCGGCGAGTCCGGCGAGCGAGGTTTCTTTGTAAGTCGCCTTCATATCCCGACCGGTCTGCAACATGGTTTGGATGACTTCGTCGAGCGAGACTTTCTTGTCCGTGCCGTCTTCCAATAATGCTAGGGTGGCAAGCTTAAGAGCTTTTTCGGCGGCGATGCCGTTGCGTTCGATGCAGGGGATTTGCACCAGTCCGCCGACGGGGTCGCAAGTTAAGCCCAAATGGTGTTCCATCGCCATTTCGGCGGCGTTTTCCACTTGTTTGGGCGTGCCGCCGATGACTTCGGCGTATGCGCCCGCCGCCATCGAACATGCTACTCCGACTTCGCCTTGGCAGCCGACATCCGCACCTGAAATGGAGGCGTTGGTTTTGTAGAGGATGCCGATTGCGCCTGCGGTAAGCAGGAAATTCTCGACACGCTCCTGTGTGGCGTGGGGGTTGAACTTGCGGAAATAGTGCAATACGGCGGGAATGATGCCTGCTGCGCCGTTGGTCGGCGCGGTAACGACGCGTCCGCCGGCGGCGTTTTCTTCGTTGACCGCCATGGCGTACACCATCGGCCAAAGCTGGGTGTTGACGATTTCGGTTTCGCGCAGGACTTTGAGTTTGGCGGCAAGCTGCGGGGCGCGGCGGCGAACGTTCAATCCGCCGGGCAGTTCGCCGTCTGCCGCCAAACCGCGCCTGATGCAGCCTTCCATGACCTCGGCAACACCGGCAACACGGCGGCGGATTTCGGCTTCGCTGCATCCGGCAAGCGCGGCTTCGTTTGCCAATACGGCTTCGGAGATGTCGAGCTGGTTCAGACGGCATTGGGCAAGCAGCTCGGCACAACTGTTGTAAGGATAAGGAACGGTTTTTTCCGTTTCCACCTGCCGCTCGAAGTCTTCTTCGGTAACGACAAACCCGCCGCCGACCGAATAATAAACCTGCTCCTTCAAGACTGCCCCGTCTGAAGCATAGGCGGTGAAACGCAGGCCGTTCGGATGTTTGGGCAGCACTTGGTCGCCGCGTATATGCAAATCGCTCCGAGGGTCGAACACAATTTCATTTCCGTTAAGCAGCAGGATATGCCGGGAGCGTATACGCTCGAGGCGGTCGGGAATGTCGGCAAGCGGAATATCGTGCGGCAGACTGCCTTCCAAACCGAGCATCAGCGCGTCAAACGTACCGTGCCCGCGCCCTGTCAGTGCGAGCGAGCCGTAAATGTCAATGATGACACGGGCAGCCTGCCCGCTCAAACCTGCCGCAAATGCGGCGGCAGCCTTCATCGGGCCGACCGTATGCGAACTGGAAGGCCCGATACCGATTTTAAAAATATCAAAAATACTGATCATATTTTACTCCGACGGTTTTTTCAGACGGCATGGGTTCCGTTTGACAAACCAAAAAGGAGACGCGGCACGATGCCCGTCTCCTTTTTTAAAACGGCACTTATGCGTCGATATTTTGGGCAATCAGCGCGTTGTTTTCGATGAAGGCGCGGCGCGGTTCGACCTCGTCGCCCATCAGGGTAATGAACACTTCGTCGGCGGCAATGGCGTCCTCAATGCGTACCTTCAGAAGGCGGCGCACGGACGGATCCATCGTCGTTTCCCACAGCTGTTCGGGGTTCATCTCGCCCAAGCCTTTGTATCGTTGGATGGACATACCTTTTTGGGCAACGCTCATCAAGATGTCCAAAGCGGCTTCAAAGCTGTCCACATCGTACTCGTTTTCGCCTTTGTAAAGCTTGGCGTCCTCGCCGACCATGCCTTTGAGTGCGGCGGCGGTTTGGGTGAGGGTTTGGTAGGCTTTGCTGTTGAGGAACTTGGGTTCGATGTAGCTGACCATGACGTTGCCGTGCAGCTTGCGCGTGATTTTGATGAACCGGTGTCCTTCATGACCTTCGATGCGTTCGAGGGCGACTTCTTTTTCGTCGAGCAAACCGGAAAGTTCGGCAACGGCTTTATCGGCGTTTTCAGACGACGTCAAATCGATGGGCGACGCGTGCAGCATGGCGCGCAGGACGAGTTCGTCCACGAAGCGGCTTTCCTGTTCGATAACGGTTTTCGCCAACAGGAATTGTTTGGCGGTATCGACAAGTTCTGCGCCTTCGATGGTGCGGCCGTCTGAAACGATTTTGGCTTTTTCCAAGGCGAGGCCGAGCAGCCATTGGTCTTTTTCCAGTTCGTCCTTGAGGTAACGCTCCTGCTTGCCGTATTTGGCTTTGTAGAGCGGCGGCTGGGCGATGTAGATGTAGCCGCGCTCGACCAGTTCGGGCATTTGGCGGTAGAAGAAGGTCAGGAGCAGGGTGCGGATGTGCGCGCCGTCCACGTCGGCATCGGTCATGATGATGATGCGGTGGTAACGCAGTTTTTCGGGGTTGAACTCTTCTTTGCCGATGCCTGCGCCCAGCGCGGTAATCAGGGTGGCGACCTCTTGGCTGGCGAGCATTTTTTCAAAACGGGCTTTTTCGACGTTCAAAATTTTGCCTTTGAGCGGCAAAATGGCTTGGAATTTACGGTCGCGGCCTTGTTTGGCAGAACCGCCTGCGGAATCGCCCTCGACCAGATAAAGTTCTGACAAGGCAGGGTCTTTTTCTTGGCAGTCGGCGAGTTTGCCGGGCAGCCCCAAGCCGTCCATCACGCCTTTGCGGCGTGTGATTTCGCGGGCTTTGCGGGCGGCTTCGCGCGCGCGCGCGGCATCGACGATTTTGCCGGTGATGATTTTGGCTTCGGTCGGGTTTTCTTCGAGGAAGTCGGTCAGGGCTTGGTTGATGACTTCGTTGACGACGGGGCCGATTTCGCTGGAAACCAGTTTGTCTTTGGTTTGCGATGAGAACTTCGGATCGGGCAGTTTGACGGACAACACGCAGGTCAAACCTTCGCGCATATCGTCGCCGGCGGTTTCCACTTTGGCTTTTTTGGCGACTTCGTTGGCTTCGATGTAGCTGTTGATGGTGCGCGTCATCACTTGGCGCAGTGCGGTCAGGTGTGTACCGCCGTCGCGCTGCGGGATATTGTTGGTAAAGCACTGCACGCTTTCCTGATAGCTGTCGTTCCACTGCATCGCGCATTCGACGCTCATGCCGTCTTTTTCGCCGAACGCGTAGAAGATTTTTTCGTGCAACGGCGTTTTTTTGCGGTTCATGTATTGCACGAACCCAGCCACGCCGCCGGAAAGGGCGAAGCTTTCGTGTTTGCCGTCGCGCTCGTCGGTCAATTCGATGTCCACGCCGTTGTTCAGGAACGAAAGTTCACGGATGCGTTTGGCAAGGATGTCGAAGCTGTATTCGACGTTGCCGAAGGTTTCCGTACTGGCGAGGAAGCGCACGGTCGTGCCTTTTTTGTCGGAATCGCCGACAACTTTCAACGGCTCTTCGGTTTCGCCGCGCACGAAGCGGACGAAGTGTTCTTTGCCGTCGCGGTAGATGGTCAGCGTGACCCAGTCGGACAGCGCGTTGACGACGGACACGCCCACGCCGTGCAGGCCGCCGGAGATTTTGTAGCTGTTGTTGTCGAACTTGCCGCCCGCGTGCAACACGGTCATGATGACTTCGGCGGCGGAGCGTCCTTCTTTCGGGTGGATGCCGGTGGGCATACCGCGCCCGTTGTCGGCCACGCTGACAGAATTGTCGGCATGGATGGTTACGGTGATTTTATCGCAATGTCCCGCCAGTGCTTCGTCGATGGCGTTGTCCAATACTTCGAACACCATGTGGTGCAGGCCGCTGCCGTCCTGCGTGTCGCCGATGTACATGCCGGGGCGTTTGCGTACCGCTTCCAAGCCTTCGAGCACCTGAATGCTGTCGGCACCGTATTCTTCGTGTTTTTGTTCAGTCATATTTTTTGCCGGATTTTGAAAAGATTTTGCGATGCCGCCAAAACAGTCCGCACCTTGTGAAAAAAGCGGGCGGGACGGCGTATATAATTGTGTATTATAGCCGATTTTGCCGCCTAATTCAGCGTTATCCGCATCCGTATGCCGTCTGAAAGGGCGGGCGGCGCATTGGCGGCCGGTACGGGGCGGGATTTGCTGGCAAAGTGGCAAAAGCGTTTTTTTGCCACTAAAATCTACGCCCTATACTTTTCGGACAGGGGCGCGGAAATGGAAATCTGGAATATGTTGGACACTTGGCTCGATGCCGTCCCGATACGCGCGGAGGCGGTTGAATCCGTGGCGGCGGTTGCGGCTTTGCTGCTGGCGCGCGCCCTTCTGTTGAACATCCGCTTCAGACGGCATCCGGATTTCAGCATCGAAAGCAAGCGGCGGTTTTTGGTTGCCAGCCGCAATGTAACGCTGCTTTTGGTGCTGTTTTCGCTGGCATTTATCTGGTCGGCGCAAATTCAAACGCTGGCTTTGTCAATGTTTGCGGTGGCGGCGGCGGTCGTCGTGGCGACAAAAGAACTGATTATGTGCCTGTCGGGCAGTATTTTAAGGTCTGCCACCCAGCAATACTCGGTCGGCGACTATATCGAAATCAACGGCCTGCGCGGGCGTGTGGTCGACATCAACCTGTTGAACACGCTGATGATGCAGGTCGGCCCGAACCCCTTGGTCGGACAGCTTGCGGGAACCACCGTTTCTTTCCCCAACAGCCTGTTGTTGAGCCATCCCGTGCGCCGCGACAATATTTTGGGCGACTACGTCATCCATACGGTCGAAATCCCCGTTCCCATCCATTTGGATTCGGATGAAGCCGTATGCCGTCTGAAAGCCGTACTCGAGCCCTTGTGCGCGCCCTACATCCCCGCCATTCAGCGGCATTTGGAAAACGTGCAGGCGGAAAAACTGTTTATCACGCCCGCCGCCAGACCGCGCGTTACCCGCGTGCCGTATGACGACAAGGCATACCGCATCATCGTCCGCTTCGCTTCCCCCGTTTCAAAGCGGCTGGAAATCCAACAGGCGGTTATGGACGAATTTTTGCGCGTACAATACCACCTGTTAAATCATCCCGCCGGCTCCGAAACACTTTAACTTTCCCCGTCCGGCACCATTTCCGGCTTCAGACGGCATATTGCCGATATGCCGTCTGAAGCACAACACGCAAAGGAAACCCATCTTATGACTGACAACGCACTGCTCCACTTGGGCGAAGAACCCCGTTTCGACCAAATCAAAACCGAAGACATCAAACCCGCCCTGCAAACCGCTATTGCCGAAGCACGTAAACAAATCGCCGCCATCAAAGCACAAACGCACACCGGCTGGGCAAACACTGTCGAAAAACTGACCGACATTACCGAACGCGTCGGCAGGATTTGGGGCGTGGTGTCGCACCTCAACGCCGTCGCCGATACGCCCGAACTGCGCGCCGTCTACAATGAATTAATGCCCGAAATCACCGCCTTCTTTACCGAAATCGGACAAGATATTGCCTTATACAACCGTTTCAAAACCATCAAAAATTCCCCCGAATTTGCAACGCTTTCCCCCGCACAAAAAAACAAGCTCGACCACGATCTGCGCGATTTCGTCCTCAGCGGCGCAGAACTGCCGCCCGAACAGCAGGCAGAACTGGCAAAACTGCAAACCGAAGGCGCGCAACTTTCCGCCAAATTCTCCCAAAACGTCTTGGACGCGACCGACGCGTTCGGCATTTACTTTGACGATGCCGCACCGCTTGCCGGCATCCCCGAAGACTCGCTCGCCATATTTGCCGCCGCCGCGCAAAACGAAGGCAAAACAGGTTACAAAATCGGCTTGCAGATTCCGCACTACCTCGCCGTCATCCAATACGCCGACAACCGCGAACTGCGCGAACAAATCTACCGCGCCTACGTTACCCGCGCCAGCGAACTTTCAGACGACGGCAAATTCGACAACACCGCCAACATCGACCGCACGCTCGAAAACGCCCTGAAAACCGCCAAACTGCTCGGCTTCAAAAACTACGCCGAGCTGTCGCTGGCAACCAAAATGGCGGACACGCCCGAACAGGTTTTAAACTTCCTGCACGACCTCGCCCGCCGCGCCAAACCCTACGCCGAAAAAGACCTCGCCGAAGTCAAAGCCTTCGCCCGCGAACGCCTGAATCTCGCCGACCCGCAGCCGTGGGATTTGAGCTACGCCGGCGAAAAACTGCGCGAAGCCAAATACGCGTTCAGCGAAACCGAAGTCAAAAAATACTTCCCCGTCGGCAAAGTTTTGGCAGGACTGTTCGCCCAAATCAAAAAACTTTACGGCATCGGATTTACCGAAAAAACCGTCCCCGTCTGGCACAAAGACGTGCGCTATTTTGAATTGCAACAAAACGGCAAAACCATAGGCGGCGTCTATATGGACCTCTACGCCCGCGAAGGCAAACGAGGCGGCGCGTGGATGAACGACTACAAAGGCCGCCGCCGCTTCGCCGACGGCACGCTGCAACTGCCCACCGCCTACCTCGTCTGCAACTTCGCCCCGCCCGTCGGCGGCAGGGAAGCGCGTTTGAGCCACGACGAAATCCTCACCCTCTTCCACGAAACCGGCCACGGCCTGCACCACCTGCTCACCCAAGTGGACGAACTGGGCGTGTCCGGCATCAACGGCGTAGAATGGGACGCAGTCGAACTGCCCAGCCAGTTTATGGAAAACTTCGTCTGGGAATACGACGTTTTGGCACAAATGTCCGCCCACGAAGAAACCGGCGAGCCCCTGCCGAAAGAACTCTTCGGCAAAATGCTTGCCGCCAAAAACTTCCAACGCGGAATGTTCCTCGTCCGCCAGATGGAGTTCGCCCTCTTCGATATGATGATTTACAGCGAAAGCGACGAATGCCGTCTGAAAAACTGGCAACAGGTTTTAGACAGCGTGCGCAAAGAAGTCGCCGTCATCCAACCGCCCGAATACAACCGCTTCGCCTTGAGCTTCGGCCACATCTTCGCAGGCGGCTATTCCGCAGGCTATTACAGCTACGCATGGGCGGAAGTATTGAGCGCGGACGCCTACGCCGCCTTTGAAGAAAGCGACGACGTCGCCGCCACAGGCAAACGCTTTTGGCAGGAAATCCTCGCCGTCGGCGGATCGCGCAGTGCGGCAGAATCCTTCAAAGCCTTCCGGGGGCGCGAACCGAGCATAGACGCACTGCTGCGCCACAGCGGCTTCGACAACGCGGCTTGATCGATGTGAACAAAAAATGCCGTCTGAAACAATCAAACAGTGTTTCAGACGGCATCAGCATTTGCACGGTTTCGCCATTTTCACAAAAACAGCAAGCCAAAATCCCGTCATTCCCGCACAGGCGGGAATCCGGAAACTCAAAGTTGCAAGAATTTATTAGAAATGGCTGAAACTCAACGAACCTAGATTCCCACTTTCGTGGGAATGACGGGGTTTTGGTTTCCGTGCGGATGGATTCGTCATTCCCGCGCAGGCGGGAATCCGGACCGGTCGGCACGGAAACTTATCGGGAAAAACGGTTTCTTTAGATTTTACGTTCTAGATTCCCACTTTCGCGGGAATGACGCGGAAAAGTTGCTGTGATTTCGGATAAATTTTCGCAACGTTTAATTTCCGTTTTACCCGATAAATGCCCGCAATCTCAAATCCCGTCATTCTCCAAAAACAAAAAAATCAAAAACAGAAATCCCGTCATTCCCGCGCAGGCGGGAATCCGGACCTGTCGGTGCGGAAACTTATCGGATAAAACGGTTTCTTGAAATTTTACGTTCTAGATTCCCACTTTCGTGGGAATGACGGGATGTAGGTTCGCGGGAATGACGGCATTTTTTGGCAGTCCTTACCCGATCAGCCCCAAGTGCGACAAGAGTGTCCAAGTGCCGATGGCGATCAGCACCAGCCCGCCGGCAAACTCCGCACGTTTCCCAAACAGCCCGCCCAACGCCCCGCCTGCCGCCAGTCCGACCGCCACCAGCACCGTCGTCGCCATACCGATGATTGCGGCGGCAAAGGCGATATTTACCTCGATAAACGCCAAGCCCACCCCGACAATCATAGAGTCGATGCTGGTGCCAAAAGCAGTCAGAACCGTCAACCACCAGCTTTCCCGTTTGTTTTCCCGCGCGTCCTCCGCCCCGCCGGACAACCCTTCGTGCATCATTTTCAGACCCAGCCCGCCCAGCAGGACGAAAGCCGCCCAATGGTCCCATTCGCTGATAAACGGCTTGGCATAAAAACCGCCTATCCAGCCTGCCAGCGGCGTGAGCGCTTCAACCGTGCCGAACACCAAAGCCGTTGCTGCAATTTTGCGCGGAGGCATTCTGACCGCCGCACCCTTTGCCAGCGCGACGGCAAACGCATCCATCGACATCCCCAGCGCAATCAAGAGCAAAGCGTAAAGACTCATACCGCACCCGTCCTTAAAAAGGGCGGATTATAGCAAAACAGCAAAGTGCGAAAAACGCCACGCGAAAACCCGCATCCCGTCATTCCCGCAAAACAAAAAATCAAAACTGAAATCCCGTCATTCCCGCGCAGGCGGGAATCCAAAAACTCAAAGTTGCAAGAATTTATTAGAAATGGCTGAAACTCAACGAACCTGGATTCCCACTTTCGTGGGAATGACGGGATGTAGGTTTCCGTGCGGATGGATTCATCATTCCCGCGCAAGCGGGAATCTAGAGTTGTCGGTGCGGAAACTTATCGGGGAAAACGGTTTCTTTAGATTTTACGTTCTAGATTCCCACTTTCGTGGGAATGACGGGGTTTTGGTTTCCGTGCGGATGGATTCGTCATTCCCGCGCAGGCGGGAATCCAGGTCTGTCGGTGAGGAAACTTATCGGATAAAACGGTTTCTTTAGATTTTACGTTCTAGATTCCCGCTTTCGCGGGAATGACGCGGAAAAGTTACTGTGATTTCGGATAAATTTCCGCAACGCTTAATTTCCGTTTTACCCGATAAATGCCCGCAATCTCAAATCCCGTCATTCCCCAAAAACAAAAAATCAAAAACAGAAATCCCGTCATTCCCGCGCAGGCGGGAATCTAGAGTTGTCGGCGCGGAAACTTATCGGGAAAAACGGTTTCTTTAGATTTTACGTTCTAGATTCCCACTTTCGTGGGAATGACGGGATGTAGGTTTCTGTAACCCTGCGTTCTGGATTCCCGCTTTCGCGGGAATGACGCGGAAAAGTTTCCGTGCCGGTTTGAACCGGTGGGGATGGTGCGGGAATGACGGCGGAAAAGTGGGCTGTGGGGCGGGAATGACGGGATATTTTGCGTTTAATAAAAAACGCCCGCCGAAACGGCAAAGGCGGACGGAGGATGCCGTCTGAAGCGGCAAAGGGGAATAGAAAATGCCGCCCGAGCGGTTCGGGCGGCATTTGTTTTCACGGCGGGTTCAAACCCGGTCATTGTCCTTATTTGGCGCGGCAGGAAGACGGCAGGAATTTTTCTTTCACAGTACCTGCTTTACAAGTCCATTCGAACGAGCCGGAGTTTTGTTTGCCTTCCAATACCAAGGTTGAACCTTTGATGTCGTTGTTCACACCGGAAGAGTTCATGGTAGCGGTAATCTTAGCAAGGGAAGCAGTGCCAGAAACATTAACCGATGCCACATACTTACCTTTAATATCGCTAGCATTAGCAATACCTGCGGAAGTATTGGTGCTCGGGAACGTGCCGTTGTCGGAATAATACTCGACCACTGCGGATTTTTGACCTTCTGCCAAAGTCAGGGCTTCGGACATTTGGGCGCGCGCGGTGTAGTCTTGGTATGCGGGCAGGGCGACGGCTGCCAAGATACCGACGATGGCGATGACGATCATCAGCTCGATCAGGGTGAAACCTTTTTGGATTGCTTTCATTTGGATGACTCCTGTTTGAAAATGTTTAAGTTTGATTGAAAATCTGCGGCATCTGCCGCAAACGTAAACCCGTAATGTATTTGACCGATGGTTTTTTTGGTTCGGCTTGCCTTCTTACCAGCAAGCGGCGTGCTAAAAACGGGTTCGGCTCGGCATTTTACAGAATATTTTTTTATTTGTCTGTTTGGTATGGGTATTTTTTTATATCAACGCGGCGCGGCTTGCGGCGGAATAATGCGGCGGGCTGACGTTTTTTGTCAGTTGTGACAATTTTTGTCAGTTTCGGGCTGACGTTTTTTGTCAGATTTTGTCAGATTGGGTTTTTTTTGGTTTTTTTTTGGGGGTGTGGGGCAGGGTGGGATTGGTGTGATGACGAAATATAAGTTTCCGTGCGGACGAGTCCTGGATTCCCGCCTGCGCGGGAATGACGGATATGTCCACACGAAAACCCGTATCCCGTCATTCCCACGAAAGTGGGAATCTAGAAACTCAAAGCTGCAAGAATTTATCAGAAATGGCTGAAACTCAACGGACCCGGATTCCCGCTTTCGCGGGAATGACGCGGAAAAGTTGGCTGTGGGGCGGGAATGGCGGGCTGAAGCCCACCCTACGTCCCGCCCTACGGAACGTTGAACCGTCATTCCCGCGCAGGCGGGAATCCAGTTTTGTCGGCGCGGAAACTTATCGGATAAAACGGTTTCTTTAGATTTTACGTTCTGGATTCCCGCTTTCGCGGGAATGACGCGGAAAAGTTGCTGTGATTTCGGATAAATTTTCGCAACGCTTAATTTCCGTTTTACCCGATAAATACCCGCAACCTCAAATCCCGTCATTCCCGCAAAAACAAAAAAATCAAAAACAGCAATCCCGTCATTCCCGCGCAGGCGGGAATCTAGAGTTGTCGGTGCGGAAACTTATCGGGAAAAACGGTTTCTTTAGATTTTACGTTCTGGATTCCCACTTTCGTGGGAATGACGGGATTTTGGTTTCCGTGTGGATGGATTCGTCATTCCCGCGCAGGCGGGAATCCGGAAACTCAAAGTTGCAAGAATTTATTAGAAATGGCTGAAACTCAACGAACCTGGATTCCCACTTTCGTGGGAATGACGGAGGAGGGGTTGCTGTTTTCCCGATAAATGCCCGCAATCTCAAATCCCGTCATTCCCCAAAAACAAAAAATCAAAAACAGAAATCCCGTCATTCCCGCGCAGGCGGGAATCTAGAGTTGTCGGTGCGGAAACTTATCAGATAAAACGGTTTCTTTAGATTTTACGTTCTGGATTCCCGCTTTCGCGGGAATGACGCGGAAAAGTTTTCGTGCCGGTTTGAACCGGTGGGGATGGTGCGGGAATGACGGCGGAAAAGTGGGCTGTGGGGCGGGAATGACGGTATTTTTGTATTTAATATAAATTTGTATTCGATATAAAAATGCCGTCTGAAACGGCGGGGCGGGGTGTGGAAATGCCGTCTGAAGCGGTCAAACGACGTTTCAGACGGCATTTTTATGCCCGGTTATTTCCGGTAGCGGACGGCGCGGGACAGGATTTCTTCAATTTCCATCCACATAACGCCTCCTTACAGCAAACCGGGCTGGCCCAGTGCGGGGTCGGTCGCGCGGGCGGCTTGTGCGTCTTCGACAGTCAGTCCGAGGGCTTTTGCCACGCCTTCGCCGTATGCCGGATCGCAACGGTAGCAGTTGCGGATATGGCGGTATTTGATGAAGTCGGGCGCGTCGCCCATTGCGGCGGCGGTGTTGCCGAACAATGCCTGTTTCTGCGTATCGTTCATCAGGTTGAACAGGGCGCGCGGTTGGCTGAAATAGTCGTCATCGTCTTGGCGGTAGTCCCAGTGTGCCGCGTCGCCGTTGATTTTCAAAGGCGGTTCGGCGAAGTCGGGTTGTTGCTGCCATTGGCCGAAGCTGTTGGGTTCGTAGTGCGGCAGGCTGCCGTAGTTGCCGTCGGCGCGTCCTTGTCCGTCGCGCTGGTTGCTGTGAACAGGGCAGCGCGGACGGTTGACAGGGATTTGGCGGAAGTTCACGCCCAAGCGGTAGCGTTGCGCGTCGGCGTAGTTGAACAAACGTGCCTGCAGCATTTTATCCGGGCTCGCGCCGATACCGGGAACGAGGTTGCTCGGTGCGAAGGCGGATTGTTCCACATCGGCGAAGAAGTTTTCAGGATTGCGGTTCAACTCGAATTCGCCCACTTCAATCAGCGGATAGTCTTTTTTCGGCCAAACTTTGGTCAAGTCAAACGGATGATAAGGTACTTTTTCCGCGTCTGCTTCGGGCATCACTTGGATGTACATCGTCCATTTCGGAAACTCGCCGCGTTCGATGGCTTCGTACAGGTCGCGCTGGTGGCTTTCGCGGTCTTCGGCGATGATTTTGGCGGCTTCTTCGTTGGTCAGGTTTTTAATGCCTTGTTGGGTGCGGAAGTGGAATTTCACCCAAAAACGCTCGCCTGCTTCGTTCCAGAAGCTGTAGGTATGCGAACCGAAGCCGTGCATATGGCGGTAGCCGGCGGGAATACCGCGGTCGCTCATGACGATGGTAACTTGGTGCAACGCTTCAGGCAGCAGCGTCCAGAAGTCCCAGTTGTTTGTGGCGGAACGCATGTTGGTGCGCGGATCGCGTTTGACGGCTTTGTTCAGGTCAGGGAATTTACGCGGATCGCGTAGGAAGAACACGGGCGTGTTGTTGCCGACCACATCCCAGTTGCCTTCTTCGGTATAGAACTTCAAGGCAAAGCCGCGGATGTCGCGTTCCGCATCGGCTGCGCCGCGCTCGCCTGCCACGGTGGTGAAACGGGCGAACATCTCGGTTTTTTTGCCGACTTCGCTGAAGATTTTGGCGCGAGTGTATTGGGTGATGTCGTGTGTTACGGTAAACGTACCGAACGCGCCCGAACCTTTGGCGTGCATACGGCGTTCGGGGATGACTTCGCGCACGAAGTCGGCGAGTTTTTCATTCAGCCACAAATCCTGCGCCAGCAGGGGGCCGCGCGGACCGGCGGTCAGGCTGTTTTGATTGTCGGCAACAGGCGCGCCGTTGTTCATAGTCAGATGGGTGACGGGGCATTTGGAGGTAGTCATCGCTCTTGTTCCTTTTCTCAGGTTGGTCAAATGGGGGTAAACGGCTTACAGTACGATTTGGCGGAAAGCGTATTCGTAACCGGTTTCTTGATTGCAATAAATTTCTTGAATCGACATTTTGTTTTCCTTTTATTTAAACTATGAAAGCAACTATACACCAAGATTTTCGCTATTAAAACTATGAAATCGATTTAATATTGTTATAAGCAATCGGTTTTTGATTTTCGTTTGTTTTTTGTTATCGAACGGAATCCGAACCCGCTCATTAAAACCATTTATAATGCAATGACGCTTTGCGGCATTTTTTGCGCCGACAGGCTGAAAATAACAATTTCCCCCACATTATCATGACCTTACTCGGAATAAAGCTCAAACAGACCCAGCAGCTCAACCAGCGGCTGCAACAATCTTTGCGCGTATTGCAGATGTCGGGTATCGAACTTGAACGCGAGGTCGAAAACTGGCTGTCGGACAATCCCCTGCTCGAACGCAAAGACACGGATGAATTTTCCGATGCCGAGTTCAGCCATTACACTGCGCCCGCGCGCCAAATCGGCGGAGACGAAGGCGAAGATATGCTGTCCAACATCGCCGGCGAACAGGATTTCAAGCAATACCTGCACGCGCAAGTATGCGAACACCCGCTTTCCGACCAAGAAGCCGCCTGTGTCCACATCCTTATCGATTTCCTTGACGAGCAGGGCTACCTGACCGACAGCATCGAAGACATCCTCGACCATACGCCCTTGGAGTGGATGTTGGATGAAGCAATGCTGAAACAAGCCCTGACCGCATTGAAAAAATTCGACCCGGCAGGCGTGGCCGCCGCCGATTTGAACGAATCGCTGATACTGCAGATAGAAAGATTGGGCGAATGTGCTGCCAAACCCGCCGCCCTGCATATCGTCCGAAACGCCCTCGACAGCATTGACGGCAACCGCAGCCAAACCCTCGCGCGAATAAAAAAACACCTGCCCAAAACCGACAGCGGCACACTCGAAGCCGCACTCGACCTCATTGCTTCGCTCAATCCCTTTCCCGCTGCCGGTTTTGCCTCATCCACGCCCACGCCGTATATCCGCCCGGATGTCTGGGTTGAGGAAAGTAAAGACGGCTGGACGGTCAGTTTCAACGAAGACTCCCTGCCTCCTCTGCAAATGAACAGCGAATATTGCGAACTGATGCCGTCTGAAGGCCTCTCGCCCGAATGGAAGGAAAAAATCAGCGAAGCCAGACAACGTATCGATTCGCTCGAATTGAGGAAGGCAACCGTCGTCCTCCTTGCCGAATACATCGTTAAACATCAGGCAGACTTTTTCACTTTTGGCGAAATCGGACTCGTCCCCCTGCTGATGAAAGATGCCGCCGCCGAATTGGGTGTGGCAGAAAGTACCGTCTCCCGCGCGGCCAACCAAAAATATTTGTCTTGCCCGCGCGGAGTGTTTGCGCTACGCTATTTCTTCACGCAGGCAGTTCAAATGGAAGAAGGCAAAGAAGCCGTCAGCCAACACGCCGTTAAAGCCGCACTCTCCCAGCTTGTCGGCAGCGAAGACAAACGCAGGCCCTATTCTGACGAGGCACTCGCCAACCTGCTGGCTTTCCGCGGCATGGAGGTTTCCCGCCGCACCGTTGCCAAATACAGAGAATCCCTTGAGATTCCGGCAGCACACAAACGCAAAACCGCAGAATAATTTTTCAACACAATGCTACAACCCGTTTTTCCGTTCCGTCGCCGACGGACAGAACCCACCGAAGGAGCTGTATCATGAATCTGAAAATCACCGGTCTGCATTTCGACATCACCGAAGCCATCAAAAACCACGTTTCCAAGAAACTGGAGCGCATCAACCGCCACGCTTCGGACATCATTTCTATAACTGTAACGCTGTCTGTGGAAAAAGCCAGCCATAAGGCCGAGGCAGACGTACACCTTGCCGGTAAAGACCTGCACGTCGAGTCCGACGGTCAGGACATGTATGCCGCCATCGACACCCTGACAGACAAACTTGACCGCGCCGTATTGAAACACAAAGAAAAAAGCGGAGAAGTCCGCAACTGACCGAATCGGCAAAATGCCGTCTGAAACAGATTTCCGTTTCAGACGGCATTGTTTATTCTGCATAACCAAACATGAAGCAAATCCGCCTTATCTTGAACCGGTTTTGATGCTCAACTCCATGAACTTTTTAACGATAGCTTAAGGTTATCGTTAAAAGGTATTACCCCGACAAACTGGGATTTATCTGTTTTATTCATCCAAAGCGTTGTAAAGCTTGTCCATAATTACAGAAAGGGCTTCTGGAATTCCTTCATCCCAGTCTGGACTTTCAAGAATTTCACCATCTAACGCCTTAAACATTACTTCTGGTATTTTTGATTTTGCTTTACTATCGTCATATCCTTTTGTCCAATCATGTCCTCCAGAATATAAATCGTTAGTCGGATTAAATGCATAAATTTGATCATTATAAAAATCAGAAAGATAGTTTGTTTCAATGGTATCTAAAATATCATAATCTTCTAAGCCCCATGAATATTTTTCTTCGCATTCTTTTCTGTCCACACAGTTCTCTTTATAAAAATCAGGTGCCATGTACCAGTACAAATAAAGGATTGTGCCTCTGTCAGTATCCGGCTGATCAACTATCCACTGGATTACTTTTTTAGAATTATCAAAGTTCCAACTTATTGCTAATAGCTGTCTTTCTTTCGGAGTATTTTTCTTAAGAAAATCAATAATAAGCTCTGTGCTTAATTTCTCAAATTCATCGTCATCAATTTTGACTTCGTCCCATTCAAAATCGTCATTGAGAATATCACTTATCGTTAACATACTGTACCTCCTAAAATTTCGATTTATAACTATCTTTTTTTGAACAAATATCTGTCATTTACTATCAGAACCCGTGAAGTTATATCGTAATTATTTTAATACACTATTCAATTACCAGCTCTACATAATCCCCATCTTCCTTATTGTATACATGCTTATTTACGATATATATCTCCGCACAACCTGTTCCGAAAACCTTTAAAGATGCAATGCGTCCGTTAAGACGGCTGCAATAAGAAAACGGAACGCAAATCCGCATCCCGTTCCGTTTACTTCCAAGCCCCTGCAACGGCTTGAGCCTCTTTCAGACGGTCTACCGTGCCGACATCCAGCCACAAACCCGTATGCTTCTGACCGCTGACGCGGTTTTGCCGCATTTCGTTCCGCAATACGGGCGCAAGTTTCGCCACACTGCCCGCTTCGATTCCGTCAAACATTTCAGGACGGTAAATACCCACGCCGCTGAATGTCAGTCCGTTGCCGCCGGATACTTCCGGCCGCACGCTGCCGTCGGACAGCAGGGAAAAATCGCCGTCGGGGTTGTGCGGCGGATTGTCCGCCAGCCACAGATGGGCGGAAATGTGCTCGGGCAGGGACGATGCCGTCTGAAACGCGGCGGTAAAATCGATGTCGGTCAACACGTCGCCGTTGACCACCAAAAACGGCTGCCCACCCAACAGCGGCAATGCCTGCGCAATGCCGCCTGCCGTTTCCAAACCGCCTGCGGGTTCGGGCGAATAGGCAATATTTACGCCATAAGCCGAGCCGTCGCCCAAAGCATCTTCTATCTGCCGACCCAGCCAAGCGTGGTTGATGACGATTTCGGTAAACCCTGCCTGCTTCAGACGGCATAAATGCCAACCGATTAGAGGCTTACCCGCCACATCGAGCAGCGGCTTCGGAGTGGTATCGGTCAAAGGGCGCATACGCTCGCCGCGTCCTGCCGCCAGTATCATCGCTTTCATATGTATCTGTCCGAATATCAGTCTAAAGACCTAAACTGCCGTCTGAAATAAAGCAGCGCGGGACGTTTGCCCACGCAGTTTTTGATTTCGTCGAGCCTGACGTAAAACACAAAATGTGTGCCGATTTCATGTTTGCCGACAATATGCCCGTGCAGGTGCGCCAACGCCCCTTCTATTTCGGGTTGTCCAGTTTTGCCGTGATGCCAAATATGATAGGCAAAACGTTCTTCGGGTGAAAGATTGGTCAATCCGGCAAAATGTTCGGCCACATCCTGATGTTCGTCTGCCAACGTATTGATGCACAGGCTGCCGTTTTCCGACAGGATCGGGATGATACGGGCTTTACGGTTGATACACAGCATCACGGTTGGAGGCTCGTCCGTTACCGGCGCAACCGCCGTCATTGTAATGCCGTAACGCCCTGCCGCACCGTCTGTCGTGATGACATGAACGCCTGCCGCACAGGATGCCATCGCATCACGGAACGAAGTTTGAAAAGTTTTCTGCAAATCCGCCATTTTTCCCCTTTAAACTGTCCCCTATATAAGAATGCTGCACACAAGGCATCCCCCATGTGCAGCAGTTCTGATTCAAAAAGCCGTCGGTCGGACGTTTCCGCGCGTTACGGCGTATTACGAGTTCAACGCATCCTCGATTTTGGCAAGTTCTGCCAACAGGTCTTTAAGCAGCAGCATTTTCTCGCGGCCCAGCACTTCCTCGATAGCGTCGTAACGCTCGTCCACTTCTTCGCCGATTTCCTCATACAGCTTCTCGCCCTCGGCAGTCAGCTTCAGAAAAACACGTCGTTGGTCGTTGGAAGGTTTCAGGCGGACAACCAAACCCGCTTTCTCAAGGCGGGTCAGGATACCGGTCAGGCTGGGGCGCAGAATACACGCCTGATTCGCCAAATCTTGAAAGTCCAGCGTGCCGTTTTCCGCCAAAAGACGGATAATCCGCCATTGCTGATCGGTAATATTCGCCTGATTCAGAATAGGCCTGAATTGGGTCATCAGGGCTTCCCTTGCCTGTATCAGACCGATATTGATAGACGCATGTTTTGATTGGGTAGGCATTGTTTAAGTCTCCAAGTTATCGAAAATCAAACTTTCAAACCGTCGGGAAAGCCTGTGGGCGTAATTTTTGATGCAACCGTTATATAACAAAACGAACATATAGCAACAATACTCTATAAACCGCATCGGACGACTGGGTATAAAAGACTTTAATTCCGATAATCCTATCTAAAAATATTTTAATAGTTATATCTTAATCTATTTTTCCCACAATCACAACAAGGGATTACATCGGCAGGCGCGCCGGCTCTTTCCCAAAAAACAAAAGCCGCCGCATCCGACGGGCAAGGCATATGCCGTTTGATTCTCTACATAGCGGAAAGTTTAACAAAAACAAAGGTTAACTGAAAACATCCGCCTGAAAAATTCGTGCGCGCAAGCCCCAATAACTGCTGATTCCCGTCGTATAGTGAACCATTTTCCCATTTTTGACCAAAACGACAGTCGGCGTTGCCACAATCCGCCAAGCCCCTGACAGGCTGCCGTCTTCATCGTTGACCGTCGGAAATCCCAAGCCGCGTTTTGCCATATACGCCGCCACTTCGGACGCGCTGCCGGAACGTACCGCCACGCCGACGACCGGCACGCCGTCCGCCGCCAAATCATCGATTATCGGCGACTGATAACGGCACACGCCGCACCAGCTTCCCCAAAAATACACCAGCACCGTCCTATCCCGGCTAAACTGTCCCAAAGTCAGCCGCTGCCCCGACAGCAGGGTCAAAGGCCGCCCTGCCGCGCCGGCAGGTTCGTCGGGCTTGCGTACCCAATCCAAAAACAGCGACACCAATAAAAATACCAATGCCGTCTGAACGGCAAATTTGATGCCCGAAAGCAGTTTCTTTTTCATATGCTCTCTCAAACGGTACACCCGCGCAACCGGTAGGCAAACAAAAAGCCAAGTCTTAAAACTTGGCTTTCGGCTATCTGGTGGGTCGTGAGCGATTCGAACGCTCGACCAACGGATTAAAAGTCCGCTGCTCTACCGGCTGAGCTAACGACCCGACAAGCCGTGCATTATACAGCCCCGTCCTCCGCCGTCAAGCAAATTTTACAGGCTTAATTGCAGACCGCTGTTTGCACGGGATATTTTAACAACAGATTTTCACAATCCGCCGCATACCGTGTAAAAGTTCGCACAAGGAAAGGCAAACCACCCGAAATCAATGTACACTTTCCGCCCGTTTCCCTTCCCAACCCGCACACAGAAACACACATTATGAACATACAAAACATCCGCACCCTCCTTGAAACTGTCAGCATCCCGAATACGGCACGCACGCTCGGCGGCGAAAAGGCCGTCCGCTCGGTCGAACAGCATTCAGACGGCATCCATATCGCCCTGCATTTCGGCTTCCCTGTCGCGCACATTGCCGCCGCCGTCGCCGATGCCGTGCAAGAAACCCTGATGCCAGAAACAGGGGACGCGCACATCCACTTGAGCATAGACACCGAAATCGGCACACACAAAGTCCAGCCCGGCGTTACCACCATCAAAGGTGTGAAAAACATCATCGCCGTCGCATCGGGCAAAGGCGGCGTGGGCAAATCAACAACCACCGCCAACCTTGCCACTGCGATGGCGCGCATGGGCGCGCGCGTCGGCGTACTCGATGCCGACCTTTACGGCCCGAGCCAACCGACCATGTTGGGTGTGGATGACCGCAAACCCGACCAGAAAAACCAAAAACTGATTCCCGTCGAATCTTCAAACGGCATACAAGTCATGTCCATCGGTTTTCTGGTCGATACCGACCAAGCCGTCGTCTGGCGCGGCCCGATGGTCAGCCAAGCCTTGCAGCAGCTGATGTTCCAAAGCGAGTGGGACGAAGTGGACTACCTGTTTATCGACCTGCCCCCCGGCACGGGCGACATCCAGCTCACGCTGTCCCAGCGCATCCCCGTAACCGGATCGGTTATCGTAACCACGCCGCAGGACATCGCCCTGATAGACGCGCGCAAAGCCGTGGATATGTTCCGCAAAGTCAACATCCCCATTTTGGGCGTATTGGAAAATATGTCCGTCCACATCTGCACCAACTGCGGACACAGCGAAGCCCTGTTCGGCACGGACGGCGGCAAAGACTTGGCGGCGCGCCTCAACGTCCCCCTGCTCGGACAGCTCCCCCTAAGCCTGCCCGTGCGCGAAGCAATGGACGGCGGGGCGGCGGCACAACTGTTCGACAAGCACCCCGCCATCGCCAAAATCTACACCGATGCCGCATTCCAAATCGCCCTGGGCATTGCCGACAAAGGCAAAGACTTCAGCAGCCGCTTCCCCAAAATCGTCGTCGAATAAAGCCCCGCCCCCCGAAACCGCAACGCCGTCTGAAACCCCGCGCCTGCCGATACGCCGTCATTCCCGCGCAGGCGGGAATCTAGGACGTAAAATCTTAAGAAACCGTTGTACCCGATAAGTTTCTGCGCCGACAAGTCTGGATTCCCGCCTGCGCGGGAATGACGGTTCAGTTGCGTGGGACCGGATTGTGAAAAGGGGCTGATTCGGTGTATTCGATGAAAACGGTGGAAATATGGGATTAATGAGATTGGTGGCCTGAAGCCCACCCTACAGCCCACCACCCTACGAAACACCCCGCGCCCTGAAAATCCGCATCACGGCGCATATTGCGATATTTACAGCCGGGCGGGAATCCGGATTTGTCCGCACGGAAACCGATACTCCGTCATTCCCGCGCAGGCGGGAATCTAGGACGTAAAATCTCAAGAAACCGTTGTACCTGATAAGTTTCTGCGCCGACGGGTCTGGATTCCCGCCTGCGCGGGAATGACGGTTTAGGTATTTTTATAGCAAGCCGTAGGGTGGGATGCCGCCGGAGGGTATCATATTCTTGGAATAGCGCATTAAAAAGAGTATGATAATGGAAACACAAAAGATTCTGGCAATGCCCGTGCGCCGTTCCCATCCGTCATTCCCGCGAAAGCGGGAATCCAGACCTTTCGGCACGGAAACTGATGCACCCGCCCTGCGAAACCCGCGAAACACCCTGCGAAACCTATGTTTCGGCACGCAGGGCGGCACATAAAGCGTCGCCCTGTGTGCCGCCCCGATTCGGAAGGGGTTGCGCCCCTCCCAAACAAAGTCTGATTCTGCCGCCGCGAAGGACGGATGTCCGAGCGGCGGGGTTTCACCCAAAAAGGAAAACGGAAAAGGAAAACGATATGAAAAAAACACCCAAACGGCACTTGCTCCGCCATACTGCGGTTTACACCGCGATGCTCTTGGCGGTATCGTCCCAACAGGCGTTCGGCGTGGGCGATACCGCGAATTTCAATTTTATCGTCAACGACGACGGCAGCGTAAAAGGCGACCAGACACCCGGCAACAAAGGCGTACGCACGGGTAAGAAAGAAACTTTCCCAATCGGAAGCTCTACACGCCCGGGAAGAAACATATGTAGGGAACTGGGTATCAAATTTGATACCACACAAGGGTGTCCATTTCTCGCCGCACTGACTTATGAACTCACCTACGCAAACACCGACACGCTGCTTGCGGGCAAGACCGGTGGGAAGCTGATTCTCGGCGGCGGTTCCGCCCCGCTGTGGGGCAAGGTTTCCGGGCTTGATGCCGACAATATGGCGGGGCGCAAGACCGATAACTGGCTGACAACCACCCACAAAGGGAAAATGGGTTACGATTTTACCGGCTTGAGTTGCTTCCTCAAGGGCTTGGGTGTATCGACGGGTCAAAGCCGCCAGTGTCCCGACCTGCCTTTCCAGTTTTTTTTCGACTTTACCAATAGCGCGCTCGATTCCACATCGGTGGGAACCAGTCCGGACGGTCTGCCGATATACAAGCTGACAGACCATCCGTGGCTGGGCGTTTCCTTCCAATTGGCTTTATCGGACGGCAAAACGCCGGAAAACTGGCTCGCCATTCAGAAAGACCATACCGAAGTAAGCAAAATGGTTACCCAGCCGACAGGGGAAAGAAGCAAGGGTCAAGTCTTCGCCCTGCGCGCCAAACTGCATATGCTGGGCAACTCCGGCAGCCTCAACGCCCAAGAAATCAAGCTGGGCGAGATTAGTATGCCCAACTTCGCCTTTATGCCGCATAACGAAAACGGCAGGGGGCGGACGGCAACGATATATAAGGTACGCGAACAGGGCCATGTCGACGTAAAACTCCAGCTTCCGAGCATAGGCGCGGGCGGCTGTACGCGGCCTCAATATACCGCTGCCGCCCCGGACGGCAGCCAATACGCCATCGTCGCCCCCGCCCCTTTGGGCGCGGGTTTCCCGGGCAAGGCGGCGGCGGTCGTTACCGATCCCAAGTCGGCAAGCAGCCGCATCCTCTTTTACACCTTGGATAAAGACAATAAGAAAAAAGGCGGCGCGGATTATCTGCCAAGCAAAGGGTTTACCGAACCCGTCTTTACCGGACGCAAGGCGGCAATCCGCTTGGCAAACGGCGTATCCTTGAGCGACAGCAATATTAACGGCATTACGAATGGCACGTTCGATATCGGCGATAATGGGAATAATCAGCAAGAGTGGAAAGACGTGTTATTGCGCTGGACCGACAGGCGCGATGGAAACGACAATCAGTTTAACTATTTTAACAATGCGATAGATGCCTCAACACGCGGCAAACTGTATAGCCAGCAATACCGCATCCGCGACAACGGCAAGCGCGATTTGGGCGACATCGTCAACAGCCCGGTAACGGCGGTCGGCGACTATCTGGCAACCGCCGCCAACGACGGGATGGTGCATATCTTCAAAAAAAGCGGCGGCGGCTACAATCTGAAGCTCAGCTACATCCCCGCTGAAATGCCGCGCAAAGATTTGGACAATAAAGATTCCACTTTGGCAAAAGACCTGCACCATTTTGCCAACGAAAACTACACGGGCGGTTTGTACGGTGTGGACGGCGGCTTTGTCTTGCGCCAAGCCGGAAACCGCGTGTTTATGTTCGGCGCGATGGGTCAGGGCGGCAAAGGCGCGTATGCTTTGGATTTGACCAAAGCCGAAAGCAACCAGACCGGCGTTTCCCTGTTTGATGTAAAAGACAACGGATTGGGCTACACCGTCGGCACACCGCAAATCGGCAAAACCCACAACGGCAAATACGCCGCCTTCCTCGCCTCCGGTTATGCGACTAAGGACGTTAACAGCCAAGAAAATACAACCGCGCTGTATGTGTATGATTTGGAAAGCAGCGGCACGCTGATTGCAAAAATTACCGCACCCGGCGGCAAGGGCGGGCTTTCGTCCCCCACGCTTGTCGATACGGATTTGGACGGCATTGTCGATATTGCCTATGCCGGCGATCGGGGCGGCAAGATGTACCGCTTTGATTTGGGCGGCAACGACCCGACCAGATGGTCTGCACGCGCCATTTTCCAAGGCACGAAGCCGATTACTTCCGCGCCCGCCGTTTCCCAACTGAAAGACAAACGCGTCGTCATCTTCGGCACGGGCAGCGATTTGACCGAAGAAGATGTGGCAAGCCAAGACATCCAACACGTTTACGGTATTTTCGATAACGATACGGAATCTTTGCCGGCAGAAGACGGACAGGGCAAAGGCTTGCTCGAACAAGTGCTGACAAAAGACGGCAGTATGCTGTTCTTGAGCAACTACAAAAGGTCTGACGGCTCGGGCGACAAGGGCTGGGTAGTGAAATTGGAAGCCGGACAGCGCGTTACCGTCAAACCGACCGTGGTATTGCGTACCGCCTTTGTTACCATCCGCAACTACAATGCCAACGGCTGCGGCGCGGAAACGGCATTTTTGGGCATCAATACCTCCGACGGCGGCAGGCTGACGAAGAAAAGCGCGCGCCCCGTCGTGCCTGATCCCCGCGTGGCAAAAAAAGTCGGCGAGAAAAAAGACGCGAAAGGCAACAATATCCCCGTGGGCTGTATGGAAAAAGGCACTGAAACCGTCTGCCCGAGCGGATATGTTTATCCGAAACTGCTGACCGCAAGCTATTTGGACAGCCAAAAGACAAGCGACAACCCGACAACGGCAGACGGCGACGCGGGCGGCAGCGGCAATGACAACACCCCCTTCCAAAAATCCGGCAACCGCTGCTTCTTCAGCAAAGGCGTGCACACGCTGCTGATGAACGATATGTCCGACTTGGACGTTGCCGGCCCGATCTGCAATATGAAACGGGTAAGCTGGCGCGAGGTTTTCTTCTAACCCGCCCGCACGTCCGATTTTTCCGCAAATGCCGTCTGAAAGCCCTTCAGACGGCATTTTTTTGCGTTTTTCGGAGGGGGCAAATGAAACGCGTCATTCCCGCGCAGGCGGGAATCTAGATTTGTCCGCACATCGAACCGTAGCAACTGTATTTTTCACCCCGTCAGGCAAAAATACCAAAACTCAAATCAACACGGAAACTTATGCGCCGTCATTCCCGCGCAGGCGGGAATCTAGGACTCAGGATTGGAGAAACCTTCAGTTTTACCCGATAAGTTTCCGCACCGACAGGTCTGGATTCCCGCCTGCGCGGGAATGACGGTTCAGTTGCGTAGAGCCGGATTGTGAAAAGGGGCGGATTCGGGGTATTCGGTGAAAACGGTGGAAATGTGGGATTGATGGAATCGGTGGGCTGAAGCCCACCCTACAAGAGCGTTCAGACGGCATTGTTTGCGTTTTCGGGATGGGGGCGGCAAATGAAACGCCGTCAAACCGATGCCGTCTGAAAATGGCGGGATACGGCGGAGGTGTTGGAATTGGTGGAATCGGTGGGCTGAAGCCCACCCTACGCAACACCTTGCGGTGTACTCAAATCAACACAAAAACTTATGCGCCGTCATTCCCGCGCAGGCGGGAATCTAGAATGCAGGGTTAAGGAAACCTACATCCCGTCATTCCCACGAAAGTGGGAATCTAGGACTCAGGACTGGAGAAACCGTTTTCCCGATAAGTTTCTGTGCCGACAGGTCTGGATTCCCGCCTGCGCGGGAATGACGATTCGGGTATTCCTGACAGTTTGGGTATTTCTGACGGTTCGGGTATTTCCATAGTTTCGCAGGGCGGACGTGGGGAAATGCGTAACGGGCATAGTGGGCGCGGGGCGGGCGGTTTTACGCCACAGATTTCCGTTTTCGCGCGAACATACAGGCCCGCCGGACGCGTTCGCGCTTGAAATC
Source organism: Neisseria blantyrii (assembly GCF_962747855.1). NCBI lineage: Bacteria > Pseudomonadati > Pseudomonadota > Betaproteobacteria > Neisseriales > Neisseriaceae > Neisseria > Neisseria blantyrii. The sequence continues at coordinate 29,000 of NZ_CAUIZY010000013.1, forward strand.
GGGTATGTTTCGTCTTAAAATATGCTGCTTTCAGGGTATAGGCACTTGCCCGAAAAGCACGTTACGCGTCTATCTTGCGCGGCGTGTTTTTTTTTGACCGGATTTTTCCGACCGGATGACCCTGCCGAAGTCCCTTCAGACGGCATTGTCAAGAATTTTATTAAAAACAGGATTCCCATCATGAGCACCCCCGCCCTCCTCGTCCTCGCTGACGGCAGCGTATTTCACGGCACATCAATCGGTTATGAAGGTTCGACTTCCGGCGAAGTCGTGTTCAATACTTCGATGACCGGCTATCAGGAAATCCTGACCGACCCGTCCTACTGCAAACAAATCGTTACCCTCACCTACCCCCACATCGGCAATACCGGCACCAACGCCGAAGATGAAGAAAGCCGCAGCGTTTACGCCGCCGGCCTGATTATCCGCGACCTGCCGCTCTTGCACAGCAACTTCCGCGCCTCCGAAAGCCTGCACGACTATTTGGTACGCAACAAAACCGTCGCCATCGCCGACATCGATACCCGCCGCCTGACCACGCTGCTGCGCGAAAAAGGCGCGCAAGGCGGCGCGATTCTGACCGGCGCGGATGCCACAATCGAAAAAGCGCAAGAACTCATCGCCGCGTTCGGCAGCATGGTCGGCAAAGACTTGGCAAAAGAAGTTTCCTGCACGGAAACTTACGAATGGATGGAAGGCGAATGGGAATTGGGCAAAGGTTTCGTTACCCCCGACGAACAGCCTTACCACGTCGTCGCCTACGATTTCGGCGTGAAAACCAACATCCTGCGTATGCTCGCCTCGCGCGGCTGCCGCCTGACCGTCGTCCCCGCCCAAACGAGCGCGGAAGACGTGTTGGCACTCAATCCCGACGGCGTGTTCCTGTCCAACGGCCCCGGCGACCCCGAGCCTTGCACCTACGCCATCGAATCCGTGCAAAAACTGATGGAAAGCGGCAAACCGATTTTCGGCATCTGCTTGGGACACCAGCTCATCAGCCTCGCCATCGGCGCGAAAACCCTGAAAATGCGCTTCAGCCACCACGGCGCGAACCACCCCGTACAAGACTTGGACAGCGGCAAAGTCGTCATCACCAGCCAGAACCACGGTTTCGCCGTCGATGCCGACACCCTGCCCGCCAACGCAAGGATTACCCACAAGTCCTTGTTTGACAACACCTTGCAAGGCATCGAACTGACCGACAAACCTGTATTCTGCTTCCAAGGCCACCCCGAAGCCAGCCCGGGTCCTCAAGATGTCGGCTACCTGTTCGACAAATTCATTGGCAATATGGAGGCGGCAAAACAATAAACCGGCTGTTTCAGACGGCATCCGGAAAGTATGCCGTCCGAACCCGCAAACAGATTCCGATACAAGGCATACGGACGGTATCCCGACACCGCTTGCCGCCCCAAAATCCCAAAATCAGAAAGGACTTATTTTGACTGAAAAACAAATACGCATCCTTTCCGCCGCCGCCACCCTGACCGCCGTGGGTATGTACGTTTCCTACATCCCGCAAATCCAAAACAACCTCGCAGGCAACCACGGCTCGCCGCTGCAACCCTTCGTTGCCGCCATCAACTGCACATTATGGACTGCCTACGGCTTTTTGAAAGAAAAACGCGACTACCCCGTTATGCTGGCAAACGCCCCAGGCATCCTTTTGGGCTTGATTACGTTTATTACCAGCTTTTAAGGAAGTTTTCAGACGGCCTGTGCGAAATAAAAACAAAAAAACCGTCTGAAAAAATTGTCTTGCCGCAATATTTAACTCAAGCCGAAAACCCGCCTCCCTCCCGTGGGAGAGCGTTAGAGAGAGGACAGCAAAGCTTGTATTTTGGCAATTAGGGAATTTTTTGAGTGGGGAAATTTCCGCGATTCGGAGAACGCCCGAAATATCAACAGCAGGGATTTTCAGACAACCTTTATCGCCAGGCAGATGGGACAAACGCCGCAAGCGTTTTTTCAGGCTGTCTTTGAACCCGTCGGTAGGGTGTGTGCCGCAAGGCACACACGCGGTGGGTTGGGGTTGCAGGGAAAATGGAGAACGCGTGCGTGCGTATCGCACACACCTTACTATGCGGACTATGGCTTGCTATGTTTACTATGTTTTAACAATATAACTATTTCATTAGGAAAATTCATGAGTACTCAACAAACTAAACAATCAAAACGCCCTCATTCAGATTTAAACGGGATAATTAAGACCTTAAGTGAAATTAAAGACGAAATTAAAGATGATGAACTCTTATTGTATAGAGGACAATCAAGTATTCAATGGGATTTAGTACCATCTATTAAAAGAGATGGATTAGATGGGAAAGAAAATGTTTTTATCAAAGAACTTATTTCTTCGTATCCAAATGAATTTTCAGATACAAATACAACTTTTGAACAACTTATAAAGGCTCAGCATTATGAATTACCTACCCGATTAATAGATTTAACATTTAATCCATTGGTTGCATTATACTTTTCTCTTAACTCTGTTGAAGAAAAGCAAAAAAATAATGAAATAGTACATAATAAAGATGGGAAGCCAAAAATGGCTGATGGATGTATTTTTATTTTCAAAGTCAAAAAAAGTACCTTGAAATATTATGATAGTGATACAGTAAGTTGTCTTGCAAATTTGGCATTTCTAACACAAGGTGAAAGGGAGAAAATTAAGGAGTTATGTAGAAATTTCGTAAGAGATGAACCCAATGATGTACAAAAACGTCAAACAGCTATAAACGAATTTCATTCGAATCCTAGTGTAAAAAGACTTCTCCATTTTATTAAGATGGAAAAAAATCATTTTGATGATGACATTAATCCAAAAGACCTACTTTCAAATTATATTGTTAAGGGGAAAATGAATAATAGAAGAATATTGGCTCAACAAGGTGCATTTTTACTATGTGGGCTAAATAGTTTAGAAGAACAAAAAGACATCGTTCCTATACAAAAATTGAAAATATCTGCTACATCAAAAGACAATCTTAAAACAGAATTAGATAAACTCATGTCGATTAATGATGCTACCATTTTCCCTGAGATTATAAACCATGCACATTATATAAAAAAATTCATGTAAATCATTTATCATTCAATTCAGTTTAAAGAGACCCACCCATGCCTAAACGTACCGACCTAAAATCCATCCTTATCATCGGCGCCGGCCCTATCGTTATCGGTCAGGCCTGCGAATTTGACTATTCGGGCGCACAGGCCTGTAAGGCTTTGCGTGAAGAAGGCTACAAAGTCATTTTGGTAAACTCCAACCCCGCCACGATTATGACCGACCCTGAAATGGCGGATGTTACCTACATCGAGCCGATTATGTGGCAGACGGTGGAGAAGATTATCGCCAAGGAGCGACCCGATGCGATTTTGCCCACGATGGGCGGCCAGACCGCGCTGAACTGTGCGCTGGATTTGGCGCGCAACGGCGTGCTGGCGAAATACAATGTCGAGCTGATTGGCGCGACGGAAGATGCGATCGACAAGGCGGAAGACCGCGGCCGCTTTAAGGAGGCGATGGAAAAAATCGGCCTCTCTTGCCCGAAATCCTTTGTTTGCCATACGATGAACGAAGCTTTGGCGGCGCAGGAACAGGTCGGCTTCCCTACCCTGATTCGTCCTTCTTTCACCATGGGCGGTTCGGGCGGCGGTATTGCCTACAATAAAGACGAGTTTTTGGCGATTTGCGAACGCGGTTTCGATGCGTCTCCCACGCACGAGCTGTTGATTGAGCAGTCCGTGCTCGGCTGGAAAGAGTACGAGATGGAGGTTGTACGCGATAAGAACGACAACTGCATCATTATCTGCTCGATTGAAAACTTCGACCCGATGGGCGTGCATACGGGCGACTCGATTACGGTTGCGCCGGCGCAAACGCTGACGGACAAAGAATACCAAATCATGCGTAATGCTTCGTTGGCAGTATTGCGCGAAATCGGCGTGGACACGGGCGGCTCGAACGTGCAGTTTGCGGTGAACCCTGAAAACGGCGAGATGATTGTGATTGAGATGAACCCGCGCGTGAGCCGTTCGTCCGCGCTGGCTTCCAAAGCGACGGGCTTCCCGATTGCGAAGGTGGCGGCAAAACTGGCGGTCGGCTTTACGCTGGATGAGTTGCGCAACGACATCACCGGCGGCAAAACCCCCGCGTCGTTCGAGCCTTCTATCGACTATGTCGTGACCAAAATCCCGCGTTTCGCATTTGAAAAATTCCCCGCCGCAGACGACCGCCTGACCACGCAGATGAAATCTGTGGGCGAAGTAATGGCGATGGGCCGCACCATTCAGGAAAGTTTCCAAAAAGCCCTGCGCGGCTTGGAAACCGGCTTGTGCGGCTTCAATCCGAGAAGCTCCGACAAAGCGGAAATCCGCCGCGAACTGGCCAACCCCGGCCCTGAACGTATGCTCTTTGTAGCCGATGCGTTCCGCGCCGGCTTCACGCTGGAAGAAATCCACGAAATCTGCGCCATCGACCCTTGGTTCTTGGCGCAAATCGAAGACTTGGTGAAAGAAGAAAAAGCGGTTTCAGACGGCATTTTGAGTGATTTGGATTTCGCCGCCTTACGCCGTCTGAAACGCAAAGGCTTCTCCGACAAACGCATCGCACAGCTTTTGGGCATAAAAGAAAAAGAAGTGCGCGAACACCGTTACGCACTGAAGCTGCATCCCGTGTATAAACGCGTCGATACCTGCGCCGCCGAGTTCGCCACCGAAACCGCCTACCTCTATTCCACTTACGAAGAAGAATGCGAAGCGCGTCCTTCCGACCGTAAAAAAGTGATGATTCTCGGCGGCGGCCCGAACCGCATCGGTCAGGGCATCGAGTTTGACTACTGCTGCGTTCACGCCGCGCTCGCCCTGCGCGAATCGGGCTTTGAAACCATCATGGTGAACTGCAACCCCGAAACCGTGTCCACCGACTTCGACACCAGCGACCGCCTGTATTTCGAGCCGCTGACGCTGGAAGACGTGTTGGAAATCGTCCGCACCGAAAATCCGTGGGGCGTGATTGTGCATTACGGCGGTCAAACCCCGCTCAAACTCGCCAACGCGCTGGTTGAAAACGGCGTGAACATCATCGGCACATCTGCCGACAGCATCGATGCCGCCGAAGACCGCGAACGCTTCCAAAAAGTGTTGAACGACTTAGGCCTGCGCCAACCGCCCAACCGCATCGCCCACAACGAAGAAGAAGCCCTCGTGAGAGCCGAAGAAATCGGCTATCCGTTGGTCGTGCGTCCGTCTTATGTTTTGGGCGGGCGTGCGATGCAGATTGTCCACTCCGCCGAAGCCTTGCAAAAATACATGCGCGAAGCCGTACAAGTTTCCGAAGACAGCCCAGTGCTACTCGACTTCTTCTTGAACAACGCGATTGAAGTGGATGTGGACTGCGTTTCAGACGGCAAAGACGTCGTTATCGGCGGCATTATGCAGCACGTCGAGCAGGCAGGCATCCACTCCGGCGACTCCGGCTGCTCGCTGCCGCCCTACTCCTTAAGCGAAGAAATCCAAGACGAAATCCGCCGCCAAACCAAAGCGATGGCGTACGCGCTGGGCGTGATCGGTCTGATGAACGTACAGTTTGCCGTACAAGACGACGTGGTGTTCGTGTTGGAAGTAAACCCGCGCGCCAGCCGTACCGTGCCCTTCGTCTCCAAAGCCACCGGCGTGCCGCTCGCCAAAGTCGGCGCACGCTGCATGGCAGGCATTTCCCTGAAAGAGCAAGGCGTGGAAAAAGAAGTCGTCCCCGATTTCTATGCCGTTAAAGAAGCCGTGTTCCCATTCATCAAATTCCCGGGCGTGGATACGATTTTGGGTCCGGAAATGCGCTCCACCGGCGAAGTGATGGGCGTGGGCGCAAGCTTCGGCGAAGCCTACTACAAAGCCCAACTCGGCTCGGGCGAACGCCTCAACCCGACCGGCAAAATCTTCCTCTCCGTGCGCGAAGAAGACAAAGAACGCGTCATCAAAACCGCTAAAAACTTCCAGGTTTTAGGCTACGGCATCTGCGCCACACGCGGCACGGCGCAATACCTGACCGAACAGGGACTGATTGTACAAACCATCAACAAAGTCCCCGAAGGCCGCCCGCACATCGGCGACGCGCTGAAAAACGGCGAAATCGCACTGGTCGTGAACACCGTTTCCAGCGATCCGCAATCCGTGTCCGACAGCCACATCATCCGCCAAAGCGCATTGCAGCAACGCGTGCCGCAATACACCACCACCGCCGGCGGCGAAGCGATGAGCGAAGGCGCGAAAAGCCGCGACCATCTGGGCGTGTACAGCGTTCAAGAGCTGCACGGGCGTTTGAAAAACCGCAGCTGATACCCGAATCGGCTTGAAAAATGCCGTCTGAAGCCTTTATGGTGTCAGACGGCATTTTGTTGCACATAGCCCTCACTTTCTTTTATAGTGGATTAACAAAAATCAGGATAAGGCAACGAAGCCGCAGACAGTACAAATAGTACGGAACCGATTCACTTGGTGCTTCAGCACCTTAGAGAATCGTTCTCTTTGAGCTAAGGCGAGGCAACGCCGTACCGGTTTTTGTTAATCCACTATACTTTTAAGCACCGCGATTTGGGGCGGTGTGTTATCCAACTGTCGGACATCCATAAAAATACCGCCCGAACCACGGTTCAGACGGCATCTGTCTTGCAACGGACAGCGGCGGTTTAAAGCCTGCCCTCTTCGTTCCGCCCCAAAATCATCGCATCGCCGTAGCTGAAGAAACGGTATTCGCGTTCGACCGCATGACGATACACGGCGCGGATATGACCCATACCCGAAAACGCGCTGACCAACATCAGCAGCGTCGATTTCGGCAAATGAAAATTGGTAACCAGCCTGTCGACAACATTAAAACGGTAGCCCGGCGTGATGAAAATATCGGTGTCGCCCTGCCCGTCTTTCAAGTATCCCGTCGCGCGCGCGGCAGACTCGAGGGCGCGCATGGAAGTCGTGCCGACCGCCCAGACCTTGTTCCCCCGGGCTTTTGCCGCCTCAACGGCGGCGACGGTTTCAGACGGCACTTCAAACCATTCGCTGTGCATTTTGTGTTCTTCGATTTTTTCCACACGCACGGGTTGGAATGTTCCCGCACCGACGTGCAAGGTTACTTCTGCGGTTACTGCACCTTTGTCTTTCAGGAGGCGCAAAAGTTCTTCCGTAAAATGCAGGCCCGCCGTCGGCGCGGCGACCGCACCCTGATATTTGGCATAAACGGTTTGATAACGGCTGTCGTCATCCGCATCGGCGGCACGTTCAATATAAGGCGGCAGGGGCAAATGGCCGTTCTGTTCCAAAAGTTCGTAAACGGTTTGACCGCCTTCAAAACGCAGGCAGAACAGTTCGCCCTCACGCTCGACCATCACGGCGCGAATACCGCCCTCAAACACCAGCCCCATACCGGGCTTGGGCGATTTGGACGAACGGATATGCGCCAGTGCGGTATGACTGTCTAAAACACGCTCGATCAAAGCCTCGATTCTGCCCCCGCTATCTTTCTGACCAAACAGCCGTGCCTTCATGACTTTAGTGTTGTTGAATACCAAAACGTCGCCTGCCTCGACATAATCGGGCAAATCGCCGAATACCCGGTCTTGCAGCGGTATATCGGGCAACGCAACCAAAAGGCGGCTGCTGCCGCGCACTTCAGGCGGATGCTGGGCAATCAGCTTTTCGGGCAGGGTAAAATCAAAATCTGAGATATCCATTGTGACACTTTCATTCGGAACAGCGGCCATTATACGCACTTATCTTTTTCAGACGGCATCTTTGTCCAAAAAACCAATAAATTAGAATAAACACTCTCGACAAAGCATACCTCGCATACCAAACCGACCTCCTGCATATTTCCACCAAAAACTGCTGTTTTTTAATATTTTACTGGACATTTGCCGACAACTTCGGGAAAATGGACACATTCCCACGGTCGTTTTCCACCACAGGAAAACCGTATCCGAACACCATTCCGCCCGGTTTGCGCCGTTGCCGCAAGCCGGCTGTTTTCTGAAAAACCAACGCAACAGCCCGCCGAAAAACCGGCAGCCGTTAAAGGAACAAAAATGGATTTGCGCAAATTAAAAAAACTGATCGATCTGGTTGAAGAATCCGGTATTGCCGAAATCGAAGTTACCGAAGGCGAAGAAAAAGTCCGCATTACCCGAACCATCGCAGCAGCCCCGGTTTATGCGGCACCCGCACCTGCCGCAACCATGGCTGCCGCACCTGCACCGGCACCAACCGCAACAACCCCCGCGCCTGCCGCAGCACCTGCAGCCCGAGATTTGTCCAATGCGCAAAAATCACCCATGGTCGGTACGTTCTACCGCGCACCCGGCCCGAATGCTTCCGCATTTGTCGAAGTCGGACAACAAGTTAAAGCCGGCGACACCTTGTGCATCATCGAAGCGATGAAACTGATGAACGAAATTGAAGCCGAAAAATCCGGTACGGTCAAAGAAATCCTGGTCGAAAACGGTACCCCCGTCGAATTCGGCGAACCGCTCTTCATTATAGAATAATCCTGTTTTCAGACGGCATAGATTCCCGATGCCGTCTGAAATGCTTTCTCCTTCCAGCATTTTTGCACCCGCCTCTTTTATGTCGGGTCGCCTGAAACCACAGGAAAAGTCATCATGTTGAAAAAAGTTTTAATCGCCAACCGCGGCGAAATCGCATTGCGGGTGCTGCGGGCCTGCCGTGAAATGGGCATTGCCACCGTTGCCGTCCACTCCGAAGCCGACAAAGACAGCCTCCACGTCAAACTTGCCGATGAATCCGTGTGTATCGGTCCCGCCTCCTCGGCGCAAAGCTATCTGAATATCCCCGCCATTATCGCCGCCGCCGAGGTTACCGATGCAGATGCCATCCACCCCGGCTACGGCTTCCTTGCCGAAAACTCCAATTTCGCCGAACAGGTCGAACAATCGGGCTTTATCTTCATCGGCCCTAAAGCAGACACCATCCGCCTGATGGGCGACAAAGTATCCGCCAAACACGCCATGATCGAAGCGGGCGTACCTTGTGTTCCCGGCTCTGACGGCGCATTGCCCGACGACGGCGAAGAAATCCTCAAAATCGCCGATAAAGTCGGTTATCCCGTCATTATCAAAGCCTCCGGCGGCGGCGGCGGGCGCGGTATGCGCGTGGTCGAGAAAAAAGAAGACCTGCTCCAATCTGTCGAAATGACCAAGGCCGAAGCAGGCGCGGCATTCGGCAACCCGATGGTTTATATGGAACGCTACCTGCAACGTCCGCGCCACGTCGAAATCCAAGTAATTGCCGACGAACACGGCAACGCCGTCTACCTTGCCGAACGCGACTGTTCTCTGCAACGCCGCCACCAGAAGGTCATCGAGGAGGCACCCGCCCCGTTCATCGATGAAGAGGCACGCAAAAAAATCGGCAAAGCCTGTGCCGACGCGTGCAAACGCATCGGCTACCGGGGCGCGGGCACGTTTGAGTTTTTATACGAAGACGGCGAATTTTTCTTTATCGAGATGAACACGCGCGTTCAGGTCGAGCATCCGGTTACCGAACTCATCACCGGCGTGGACATCGTCCAAGAGCAACTCCGCATCGCATCCGGTCTGCCGCTGCAATACAAACAGAAAGACATCAAAATCGAAGGACACGCCTTCGAGTGCCGCATCAATGCCGAAGACCCGTACAACTTCATCCCCAGCCCGGGTCCGATTGAAAGCTGCCACCTGCCCGGCGGCTTCGGCATCCGCGTGGACAGCCACATCTACCAAGGCTACCGCATCCCGCCGTATTACGACAGCCTGATCGGCAAAGTCTGCGTACACGGCAAAACGCGTGAACAGGCAATGGCGAAAATGCGCGTCGCACTCGCCGAGCTGGCGGTAACCGGCATCAAAACCAATACGCCGCTGCACCGCGACCTGTTCGCCGATGCGGGTTTCCAAAAAGGCGGCGTGAGCATCCATTATCTGGAACACTGGCTGGAAGAACGCAAAGCCAAACAGGACAAGTAAACCGCCGCCGATATGCCGTCTGAAGCCGCCCTTCCGCGTTCAGACGGCATTTCCCTTGCTCCGCCGTCTGAAACCGATTTCGATATTTCCAAGAAAGCCCTCTATGCCTTACCAACAAATCACCATCAACGTCAACGATGCCGTCGCCGAACGCCTCGCCGACACCCTGATGGAACACGGCGCACTCTCCGCCGCCATTGAAGATGCCTATGCAGGCACCGAAAACGAACAAGCCATCTTTGGCGAACCCGGTATGCCGACCGAACAAATCTGGCAGCAGAGCAAAGTCATCGCCCTGTTCGGCGAACACGACGAAGCCGCCTCCATCATCCAAACCGCCGCACAAGAATGCGGATTAAAAGACTTGGCATACACCGGCGAAACCCTTGAAGACCAAGACTGGGTACGCCTGACCCAAGCGCAATTCGACCCCATCCAAATTTCCGAACGCCTGTGGATTACCCCCTCTTGGCACGAAGCCCCCGAAGGCACTGCCGTCAACCTACGCCTCGATCCCGGACTAGCCTTCGGAACCGGCAGCCACCCGACCACGCGCCTCTGCCTCAAATGGTTGGATACACAACTCAAAAACGGCGAAAGCGTCCTCGACTACGGCTGCGGTTCAGGTATCCTGACCATCGCCGCCCTCAAACTCGGCGCAGGTTCTGCCGTCGGCGTCGATATTGACGAACAGGCCATCCGTGCCAGCAAGGACAACGCCGAACAGAACAACATCGATGCACAATTCTTCCTGCCCGACGGCCTGCCTCAAGGGCAATTCGACGTAGTTGTTGCCAACATCCTCGCCAACCCTTTACGTATGCTCGGCGAAATGCTCGCCGCCCGCACCAAACAAGGCGGCCGCATCGTGTTATCCGGTTTGTTGGACGAACAAATCGAAGAACTCAGCGGCATTTACAGCCAATGGTTCGATCTCGATCCTGCGGAAACCGAAGAAGGATGGGCACGATTGAGCGGGACAAAACGCTGACAAGCAAAGGAAACATCATGCAGGATAAAAACAACCTCTGCTGGCTCGATATGGAAATGACGGGGCTGAATCCCGAAACCAACCGCATTATCGAAGTCGCGATGATTATTACCGACTCGGATTTGAATGTATTGGCACAATCCGAAGTTTACGCCGTCCACCAAAGCGACGAGCTGCTCGACAATATGGACGAGTGGAACACCGCCACACACGGCAGGACGGGGCTGACACAGCGCGTACGCGAATCGTCGCATACCGAAGCCGAAGTCGAACAGAAACTGCTGGACTTTATGTCGGAATGGGTACCCGAACGCGCCACGCCGATGTGCGGCAACTCCATCCACCAAGACCGGCGTTTTATGGTCAAATATATGCCGAAACTGGAAAACTACTTCCACTACCGCAACCTCGACGTTTCTACGCTGAAAGAGCTTGCCAAACGCTGGAATCCGCCCGTTGCCAAAAGCGTCGTCAAACGCGGTTCGCACAAGGCATTGGACGACATTTTGGAGAGCATCGAAGAAATGCGCCACTACCGCGAACACTTTCTGATTTCCGCCCCGAAAGCCGAAGCGCAATAAGAAACAAACAATGCCGTCTGAAACGCTGTTTGCATTTCAGACGGCATTTTTACAGCAGATTGAAATCAAAAATATACACGCCCGTCATTCCCACGCAGGCGGGAATCCGGAAGGTCGGGCTTGTTGGTCATGAAGTGGTCTTGAAAATGAAACGTTATCGAAAATCTGACGAACTGAAAGAAAAATATAGCGATATAGATGAGACTTTTGAATTTATAAAGGGGTTTATCTATGTAATTGCCCTTGCTTTTACCGCATATGTCGCTATCCGTTTTTTCTGATGCGCTTCCGATAAAATGCCGTCTGAAGGCTTCAGACGGCATTGTTTCAGGTGGCGGCGGCTTCCTGCCGGGTGCGGCTGATTTCGGCACGTTATTTTCAATCATTACAGAAACTGAAAGGTCTGGATTCCCGCCTGCGCGGGAATGACGGCGGTGTGCATTCTTACTTCAATCTGCCAAACAAATCGAACAGAAAAACCCTGTTCGTCAAAACATCATGCAGCCATCGCCTTGAACACTTCAACCGCAACCGCAACCGTTTCGTCAATCAGCTCGGGCGTATGCGCGGCGGAAACGAAACCTGCTTCATAAGCAGACGGGCCGAAGGCGACATTGCGGTCGAGCATGCCGTGGAAGAAGCGTTTGAAAGCGTCGATATTGGATCGCGCCATATCGGCATAGTTTCGCGGCGTATGGCTGGCAAAATACAAACCAAACATACCGCCTACGCTGTCGGCGGCAAACTCGATACCGTACGCTTTGGCGGCGGCGGCAATACCGTTGGCAAGGCGTTGTGTCAAGGCGGTCAGGTTTTCATAGAAGCCTTCGCGCTGGATGATTTCCAGCGTTTTCAAGCCTGCGGCGACAGCAATCGGGTTGCCCGACAAGGTGCCTGCCTGATACACGCCGCCCAGCGGGGAAATACATTCCATAATGTCTTTGCGCCCGCCAAACGCGGCAAGCGGCATACCGCCGCCGATGACTTTGCCCATCGTGGTCAGGTCGGGCGTGATGCCGTGCAGCGATTGTGCGCCGCCGAGCGCGACGCGAAAACCGGTCATCACTTCGTCGTAAATCAACACTGCGCCGTGTTTTTCAGTCAATTCGCGCAGGGCTTTGACGAAGGCTTCGGTCGGGCGGACAAGGTTCATATTTCCGACGAAAGGCTCCAAAATCACACAGGCAATGTCATTGCCGCTTTGAGCAAAGGCTTCTTCGAGTTGGGCGATATTGTTGTACTCGAGGACTAAAGTGTGTTTGGTAAAGTCGGCAGGCACACCGGCGGAAGAAGGATTGCCGAAGGTGAGCAGACCGCTGCCTGCTTTCACCAACAGGCTGTCGGAATGGCCGTGGTAGCAGCCTTCAAATTTGATGATTTTGTCGCGACCGGTAAAACCGCGTGCCAGACGGATGGCGGTCATGGTGGCTTCGGTACCGGAGCTGACAAGGCGCAGCCGTTCGACGGACGGCATGATTTTGGCGATTTCTTCGGCGATGACGATTTCGCCCTCGGTAGGCGCGCCGAACGACAAACCGCCTAACGCGGCTTCGCGCACGGCTTCGATGACTTCGGGGTGCGCGTGTCCGACAATCGCGGGCCCCCACGAACCGACATAGTCGGTGTAGCGCGTGCCGTTTTCGTCCCAAACATACGCGCCTTCGGCTTTTTTGATAAAGCGCGGCACGCCGCCGACGCTGCCGAATGCGCGGACTGGCGAATTCACACCGCCGGGGATGACCGCCTTGGCGCGGTCGAATAAAATTTCGTTACGGTTCATATTTATCCTCAAATGCCGTCTGAACGGCAGGTTTCGGGCTTGGAAGCAGAAAGCCCCATTTTATCATTTTTCAGGTTGCGACAAGGATTTGCCCGCTTCTTTGCGGATGACGCCAACCGCATCCCGGATGACGGAACGCTCGTCTTTTTCCACTTTATGTGTAAAGCGGTAGTCTCGGACGACTCCCTCCCCGTCGTAATCCACACACCACTCCCAATGCCGCCGCTCCGATTTCATATAAATGAAATTGGTCGGCAGAAAATTGTAAAGCGGCAGGCTGACCTCGTGATAGGCATAACAGCCGAACGGATTTTGCCGCCCGAAACGCGCTTCCACTTCCGCCCGGGTCGTCTTGCCCCTAACCACAAACTGAGCGATTTTTTCTTCCGTCTGATCACGCAGGAACTGATGTTCCCTGTCGCCGAAATTGCTGGTACACGCACACAGCAGCAATGCCGCCCATACAACTGGTCTCATATACATCTCCGTCAAATCAAACCTTCATTATACAGCCGTCCAAACCGAATAAATTCATATTAAAAACAATATTCTGTTTACAAAACCCACATCGTGCTATAATCCGCACCGATTTTCAGACGGCACCGTCATGCCGTCTGAAATTTTTTCATTCCAACAACAATCAGCCCCGCAATTACGGCTGCCTGAGAAAGACACAAACCATGAAAAAAGTATTTATCCGTACCTTCGGTTGCCAAATGAACGAGTACGACAGCGAAAAAATGCTGTCCGTCCTTGCCGAAGAACACGGCGGCATCGAGCAGGTTACCCAGCCCGACGACGCCGACATCATCTTGTTCAACACCTGTTCCGTGCGTGAAAAAGCGCAAGAAAAAGTTTTCTCCGATTTGGGCCGCGTGCGCCCGCTCAAAGAAAAAAATCCCGACCTCATCATCGGCGTTGCCGGCTGCGTCGCCTCGCAAGAAGGCGAAAACATCGTCAAACGCGCGCCGTATGTGGACGTGGTTTTCGGCCCGCAAACGCTGCACCGCCTGCCCAAACTCATCGTTGACAAAGAAACCACCGGACTCTCACAAATCGATATTTCCTTCCCCGAAATCGAAAAATTCGACCACCTGCCGCCTGCGCGCGTAGAAGGCGGTTCGGCATTCATTTCCATTATGGAAGGCTGTTCCAAATATTGCTCTTACTGCGTCGTCCCTTACACCCGCGGCGAAGAATTCTCCCGTCCGCTCAACGACGTATTGACCGAGATTGCCGGTTTGGCGCAACAAGGCGTTAAAGAAATCAACCTCTTAGGCCAAAACGTCAATGCCTATCGCGGCGAAATGGAAAACGGCGAAATCTGCGACTTTGCCACTTTGTTGCGCATTGTCCACGAAATCCCCGGCATCGAACGCCTGCGCTTTACCACCAGCCATCCGCGCGAATTTACCGACGCGATTATCGAGTGCTACCGCGACCTGCCGAAGCTGGTTTCCCACCTGCACCTGCCGATTCAAAGCGGTTCCGACCGCGTATTGAGCGCGATGAAACGCGGCTACACCGCCTTGGAATACAAATCCATCATCCGCAAACTGCGTGCCATCCGTCCTGATTTATGCCTCAGCTCCGACTTTATCGTCGGCTTCCCGGGCGAGACCGAGCGTGAGTTCGAGCAAACCTTGAAACTGGTGAAAGACATTGCCTTCGACTTGAGTTTCGTCTTTATTTACAGTCCGCGCCCTGGCACGCCTGCTGCCAACCTGCACGACGACACGCCGCACGAAGAAAAAGTGCGCCGCCTCGAAGCTTTGAACGAAGTCATCGAAGCCGAAACCGCGCGCATCAACCAAACCATGATCGGCACGGTACAACGCTGCCTGGTCGAAGGTATCTCCAAAAAAGACCCCGACCAACTGCAAGCCCGCACCGCCAACAACCGCGTGGTCAACTTTACCGGCACACCCGACATGATTAACCAAATGATCGATTTGGAAATCACCGAGGCCTACACCTTCTCCCTGCGCGGCAAAGTTGTCGAAGCCTAAACCCTCACGCCGAGAAAATGCCGTCTGAAACGTTTCAGACGGCATTTTTCAGTCTTGCAGCGTACCGGTTCAATTGACAGCAGATTGAAATATAGTGGATTAACTTTAAACCAGTACGGCGTTGCCTCGCCTTGTCGTACTATCTGTACTGTCTGTGGCTTCGTCGCCTTGTCCTGATTTTTGTTAATCCACTATAGAACACGCCAAACATCAGAACGTTTTGTTAAACTCGACAAACACCCGATTTTTCTCGTATTCGTTAAACACATCGTTACTCCACGTTTCGCGGTGCGACAGCGTCAGGCGCGGCGTGATGCCTTTGAAATGCAATGCCCGGTGCCAAAGGCTCAAAGATGTGTCCAATTCTTTATCCCTGCGCCTTTCCCCTTTAAAACCGCTGAAAAAGCCGGGTTTTTCATAATGCCGTTTCGCCGCGCCGAGGCGCAACAGCGAAGACAGGCCGCTGCCGCCCCATTCCTGCCCCCAGGCAAAGCGCAGGCCGTAACGGTTGAAATTGTCGCCACGGTCGGCGGGGTTGCGCTCGCGGTAAAAATCCAAACCGCCCGTCCAATATTGGCGCGCATTCCGGTAAAACACCAGCGAATTGGAAATTTGCAAATGGGTATTGTCGGAACGCGCCCGGCGCGTATTCTTCAAACGCCCCCACTCCGCCGAAGACAGCGTTTGCCATTTCGGGGTTTGCCAACGGTTGAAATAAAGGCGTGCGCCGTTGGCGTAAGAATAAGCGTCGTTGCCGTAGGTGCGGCGTTCGTGGAACACTGCCAGCCCGACATCTTTACGCCGGTCGGCAAAACCGATGCCGCCGGAAACACCTGCCGTCATATCGTTGAATTTCTTATTCCCCGGATAAACCCTGCCGGACACGTCGCCGCCCGCCGTCGTGTACCAGCCGTTTTTCAGCGACCATTTTTTCTCCGCGCCGAGCCGGTAATTGACCGCCGTGCCGTCCACCTGTTTCGGGAAAGTCCAGTTACCGTACTGCTGCTGTTTCGGAGCTTGGTTGATATTGTGTTCGCGGGTAACGCTGAAACCGCCGTTTACCTTCCACGCATCGCGTTCGCGCAATGCCTTGCGGTACAGCTCGACCTGTTCCATAAGCTGCGGCGGCAGGTTTTCCGCCTTCAGGCGGTCGAACTGGTCTGCCGCCGCCTCGTTCTGCCTGTCTTCAAACAATGCCGCCGCCAAACGCATACGGACGGCGGGCGCGTCGGGTTGGGCAGCAATCAATTCCCGGTAATGAGAAACCGCTTCTTTCACCCTACCGTCTGCCTGCGCCAAAATCCCTTGTGCATAAAGTGCCAGCATCTTATCCTGCTGCGCCTGTTGTAGGTAAATCGGCAAAATAACGCGGATACCGGCAATATTGTTTGAAACTACTGCGGAATACATCGCGCGGGACAGCAATTCGGGATTTTTCAGCAGGGTTTCGCCGTCAATCTGCAAAACTTTTCCTTTTTCCCGCACCTGCCCCGGTACCTTCTCCCTGTCGATCGGTTTGGCCTCCGCTTCATGAAGCCTGAACTCGGGACGGCTTCTCAAATCTGGTTCGCGCGGTGTTTCTTCGGCATATGCCGCGCTTGCCAATAAAGGCAGCAACAGCATCCATCTGTTTCGTGCAGGCATAAATGTCTTCCCACAAAAATAAAAATAAAAAATAACCATTATCAACTGGCGGATTGTATCAGTTTTTTATGCCGCTGTTCCAAACCCTGCCGCCCGATGCCGCGACAATGCCGTCTGAAGCCAGAATCGGGTTTCAGACGGCAGCAAAAAACCGGCGGTTTCCCGCCGGTTTCATCATTATGCCCCGCCCTTCGGGGCGGCAGGGTTCGGATCGGTTTGCGGGGCGGCGCGCGGGGCCGTGCAGGTGTGCCGCCTGTGCGTCAAAACATTTCCCGACGCATCAAAACAGCCATTTGACCAACAATGCGGCTTCTTTGTCGCCGTCCGTCCTTTTGCCGTATCCGATGCGTGCGGACATATGGCCTTTCCAACCGGCTTCAATACCGAACCGCCCTTCGAGCGCCGTCCTGCCTGCCAGCGTCTGTTTTTCGCCGTCCATTTCCACGCCGAAAGATTTTGACCTGTGCAAAACATTAAAAGCGGCAAAAGGCTGAAGATTGACACCATTACGCAAAGCAAAACGGGTTTTTGCCCGAATGCCGGCGCGGCTTTGCCACTGACCGCTGCCGAGCAGTCCGACCGCCGTCCCCTCGCTGTCGGTAAAGCCGCCGTTTACGCCCAAGTAGGTAAACTGCGCCTGTGGTTGCAAGTAAAACCGCACATTATTGCCTTTTCCGACAACGCCTTCCGCCACAAGCGCGTTGTAGCCGCCTTCGACAGAAGCCGTCCAACCTTTGGTTTTGTAGCGTTCCGCACGATTTTCATCATTGATGCGGTGTTTGAAACGTTGGTATTGCAACCAGCCGTCCAAATACGCACCCGTTTGTTTATCGCGCAACTGATGCCACGCAGCATAAACACCCCCGCCATAACCATGCAAATAACTACCTGCCGCACCGCCTTTGCCGTTGACTGATGCGTGCTGGCCAGCCCTGCTGCCCATCACGCCGATTGCCAGTCGGCTGCCTTCATTTTGCCGTACAAACACCTCGCCGCCGATTTGCACGCCTTTGCGCCGCCCGTCCGCAGTCGCGCCGCCCCGTATATTTTGATGCGACCGTCCGCCGATTAAGCGCAGCCACAATTTTTGACGGGACGGATCGGCGGCATACACGTCGTCGCCCCTGTCGGCGGCACGCAGCCCAAACAAAGTATTTGCCGCATAAGCCTGTTGGGCATATAAAACCGCTTCCGTCTCAGGGATAGCCAAACGCTGCACGCCCAAGCAAAATCCGCCTTCGCATTGCTTGAGCAATAATTCGTACAGCCCGGATTTATAGGTTTTATCCAAACCAAACGCATCTTTATCGGCTTGTTTCGCCGCAATCAGTTTGCGCCCGTCGAGCGTTTTCAGATTTTCCGGCCGGCGTTCCAAAACCACATTGGATTTTCCGCTGACTTTGTCTTCAAAGGTCAGGGCGGGTTCGTCCGACTCCCGCACGTCGTAGCCGAACAGGAAATCCGCGCCGCCCTGATACGCTTTATGGACGGTCAGTTTTTCATCTTTCGTGTTCAGGCGGATGCGGGCATTATCGGAAGTTTCCAGCGTATGGATGTCGGAATGGCGGCGCGGTTCCCAAAGGGAATCTTTCAGCGTCATCTTGGTCAGTTCCAACACCTGTCCGGCGACGTGGGATTTGTTTTCGATTTTGACGTGCAGTGTTTTATTGAAGATGTTGTCGAGATTAGTCTGTGGTGTATAAGGAGTAAGTACGGCGTCTTCTATCAATTGATTAATTATATTGGGTCTTTTCTGTTTAAGTATATCAAATGTTCCTCCAAGCTGTTTTCTATATACTTCCTCAACTATTTTTTTATTTTTTTCCCAATCTTCGGGTCTTGTTTTGTATAAATCCTTTAATTGATCCTTAACCGCCTGCTTTAAATCAGCCCCGTAATGATCTGTAATATATTTCTTAACAACAGGCATATTATCGACGGCGAGGATGCCGCTATTGTAGTTTTTACCCGTGATATTGATTTCGTCATACCCGTATTCGGATGAATTTTGATCGGTTTTGCCGCTGGAAAAATAATGGGAAACGCCGTTTGCCGGCTTGTCTGAAAATGAAAAATCGGTATCGTTGCCGATTTCGGTAGAACGAGTATTTGAACCGAGCTGATAACTGAAAGTACCGAAGCAATCAAAAGACACACTGCACGGGCCGCGCCAAACGTGGGAATTTCTGTTTTCCGCATCCTTCAAGATAAATTGGTTACTAATCTCGGCTTCTTTGACGGGATCGTACGCATCCGAACCCCAAGCATATGGCGTGCAAAACAGTGATAAAACAGATAATGTTAATAGATTAACCCGACCGCTTGCTTGCTTGCTTGCTTGCTTGCTTGCTTGCTTGCTTTCAGTGTCATGAGAAATCTTCCTTTGTCAAGTGTTAAAATTATAATGATTATATACTACATAAAACTACACCACAATGAAAAATCAGGAAAAACAAAAAACCCCTCCGCCGTCATTCCCGCGAAAGCGGGAATCTAGACCTTTCGGGGCGGAAACTTATCGGATAAAACGGTTTCCCCTGCATCCTAGATTCCCACTTTCGTGGGAATGACGGGATATAGGTTTCCCTACGGACGTGTTCAGATTACCGCCTGCGCGGGAATGACGGAATTTCAGATTGTTGTTTTGATTTTCTGTTTTGTGGGAATAACGGGATTTTGGATGATGTGCATTTATCGGGAAAACTAAAAACTCTCCGCCGTCATTTCCGCGAAAGCGGGAATCTAGAATTTTAATGCCGCAAGAATTTATCAGAGATGGCCGGAGTTTAAAGGTCTGGGTTCCCGCCTGCGCGGGAATGACGGCTCAAAAGTTACGAAACGAAAAATAACCGAAACCGAACAAGCCGGATTACCGCGCGGGCGGGAAGGACGATAAGCGTATTTTTATTTCAATCCGCCATATTGTCTTTTCACTGAGAACAGATTTCAGCCGCCTATCCCTGCATCCGGCGGCTGATGTAATCGGCAATCAAATCCCGCTTTTCCCAAAAAAACTTCTGCATTTTTTGTTCGGAATACAGTTTGCGTACCAGAGTAGGCAGACCGCTGTGGACGATGGCGGCGATTTCTTTGTTGCCTTTTTCTTCCTGCATCGCCGTCTGAAAATCCATACCCCTGCCTTTCAGATATGCTGCAAGGCGGTTGCGGATGTGGGAATTGAGTTCGATGGATTTGAGCATTTTGCCTCCGTTTTGCGGTAAGGATTTATTCGATTTGTTTATCCGCCTGATTTTATCACGTTTCCCAAGCGGTTTGCCTGTACAATACCGCTTTTCGGCAGGGTGTGGGCGATGATGTTTTCTTGGTTCAAACTGTTTCACTTGTTTTTTGTCATTTCGTGGTTTGCAGGGCTGTTTTACCTGCCGAGGATTTTCGTCAATATGGCGATGATTGATGCGCCGCGCGGCAATCCCGAGTATGTGCGCCTGTCGGATATGGCGGTGCGGTTGTACCGTTTTATGTCGCCTTTGGGTTTCGGCGCGGTCGTGTTCGGCGCGGCGATACCGTTTGCCGCCGGCTGGTGGGGCAGCGGCTGGGTTCACGTCAAACTGTGTTTGGGCTTGATGCTCTTGGCCTATCAACTGTATTGCGGCGTGCTGCTGCGCCGTTTTCAGGATTACAGCAATGCTTTTTCACACCGCTGGTATCGCGTGTTCAACGAAATCCCCGTGTTGCTGATGGTTGCCGCGCTGTATCTGGTCGTGTTCAAACCGTTTTGACGGAGCATCTTATGCCGATAGAAATCGAACGCCGTTTTTTGATTGAAAACGACAACTGGCGGCGATACGCCGATGAGCCGCTACTGTTGAGGCAGGGTTATCTTTCTGTTGAAAAAGAACGCACCGTCCGCGTCCGCATTGCCGGAAAACGGGCGTGGCTGACGCTGAAAGGCTATATTTCGGAAATCAGCCGCAGTGAGTTTGAATACGAAATCCCGCTTGCCGATGCGGAAAAGATGATGGAAACGATGTGCCCGTTTAAGATGGAAAAACGGCGTTATCCGGTCAGATGGGGCGGCAGCCTGTTTGAAGTCGATGTTTTCCTTGGCGAAAACGCGCCTTTGGTCGTCGCGGAAATCGAGTTGCCCGACGAAAATGCCGATTTTGACCGCCCGGACTGGCTGGGGCGGGAAATCACTGCCGACGGTATGTTTACCAATGCTTATTTGAGCAAACACCCGTTCTCAAGCTGGAAAAATACCGTCTGAAACGGCTTCAGACGGCATCTGCCTTGCGGTTATCCCTTGAGGTAATGCACGAATGTATATGCAACGCCTTTGCTGCTGACACGGCGTTCCGTCCGCTCTGCTTCTTTCCAATACGTCCGGTCTATTTCGGGGAAAAATGCATCACCTTCCACAGTCAGGCCGACTTCGGTTATCCGCAAATCGGTCGCCAACGGCATCGCTTGTGCGTATATCTGCGCGCCGCCCATAATGACGGCTTCTTCCGCGCCGGCGCACAATGCCAATGCCGCCTCCAAACTTGCCGCCGTTTCCGCGCCTGCCGCGCAATAATCCGCCTGCCGGCTGATGACGATGTTCCTCCGTCCGGGCAGGGGTTTGACGGGCAGGGATTCCCACGTTTTCCGCCCCATAATGACGGGTTTGCCCAAGGTATAGGCTTTGAAAAATGCGAAATCTTCGGGGATGTGCCAAGGCATCGCATTGCCCGCCCCAATGCACAGATTCTCCGCACACGCTGCAATTAAGGTTATTTTAGTCATGTCGTCTCCATAAAAATGCCGTCTGAAAGCTTCAGACGGCATTTTATGATATTCCGTATCAAAAATCTCAACCGGCGCGCGCCATACGTTTTTTGTTTGCACCTGCCAACAATGCCAACAGTTCTTCAGTCGCGCCCCAACCAATACACGCATCGGTAATGCTCTTACCGTAAACTTCCGGCTTATCCTGTCTGCCTTCTATTAAATGGCTTTCTACCATTACACCCATAATATTGCTCCCGTCCTGTTCCAATTGGGCGGCAATATCCCGTGCCACGTCCATCTGCTTGGTATAATCCTTGCGGCTGTTAGCATGGCTGCAATCAATCATCAGCTTGTCGGTTACGCCTGCCGCACGCAGTTGTTCCGCCGCAGCACTGACGTGTTCCGCATCATAATTCGGCTCTTTACCGCCCCGCAAAATAACATGACAATCTGGATTGCCACTGGTATGGACAATGGCGGAATGTCCGGCTTTAGTTACAGACAAGAAATGATGGGAATGGCTCGCCGCACCAATTGCATCAATTGCAATCTTCAAATTACCGTCCGTACCGTTTTTAAAGCCGACGGGACAGGACAGACCGCTTGCCAATTCACGGTGGACCTGGCTTTCAGTCGTCCGTGCACCGATTGCCCCCCAAGAAATCAGGTCGGCATAATACTGGGGTGTAATCATATCCAAAAATTCGGTAGAGGCAGGCATGCCCATATTATTCAGGGACAACAACAGGCTGCGCGCCTGACGCAAACCGAAATTGATATCGAATGTTCCGTCCAAGTGCGGGTCGTTAATCAAACCTTTCCAACCCACCGTCGTTCTCGGCTTCTCGAAATAAACTCGCATCACGATCAAAAGCTCGTTTTCATACTGTTTACGGAGTTTCAACAAACGCTCCGCATATTCCAACGCCGCTTTCGGATCGTGAATCGAACACGGCCCGATAATGACCAAGAGCCGTTTATCCTTACCATGCACCAAATCCGAAATCTCATGGCGCGTACGGTGAACCAGACCCGAAGCCTCTTTGGAAATCGGCAGCTCGTAAAGATGGGCAATCGGCGGCAACAACTCTTTAACTTCTTTAATCTTAATATCGTCTGTGGGGTAATGGTGTGTCATCTTGCATCTTTCCTGATGGGTTTTTATACGCGGCTTAGGTTACATCGTTTACCTTGCACAAACAAGTGCAACATATTACTACAAAGCTATTTTATTTCAAAATAACTGATATATCTTTTTTCATAGATTTTAAATTTCATATTTTTAATATTTTAGGAATTTTATTTCAAAGAAAAAGAAACAGATTGATAAAAACAATACCCGCCATTCATTAGGGCAAAACCGTACGGAACATCCGTTTTCCCGTTTCCACGACAATCTGGTACAGGACACCTCGCTGCCGATTCCGCCTGCACATCCGGCAAGATTTCATACGCAAGGAAAATGTTGAAAACAAAAGAACTAATTGCTTGAAAAAAGATTTTATTGGAATGCGGGTATTTCCCACACTTTCTCCATTTATTTATCCTCATTATAAAAACATGAAAAAAACCCTGCTTGCACTCTCACTTGCAGCCGTGTCCGCCGTTACGGTAACCGACATTCCCGAATCTAACGGCAAAAGCGAATACAAAGTCTTTCCGCTTATGTTAAAGGCAAAGCCACTACCGGCAATTTGAAAGAAAAACAACGCACACCGTCCATCGGCTTCCGTTCAACGAACGCCACAGTATGCGTTTTGAGACAGAGTACGCCTGAAGCAAAACGATGCAGACGACAAAAGAGGGAATTCACACATCGCTAACGGCGCAATAGGCAAAACGGCTGCCGTGTATGCCGGTTATACCCACACCCAACCGGTCGGTGAATCCACACGTTTCCGTGGCGGTTTGGAGCGCGTCCAAGTTAAACGTTATCTGGGAGAAAAGTGCTGCGGCTACGCCTGTCCAAAAAGCGAACGCCTCCCCCAGCAAGCAGATGGTAAAATCCGTCAAAACCTTGGCGAAGGCTGGTTTCTGAAGCCATAAGCGGGGTGGCTGTCTATCTCCGCAACAAAAACAAAATAGCAATTGCCTCCCAAGATGCCAACCTAAACTCCAAAGGCCGGTTCGTCAGCAACGGGCTGAATATGGGCAAACAACTGACCGGCAGTCTCGGCGTAGAGTTTGACCCATACTACCGCCACCGCGCAATCCGCAAGTCTGCCGAATTTGTCTCGAATACTACCAAAACCAAAACAGACAGCGAAGAGTTTAACGAGTACGGCTTCCGCGTAGCCGCAACATTCTAAAACGCTTGTGTGAATAGGAAGACTGCAAAATATTGCTGCCTTTTTCTGTTTGCTTTGAATAAATCGAAAATGCCGTCTGAAACCGATTTTCAGACGGCATTTGCCCCTTAAAACACGTTTTTTCAAGCGCAACCATACCAAACACCCACAGGTTGCCTTCCACCCTTCGTACAACCTTTGCTCCATCAAACACCCGCTTCCCAAATACTGATGTCTGCTTGGGTTGAATCGGCATTCGTGCGATTACGGCGCACCGCCTAATCTGTACCTGCATCTGTTGCGCCCAATACCAAAGGCTACCTGAAAATCTCCCAAACTTTTCAGGTAGCCTAAGACCTTTGCAAAATTCCCCAAAATCCCCTAAATTCCCACCAAGACATTTAGGGGATTTCTCACGAGCACCTTCTTCCGGCAAACTGCACAAGCCATGATTGCCAAACACATCAGCCGCTTCCCACTATTGAAGTTGGATCAAGTGATTGATTGGCAACCGATCGAACGATACCTGAATCGTCAAAAAACCCGTTACCTTCGAGACCACCGCGGCCGTCCCGCCTATCCCCTGTTGTCCATTTGACTGAAAAAGGCCTAAAAGTAGAGAAAGCATCCGCCGCTGTCGTTGATGCCACCATTATTCAGACCGCC
>NZ_CAUIZY010000014.1:0-47861 GCF_962747855.1 Neisseria blantyrii
ACCTTGTCCACCTCCTGAATAAACTTCATTGGGATTATTTTCTGCTTGATGGATAAATTCTAAATTTTCATCAATGTCTTTTTGTAGATAAAGGTCTCCTGTTAAAACATAAATTAAGTATTCATATATTCTATCTTTAATTATTTCATTATTTTCTTCATCTAAAAATATACATCTTTTTAATAGTTCTCCATTAAATTCATAAATATCGTAATAAACTTTAAAAATAGATATCATATCATTTCCTTATCTTCCATAAATTGGATATGCTGTTCCTCTTGGTGTAATAAACCCTTTATAATGTTTCAGCACCGCCCGGCTTTGATACCCAAAGGATTAGGCTGCAATAAAAACCCTTTTCCGCTTTGGTAACGATTGAAATTTATGTAAATTCAAATACCTAGATTCCTTCCTACGCGGGAATGACGCGGAAAGGTTCAGATGCAGGGTGGGCATTCCCGCCCGCCAAATCCCGCCCTTGCATCGGTCGGCAAGAATGCTCGCCCTACGGTTTGACGGTTCGATATGATGCCGTCTGAAAACCCAACGGCGGCATGACAATGCCGCCCTGCCAACGCACGTAAGTCAAAATTTCCATCCCGACATCAAACGCTTGGAAACGAAATGCCGTCTGAAAATCAAACGGCAACATAACAATGCCCCCCTAACAAATGCAAAAATGCCGTCTGAAAGCCCTTCAGACGGCATTGGCGCGACGGGTTTACCGCCTCCTGCCGAAACCGCGCATAGCGGGGCGGCGGTAATTGGCGGGCGGGCGCGTTGTCGGGCGGTAACGCTGCGCCTGCGCCGCCTGTTGTTTTGCACGGAGGCTGCGCGTGTTCAAATCCCTGCTGGTGCGCGCATTGGGATGTGCGGACTGATGGTAGGCTGCACGCGCGCGCCGGGCGACGGGACTGTCTTGGTTGCCTGCCCGTGTGAATTTGTTTGCCAGCGCGTTGCCGATAAACGCGCCTGCCGCCGCGCCGACCAAGCTTTGCAGCAGCCAGCTTCCTGTCGATTGGTCGTAAATATACTGCTGCCCGTCTTTACCGGTAACGGGTTGCCCGTTGTTGCCGTTTGCCTGTGCTTCGGCAGGAATGGTGTCTTTGACTGCTTCGGGAGTCAGTTGGTAAACCGTATCGTCTGCCTGCTGTGCGAGCTGCTGTTGCAGGGCTTCAATCTGTTTCTGCTGCTGTTCGAGCCGCGCCTGCGTGTCGTCTTGGCAGGCGGCGAGTGCGAATGTTGCGATAAGCGCGGAGGCGATGATTTTTTTCATGTGTGTCCTGTTTGGGTGGAAAATCGGTTTTATTGTATCGCCGTCGGGAATTTTGGCAAGCATTCTGCCGACAAATCGTGATGTTTACAGGGGCAGGGTGTGCAGTTTGCGGACAAATGCGAGGCTGTTGGCGACTGGGTTGCCTTTGTTTTCGACTTCGTGTTCGGTTTCTACGGTCAGCAGGCGGCGGTTTTTGTGTTTGTTCAGGCTCAATTCGGCTTGTGCGGGTGTGAAAAACAGGCGGTGTTTTTCGGCAAAGCGGCGGGCGCGCTTGTTTGCGGTTTTCAAAATCTGAAGCAGCGATACGTCAAGATGGAAGCGTCGCACACCCAATACGAGAATCCGTGCGGCAAAAAAATCGGCGGCATCGGTAAACTCGGCGGGGCTGCTGCGGCTGAAGTCGTGCCGTTCGGCGGCTATCAGGGCGGCAACGGTGCGGATTTGCGGAATCATCGATTCGCTGATGAGTATGTCGTCCCGCCCTGCATTAAGAAGCATGGGGGAAAAATCCCGTGCATCATCGACAATAATGCTGCAAGTGTGCAGGGTTTCGTTTTGTGCGGCGGTTTGGGGCATTGCATTCATGGTCATTTTTCTGATTCTGCCGTGTGTTGCCGAATCGGGCGACCTGTGTGAAGGTAACAAAAAAGCCGCCCCGTTTTCGAGCGGCCTGTTTTGCGTATGGGATGGATTTCAAGCAAGCGCAAAAAAGTACCGCACGTCTGTGTGGTACCAATAGCAGTAAGCGGTTGTAAACATTTTGCCTTGCATGATGAAATGCCGTCTGAAGATAAAAATATGGGGGAGAGTTTAAATCAAAACGCTGCCGCGCCTCAAGCACTTTATCGAAATTTTTTTGATTTTTCATCTATCCTATTGAAAATATTTCAGTTTATTTTTACCGCTACCCGATATTGTCGGCAATTTCCCTTTATCCGCCTTGAAAAACGGTGCATAATCCCGAGCAAAACCGCAATCAGGAGCAATTATGCAAAACTATCTGACCCCCAATTTCGCCTTTGCACCGATGATTCCCGAACGCGCTTCAGGCAGCCGCGTTTGGGATACGGAAGGGCGTGAATATATTGATTTTTCAGGCGGCATCGCCGTTAACGCGCTGGGACACTGCCACCCTGCCCTTTTCGATGCTTTAAACGCGCAGATGCACAAGCTGTGGCACATTTCCAATATCTATACGACGCGTCCGGCGCAGGAATTGGCGCAAAAATTGGTTGCAAACAGCTTTGCCGACAAGGTTTTTTTCTGCAACTCGGGCGCGGAGGCGAATGAGGCGGCGTTGAAGCTGGCGAGGAAATATGCGCGCGACCGTTTCGGCGGAGGCAAAAGCGAAATCGTCGCCTGTATCAACAGTTTCCACGGGCGCACGCTGTTTACCGTGTCCGTCGGCGGCCAGCCGAAATACAGCAAGGATTATGCACCGCTGCCACAAGGTATTACGCACGTTCCGTTCAACGATATTGCCGCTCTGGAAGCTGCCGTCGGCGAACAGACCTGCGCGGTCATCATCGAGCCGATACAGGGCGAAAGCGGCATCCTGCCCGCCACTGCGGAATATTTGCAAACCGCGCGCCGTCTGTGCGACCGGCACAATGCGTTGTTGATTTTGGACGAAGTTCAAACCGGTATGGGGCATACAGGCAGGCTGTTTGCCTATGAACATTACGGCGTTGTTCCCGATATTTTGAGTTCGGCAAAAGCCTTGGGCTGCGGCTTTCCGATCGGCGCGATGCTGGCGGAGGAAGAGGTTGCCGCCGCCTTCCAACCGGGTACGCACGGCTCGACTTTCGGCGGCAACCCGATGGCGTGTGCGGTCGGCAGCCGCGCATTCGACATCATCAATGCGCCCGAAACTTTAAACCATGTCCGTGAACAGGGGCGGAAACTTCAGACGGCATTGCTGGATTTGGGCAGGAAAACGGGCTTGTTCTCACAGGTTCGCGGGATGGGGCTGCTGCTCGGCTGCGTGTTGGACGCGCCTTATCGCGGACGCGCATCCGAAATCGCCGCCGCCGCGTTGAAACACGGCGTAATGATTTTGGTTGCGGGTGCGGACGTATTGCGTTTCGCGCCTTCGCTGCTGTTGAACGATGAAGATATGGCGGAAGGTTTGGCGCGTCTGGAAAACGTGCTGGTGGAATTTGCCGCCGCAAACCGCCCCTAGGCAGAAAGCAGATGCCGTCTGAAGACCGGAAGGCTTCAGACGGCATCAGAAACAAAAAACCGCTTCGGAAACGTGGTTCGGCGTTCCGAAGTGGTTTTGTTTGCCATCAGGACTCGAACACCAATTCCGGTTCCCTGCCCTCTTCAATGACTGCCTTGCCGACCACCACTTTTTTCAAGCCTTGCAAATCGGGCAGGCGGTACATCGTATCGAGCAGGCAGCGTTCGACAATGGAACGCAGGCCGCGCGCGCCGGTTTTACGTTCCATTGCCTGACGCGCAATGGAACGCAATGCGCCTTCTTCAAATTCCAACTCGACGTTTTCCATGCCGAACAAGACCTGATACTGCTTGACCAAAGCGTTTTTCGGCTCGGTTAAAATATTAATCAGCGCGTCCTCATCCAGTTCTTCTAGTGTTGCAATCACGGGCAAACGTCCGATCAGTTCGGGAATCAGGCCGAATTTAATCAAATCTTCCGGTTCGACAATACCGAACAGCTTGGTAATGTCGGCATTTTCGTCCTTGCTGTGAACGGACGCACCGAAACCGATACCGCCTTTCTCTGTGCGCTGGCGAATCACTTTTTCCAAGCCTGCAAACGCACCGCCACAGATAAACAGGATGTTGGTGGTATCGACGTTGATAAATTCCTGATTTGGATGCTTGCGACCGCCTTGGGGCGGAACACTAGCCACCGTACCTTCAATCAGTTTCAGTAAGGCTTGTTGCACACCTTCGCCGGATACGTCGCGGGTAATCGACGGGTTGTCGCTTTTGCGTGAAATTTTATCGATTTCGTCGATATAGACGATGCCGCGCTGGGCTTTTTCGACATCGAAATCACATTTACCCAAAAGCTTGGTAATGATTTGCTCGACGTCTTCACCGACATAACCTGCCTCGGTCAGCGTGGTTGCATCCGCCATCACGAACGGCACATCCAGTTTGCGTGCCAAAGATTGTGCCAACAGCGTTTTACCCGATCCGGTCGGGCCGATAAGCAGGATGTTGGATTTCGACAATTCGACATTACCGCCGGCTTTAGGGTGGCGCAGGCGTTTGTAATGGTTGTACACCGACACCGCCAAGGCTTTCTTGGCTTGTTCCTGACCGATAACGTGGTCGTTAAGGTTGGCGACGATTTCGGCAGGAGTGGGCAGCTTGCCGGATTCCTCCGGCTCCCCTCCGGCACTTTCCGAAGGCGTGCCGTCATTTCCGTCTTCATGCAATATTTCAATACAGTTTGAGACGCATTCGTCGCAGATAAAGGCGTTTTCGCCCTCAATCAAATGTTTGACGTGTGATTTGGATTTTCCGCAAAAGGAACAGGTACGGTTTTCGTTGGACATGGCTTTCTTTACAATGTATGCGTTGCAGAAACGGCACGCGCCGTTCGGGTTGCCAAGTATAATAACTATATCCGTGCTTATCAATATAAAAGAATAGCATACATCTCAAGAATCAATTCTCTCGACTGAGATGTATATACCAACCATTTTTTATAGGACGATATAACTCTATATTTGCAGAATATCTTTGAGCAACTTGATCCAAATCTTCCTCCGTAATTCTTTCTACGATATACATTTCAGTGCTGGGATCTAAGGCAACCTCTTTATCGTAGTTCTTTATATGATTCTCAAGATTTGGAGTATAGACATACTCCTTGTACCCTCCACTGATAGAAACACCCCATGTATGAAAGAGCAAGCATACTTCTGATATCCCATCATACTGTATACTAATAATATCCAGTCTCTTGATTAAAGAGTCCAATTCCTTTTTATCTTTAGATGAGATAACATGGGCCGTACTATCTGTTTCGTCATAAGGGGGATAATGAAATCCATCGTACTTAACAGAAATTTTTCTCAATCTCTCAAATTCAGACTCGTAGAGCTTGAAATGCTCTAACATTTGATGATCTGACGACACATTATTTCTTGTACACCCAAAAAGCAAAAAAATGAATGTAATTAAAAAGAATATTGATGATTTAGGCATTTCTTGATATTTACAGGTTTGTTATCTTGATAAGATTTATAGATTTCATCTAAGATAACTTGAGCCGTTAAAAAAGAAGGAGTTCCTCCATATCTATTATATAGTCTGAAACCTATTTTGATAGCTTCATTATATCTATAAAGGAAATTTTAAAGTACACCCATAATGGAAAAAATGTTTTATCAAATTAGCGACCCCACACAAAATGTTCCCGAAGGAGATGACAGTTGGATAGATCAATTGAAACAAGAGAATATAATGTGCGATTGTGGAAATATCATTAAACATACAGCAATTGATGTCTTTCTAAATGAAAAAATAAAAAAAAGTTTTGCTCCAATTACCTACGCAAGAGGTACATTTATTGGAATGTTACATAAAGATATTGTTTCATTACTGGGCATTCAAAATATTGAGAATGTATATTTTGTAGGAAAGGTTTATGATGTAAACAAAACTGTATCCAAAGAATACATTTCAGTTGTTCCAAAATTTAGAATTTATATAAGGGGAGGGAAAGAATCAACTTGTAGTATATGTGAAAAGTGCGGAGTCGTTTTATATTTTCCTTTGCCATTAAATAGTTGGTATATTGTGGATAAATCTATCCCAAATCTCACTTTCTTTCCAAGCGCTTTAACAGGTATTATTGTGAATGACGAAATTTTAAAACAAATAAAAAAATCAGGAATTAAAAGAATTGGATATGAAAAATTGCCAGTATTAAAAGAAGCAATTGATGGTCACAATAGTTGTTTTGGGGCTTTGCCACCGGAATAATGACCTTTTCGGCAAAATCAAGAGTACTAATGTCTTAGTTCCCTCAATGACAAGTAATTGCAGGCTCATTATGGCTGGCAGGAGGGAGATACCGCCTACGAGTGGTACGGCAACGGCATGCTCAGGAGCGTACGCACACCCGAAGGTGCCACCATAAGGTTTGAGTACGATGCCTTGGGCAGGCGTATCCTTAAAGAGACGCACGACACATGCCATCGCTATGCCTGGGACGGCAACGTGCTTCTGCATGAGTGGAGCTATGACAGGCGGGAGAAGACGCGTCCGACGCATCGGTTTCGTGCGTTCAGACGGCATCTTCGATTTCTTTTGACGAAACCGCCGTGCGCAAACCGAAAGAAGTTTTCAAGCACGGTGCGAGCTTCGCGTTCAAGAGCCGGCAGATTGTCCGTTATTACGACCCCAAACGCAAAGCCTTCGCCTATTTGGTTTATAGCGATAAAATCGTCCAAGGCTCGCCGAAAAATTCCTTAAGCGCGGTTTCCTGTTTCGGCGGCGGCATACCGCAAGCCGATGGGGTGCAAGCCGATACTTCCGGCAAACTGCTTGCCGGCGCCTGCATTATTTCCAACCCGATAGAAAATCCCGACAAACGCTGATATGAACCTCTCCAACCACTTTCTCGTCGCCATGCCCGATATGGAAGACGCATTTTTTTCACAATCGGTCGTCTATATCTGCAAACACGATGAAGACGGCGCACTCGGCATCGCCATCAACAAACCCTCTCCGATTACGATGGACATGATTTTTTCCGCCACCGGCAAAAACATCCCCATGCGGATGCAGCACGACAGCGTGATGATGGGCGGGCCGGTGCAGGTCGAGCGCGGTTACGTCGTCCACACGCCGGTCGGCAACTGGCAAAGCAGCATCGGCGTTTCAGACGGCATCGCGCTGACCTCTTCCCGAGACGTGATTGAAAATATTTCACGCGAAGGTGCGGTTGACAAAGCCTTGATCAGCATAGGCTATTCGAGTTGGGGCAAAGGGCAGCTCGAACGCGAACTTACCGACAATGCGTGGCTGACCGTTCCCGCCGACAAACACATCCTGTTCGACATCCCCTACGAACACCGTTACGCCGCCGCATTCGCCAAACTCGGCATCGACCCGCTCGCCCTGTTTTCGGGAGCCGGCCATGCATAAAATTCCAAAAGGAACGGCACTGGCATTCGACTTCGGCGAAGCGCGTATCGGCGTGGCACAAGGAGACGCGGAATTAGGGCTATCCCATCCTTTGAGCACCGTTACCGGCGGCAGCAACGATGAAAAGTTCGCGGCAATCGCCAAGCTGGTTCAAGAATGGCAGCCGCGTTATTTTGTCGTCGGACTGCCCGTGCATACCGACGGCACGAAACATGAAATGATGCACCTGTCGCGCAAGTTCGGACGCAGGCTGAACGGCAGGTTCAATCTCCCCGTCTATTGGGTTGACGAACGGCTGTCGTCCGTCTATGCCGAAAGCCTGCTTTCGGAAGCACAGGTCTTCGGCAAAAAACGCAAATCGGTGCTCGACCAAGTGGCGGCGCAAGCCATCTTGCACGGTTTTTTCGAGGGCGGTCCGGCGGAATGTTTCAACGGGCGTGAGGGTTAAGCGGCGCGGTTAACACCCTACCGTGAAAGAGGCGCGCACCAAGCCGTCCAGCTCCAATGCCAAATTGTCCCCCGCACCGATTGCGCCCACGCCGGAGGGCGTTCCGGTAAACACCAAATCCCCTTTCCCCAAACCGTAATCCGCCGCCAGTTTGTGTAAAATTTCCCGAATCGGGTAAATCATCAAACCGGTATCCCCGCGCTGTTTCAATACGCCGTTTTGTTTTAATGAAAACAACACCTTCTCGGGATTGCTGATTCTGCCTGCCGCCGCAAAATCCGACACGCACGCGGAATGCCTGAACCCTTTTGCCTTCAGCCAGGGCAGCCCCTGCGCCTTCAGATGGCATTGGATGTCTCGCGCGGTCAAATCCAAACCCACGCCGTACCCCGCCACACATCCCAAAATATCTTCACCCTCTCCCATGCCGTCTGAATCCTTACCGACCAGCAGCACGAGTTCGCACTCAAACTGCACATCCCTACTGAACTCGGGCAGTAAGATTGTACCGCCGCTATTCAAAATGCTGCCTGACGGCTTCATAAACACCACAGGTTCGGAAGGTATTTCGTTTTTTAACTCTTCAATATGTGCGGCATAGTTCCTGCCGATACAGAAAATATTGCCGACCTCGACTGCTTCTCCTTCTAAAAATACTGAGGCCACTTCACTTTCTCCCCAAATAAAAATGCCGTCTGAAATTATTTTCAGACGGCATTTGACCAAGCTTACCCATTTAATGAAGCTGTTACACGCGCAACAATTTCTCCGATTGCAACTGCCTGCGCTTCGTTGTTGCGGCGTTCGGCGTATTCGACATTGCTTTCTTTCAAAGCGCGGTCGCCGATGACGATGCGGTGCGGAATACCCAACAGCTCGGAGTCGTTCAGCAATACGCCTGCGCGTTCGTCGCGGTCATCCAGCAGCACATCCGCGCCTGCCGCCAGCAATTCGGCATAGATTTTGTCGGCGGCTTCGCGTACGGTGTCTGATTTTTTGTAGTTCATCGGCACGATAACGACTTCAAACGGCGCCATTGCTTTGGTCCAGATGATGCCTTTTTCGTCGTTATTCTGCTCGATGGCGGCGGCAACGACGCGGGTGATGCCGATGCCGTAGCAGCCCATTTCCATAATTTGCGATTTGCCGTTGTTGTCAAGGAAGCTTACGTTCATGGCTTGGGTGTATTTGTCGCGCAATTGGAAAACGTGTCCGACTTCGATGCCGCGCGCCAGTTTCAGACGGCCTTGCCCGTCGGGGCTTTCGTCGCCTTCGACCACATTACGCAAATCGACGAATTCAGGCTCGGCGGCATCGCGCCCGAAGTTGAAGCCGGTATAGTGGTAGCCGTCTTCGTTCGCACCGATGACCCAGTCCGCGCCTTTTTCAGTGGCGAAATCGGCATAGACTTTGCCTGTGAAGCCGACGGGACCGAGAGAGCCGCCGTTTGCGCCGAACTGTTCGATAATCGCGGCAGGACTTGCCATGGTCAGTGGCGATTTCACGCCCGCCAGTTTTTCTGCCTTGATGTCGTTAAACTCATGGTCGCCACGCAACAGCAGCAGGACAAGTTCGCCTTCATTTTCGCCTTCAACCACGATGGATTTGAGAGTTTGTTCAACCGGAATATTCAGGAATTCAACCAAAGACTCAATGGTTTTGACGTTTGGTGTATGTACTTTGGTCAACTCGGCCTGAGCAGCGGCGCGTTCGCCTTTGAGCGGCAAGGTCGGTGCCAGCTCGACATTGGCGGCATAATCGGAAGTGTCGCTGTATGCAATCACATCTTCGCCGCTT
Organism: Neisseria blantyrii; assembly: GCF_962747855.1. Taxonomy (NCBI): domain Bacteria; kingdom Pseudomonadati; phylum Pseudomonadota; class Betaproteobacteria; order Neisseriales; family Neisseriaceae; genus Neisseria; species Neisseria blantyrii. The sequence goes on from NZ_CAUIZY010000014.1 coordinate 9,657, forward strand.
TCCGCCAACACTTGAAACTCGTGCGAACCGGTGCCGCCGATGCTGCCGGTATCTGCGGCAACGGGGCGGAATTCCAAGCCCAGACGGGTGAAGATACGGCAGTAAGCGTCATACATGGCATCATAGGTCGTCTGAAGCGAGGCGTAGTCGGCATGGAAGGAATAAGCATCTTTCATGACAAACTCGCGCGCACGCATCACACCGAAGCGCGGACGCACTTCATCACGGAATTTGGTTTGGATGTGGTAAAAGTTTTTCGGCAGTTGTTTGTAGCTGTTGACTTCTTTGCGCACGATGTCGGCAATGACTTCTTCGCAAGTCGGACCCATACAGAAATCGCGGTCATGACGGTCTTTCAGGCGCAGCAGTTCTTTACCATAAAATTCCCAGCGACCGGATTCCTGCCACAGTTCGGCAGGTTGTACCACCGGCATCAGCAGCTCCACGCTACCCGCGCGAGCCATTTCTTCACGCACGATATTTTCAACTTTGCGCAATACACGCAGACCCATTGGCATCCAAGTATAAAGACCGGATGCGTTGGCTTTGATCAAGCCGGCACGAATCATCAGCTTGTGGCTGGCAAGTGCGGCTTCAACAGGGGCTTCTTTTAAAGTAGAGATAAAGAATTGGCTGGCTTTCATAAAAGTATTTTTCCAAACAGGCAGATTCAAAAGTAAATCGGGTGCAGATTGTAACGCGAAAAAAGCAGGTTTTGCACCAACCTCCAAAATTCACCCCCTGCCCCAAGCGCGGGACAAATCCCATAACAGACGGCAAAAACATGACCAGAAACATCATATTGAACATAATCACATGATTTTTATAGATTTAAATGTGCCTATTTTTTAATCAAAATAAGCGTACATTTGTTGCGTAAGACTTTTTTAACACAAGCCGTGGCTTATCAACACGGTTATCCACAAAGCTTGTGTATAGATTTTCTACAATAGGGAAATTGCCGGCAGAGACATAACGATTCGACATCCCACAATTCCGAAAAAATATAACCAAAATCAAACAGAATGTTTTCGCAATCAAAAAGACCTGTCCTTACCAAACGCCAACTTCAGTATAAAACCTGCTTTTAAAAGCATGGTTATTTGCCAGCAGACCCGATTGCTGATAGGATTTCGTGTGGAGCAGACCGAACATTTTTTTCAAGTTTTCCCTTGTTTCCAAGACTTTTATAATTTTTTGAAAACATTGGACTTAAATTGTTTTGTTTCGGTTTGATTTAGAAATTTTCGTTTTTGCTTATTATTTTTCACAAACGAAAATAAAGGGGTTGGCTACACCCTCCCTGCCGATTAAACACTCAACATAAAGGATAGATACTATGTCCACCCAATTACACGATGTTGACCCTATCGAAACCCAAGAGTGGCTGGACGCGTTAAGCTCCGTCCTCGAATATGAAGGCGGCGAACGCGCGCAATACCTCTTGGAAAACCTGGTCAAATACTGCCGCGACAAAGGCGTACGTATGCCACATGGCACGACCACCCCGTATTTGAATACCGTTTCGGTTGAAAACGAAAAAGGCATTCCGGGCGACCAAAACATCGAACACCGCATCCGCGCATTCGTGCGCTGGAACGCCGCCGCCATCGTATTGCGCGCCGGCAAGAAAGATTTGGAACTGGGTGGGCACATCGCATCTTTTCAATCTGCCGCCACCATGTACGAAGTCGGTTTCAACCACTTCTGGAAAGCCAAAGGTGAAGGTGAAGAAGGCGATTTGGTCTTTTTCCAAGGACACGCCTCCCCGGGCATCTATGCCCGCGCCTTTGTCGAAGGCCGCCTGACCGAAGACCAATTGAACAACTTCCGTCAAGAAGTTGACGGTAAAGGCCTGCCTTCTTACCCTCACCCTCACCTGTTGCCTGACTTCTGGCAATTCCCAACTGTATCTATGGGTCTTGGCCCATTGATGGCAATCTACCAGGCACGCTTCCTGAAATACTTGGAATCTCGCGGTCTGGCTAAAACCAAAGGCCGTAAAGTATGGGTATTCTGTGGCGACGGCGAGATGGATGAACCTGAAAGCCAAGGTGCTATTGCTCTGGCTTCACGCGAAGGCTTGGACAACTTGGTATTCGTCATCAACTGTAACCTGCAACGTTTGGACGGCCCAGTACGCGGTAACGGCAAAATCATTCAAGAGCTGGAAGGCAACTTTGCCGGTGCCGGCTGGAATGTTGTGAAAGTCATCTGGGGTCGTCGTTGGGACCTCCTCTTGGCAAAAGATAAAGATGGCATCCTGCGCAAACGTATGGAAGAGTGCTTGGACGGTGACTACCAAACTTACAAATCCAAAGACGGTGCATACGTTCGCGAACACTTCTTCAATACGCCTGAACTGAAAGCATTGGTCGCTGATATGACCGATGATGAGATTTGGGCATTGAACCGCGGCGGCCACGACCCTCAAAAAGTGTACAACGCTTACGACCGCGCAGTGAACCACGCTGACGGCAAACCTACTGTCATTTTGGCTAAAACCATTAAAGGTTACGGCATGGGCGCATCCGGCGAAGGTCAAAACGTTGCCCACCAAGCTAAAAAAATGGACAAAGCTTCTCTGAAACAATTCCGTGACCGCTTTGACATTCCTGTTACCGACGAGCAAATCGACAGTGGTGACCTGCCTTACCTGACTTTTGCTCCCGACAGCGAAGAATACAAATACCTACATGCACGCCGTGAAGCTTTGGGTGGCTACCTGCCTCAACGCAAACCTACCCAAGAAGTTCTGGAAGTGCCTGAACTGTCAGCATTTGAGACTCAACTGAAATCCAGCGGCGACCGTGAATTCTCAACCACTATGGCTTTCGTCCGCATCCTGTCTACTTTGCTGAAAGACAAAAAAATCGGCAAACGCGTGGTACCTATCGTTCCTGATGAGAGCCGTACGTTCGGTATGGAAGGTATGTTCCGCCAATACGGTATTTGGAACCCTAAAGGCCAACAATACACTCCTCAAGATAAAGACCAACTGATGTTCTATAAAGAGTCTGTTGACGGTCAAATCTTGCAAGAAGGTATTAACGAACCGGGTGCCATGGCTGACTGGATTGCTGCTGCGACCAGCTATGCGAACAGCGACTTCGCCATGATTCCGTTCTATATCTATTATTCCATGTTCGGTTTCCAACGTATCGGCGACTTGGCATGGGCGGCGGGCGATATGCACGCGCGCGGCTTCCTGTTGGGCGGTACTGCCGGCCGTACGACGCTGAACGGCGAAGGTCTGCAACACGAAGACGGCCACAGCCACATCCAGGCCGACCTGATTCCGAACTGCGTATCTTATGACCCGACCTTCCAATACGAAGTCGCCGTCATCGTACAAGACGGTCTGCGCCGTATGTATGCCAATAATGAAGACGTGTTCTACTACATCACCCTGATGAACGAGAACTACGCTCACCCAGATATGCCTGAAGGCGCAGAAGAAAACATCCTGAAAGGTATGTATCTGCTGAAAGCTGGCGGCAAAGGCGACAAGAAAGTTCAATTGATGGGTTCCGGTACCATCCTGCAAGAAGTCATTGCTGGTGCTGAATTGTTGAAAGCCGACTTCGGCGTAGAAGCAGACATCTGGTCTTGCCCATCATTCAACCTGTTGCATCGCGACGCTATCGAAGTGGAACGCTTCAACCGCCTGAATCCTTTGGAAACTGCAAAAGTACCGTTTGTTACTTCTCAGCTGCAAGGTCATGACGGTCCGGTTATTGCCGCTACCGACTACATCCGCAGCTATGCTGACCGTATCCGCGCCTACATCCCTAACGACTACCACGTCTTGGGTACTGACGGCTTTGGTCGCTCCGACAGCCGTGCCAACCTGCGCCGCTTCTTCGAAGTTGACCGCTACAACGTTGCCGTTGCTGCATTGAGCGCATTGGCCGAGCAAGGCAAAGTCAGCAAAGAAACCGTTCAACAAGCCATTGAAAAATATGGTATCAAAGCCGATTCAGCTCCTAGCTGGAAACGCTAATTGATGTTTCAGACGGCCTGTTTGCTTCGTTCAGACATCAGGCCGTCTGAAAACCGAATGCTTGAATGGTTTAACAAACTGTACCGATGCCGTGTGAAACAGTTTTCAGACGGCATCAAACTGAAAATATTAAAGGAACTCAAATGAGTATCGTAGAAATCAAAGTCCCTGATATCGGCGGTCATGAAAACGTCGACATCATCGCCGTAGAAGTCAAAGTAGGCGACACTATTGCCGTTGACGACACCCTGATTACATTGGAAACCGACAAAGCCACTATGGACGTACCTGCCGATGCAGCCGGCGTCGTGAAAGAAGTTAAAGTTAAAGTTGGCGATAAAATCTCTGAAGGCGGCGTGATTCTGACCGTTGAAACCGATGCTGCCGCTGCTGATGCTGCTCCGGCTCCTGCTGCAGAAGCTCCCACTGCTCCAGCTGCTGCGCCTGCAGCCGCTCCTGCCGGTGGTGCTACCGTACAAGTTGTTGTACCTGATATCGGCGGCCACTCTGACGTAGATGTTATTGCCGTTGAAATTAAAGTTGGCGACACTGTTGCCGTTGACGACACCCTGATTACTTTGGAAACTGACAAAGCCACTATGGACGTACCATGTACAGAAGCCGGTGTGGTTAAAGCCGTATTTGTAAAAGTTGGCGACAAAGTATCTGAAGGTTCTGCCATTATCGAAGTAGAAACCGCCGGTTCCGCCGCAGCTGCTCCTGCTCCTGCCGCCCAAGCTGCCGCTCCTGCACCGGCTGCCGCTCAGGTTCCGGCTGCTGCCGCCGCGCCCGCACCTTCTGCACCTGCCGCTGCCAAAATCGATGAAGCCGCTTTCGCCAAAGCACACGCCGGTCCTTCCGCACGCAAACTGGCGCGCGAATTGGGCGTGGATTTGGGTCAAGTCAAAGGTACCGGCTTGAAAGGCCGTATCATGGGCGACGACATTAAAGCCTTTGTGAAATCTGTGATGCAAGGCGGTGCGGCGAAACCTGCTGCTGCCGGCGCATCTTTGGGCGGCGGTCTGGACTTGCTGCCGTGGCCGAAAGTGGACTTCTCTAAATTCGGTAATGTCGAAGTTAAAGAGTTGTCCCGCATTAAGAAAATTTCCGGTCAAAACCTGTCCCGCAACTGGGTAGTCATCCCGCACGTTACCGTTCACGAAGAAGCGGACATGACCGAACTGGAAGAATTCCGCAAACAGCTGAACAAAGAATGGGAACGCGAAGGCGTGAAACTGTCTCCGTTGGCGTTCATCATCAAAGCCTCTGTTGCTGCGCTGAAAGCCTTCCCTGAATTCAATGCTTCTCTGGATGGCGACAACCTGGTGCTGAAAAACTACTTCAACATCGGTTTCGCAGCCGACACGCCAAACGGCTTGGTTGTTCCAGTGATCAAAGACGTAGATCAAAAAGGCTTGAAACAAATTAGCCAAGAATTGACCGAATTGTCCAAAAAAGCCCGCGAAGGCAAGCTTAAACCGCAAGAAATGCAAGGCGCGTGCTTTACCATTTCCAGCTTGGGCGGCATCGGCGGCACAGGTTTCACGCCGATTGTGAACGCTCCCGAAGTCGCCATCTTGGGCGTGTGCAAATCCCAAATCAAACCGGTTTGGAACGGCAAAGAGTTTGCCCCGCGCCTGATGTGCCCGTTGAGCCTGTCCTTCGACCACCGCGTCATCGACGGTGCGGCCGGTATGCGCTTCACCGTATTCTTGGCGAAGCTGTTGAAAGACTTCCGCCGCATTACCCTGTAACCCGATCGGCTTCAGACGGCATAGCGGCCTGTGCCGTCTGAAAAGGAAGTTTGAACATCATTCAGAAAGATGAGACATGAGCTTAGTTGAATTGAAAGTGCCCGACATTGGCGGTCACGAAAATGTAGATATTATTGCGGTTGAAGTAAATGTAGGCGACACCATTGCTGTGGACGATACCCTGATTACTTTGGAAACCGATAAAGCCACTATGGACGTGCCTGCCGAAGTTGCGGGCGTGGTCAAAGAAGTGAAAGTCAAAGTCGGCGACAAAATCTCCGAAGGCGGTTTGATTGTTGTCGTTGAAGCTGAAGGCACGGCTGTCGCCCCTAAAGCCGAAGCGGCTGCTGCCCCGGCGCAAGAAGCCCCTAAAGCTGCCGCTCCTGCTCCGCAAGCCGCGCAATTCGGCGGTTCTGCCGATGCCGAGTACGACGTGGTCGTATTGGGCGGCGGCCCCGGCGGTTACTCCGCTGCATTTGCCGCTGCCGATGAAGGCTTGAAAGTCGCCATCGTCGAACGTTATAAAACCTTGGGCGGCGTTTGCCTGAACGTCGGCTGTATCCCTTCCAAAGCCCTGTTGCACAATGCTGCCGTTATCGACGAAGTGCGCCACTTGGCTGCAAACGGCATCAAATACCCCGAGCCTGAACTCGACATCGATATGCTGCGCGCCTACAAAGACGGCGTAGTTTCCCGCCTCACGGGCGGTTTGGCAGGTATGGCGAAAAGCCGTAAAGTGGACGTTATCCAAGGCGACGGCCAATTCTTAGATCCGCACCACTTGGAAGTTTCTCTGACGACCAGCGAAGTGTACGAACAAGCGACTCCTACCGGTGAGAAAAAAATCGTTGCCTTTAAAAACTGTATCATTGCAGCAGGCAGCCGCGTAACCAAATTGCCTTTCATTCCTGAAGATCCTCGAATTTTCGACTCCAGCGGCGCATTGGCTCTGAAAGAAGTACCGGGCAAACTGTTGATTATCGGCGGCGGTATTATCGGTCTCGAAATGGGTACGGTTTACAGCACGCTGGGTTCTCGCCTGGATGTGGTTGAAATGATGGACGGCCTGATGCAAGGCGCAGACCGCGACTTGGTTAAAGTATGGCAAAAACAAAACGAATACCGTTTTGACAACATCATGATCAACACCAAAACTGTTGCTGTTGAGCCTAAAGAAGACGGTGTTTACGTTACCTTTGAAGGTGCAAATGCGCCTAAAGAGCCACAACGTTACGATGCCGTACTGGTCGCGGCAGGCCGTGCGCCTAACGGCAAACTCATCAGCGCGGAAAAAGCAGGCGTTGCCGTAACCGATCGCGGCTTCATCGAAGTGGACAAACAAATGCGTACCAATGTGCCGCACATCTACGCCATCGGCGATATCGTCGGTCAACCGATGTTGGCGCACAAAGCCGTTCACGAAGGCCACGTTGCTGCCGAAAACTGCGCCGGCCACAAAGCCTACTTCGACGCGCGCGTCATTCCGGGTGTTGCCTACACTTCTCCTGAAGTGGCATGGGTTGGTGAAACCGAATTGTCTGCCAAAGCTTCCGGCCGCAAAATCACCAAAGCCAACTTCCCGTGGGCGGCTTCTGGTCGTGCGATTGCCAACGGTTGCGACAACGGTTTTACCAAGCTGATTTTCGATGCCGAAACCGGCCGCATCATCGGCGGCGGCATTGTCGGGCCGAACGGTGGCGACATGATCGGCGAAGTCTGCCTTGCCATCGAAATGGGCTGCGATGCGGCAGACATCGGCAAAACCATCCACCCGCACCCGACCTTGGGCGAATCCATCGGTATGGCGGCGGAAGTGGCATTGGGTACTTGTACCGACCTGCCTCCGCAAAAGAAAAAATAAATCCGACTGAATAAACAGCCGATAAGGTTTATTTGAGCAAATGCCGTCTGAAATGTTCAGACGGCATTTTTATTTGGCTGTGTTTTAACCATCTGTCAATTTTAACTGGTTGCAAGGGAAAAGACGATTATTTTCCGGTTAGGCAAAAACCTATCTTATTGAATATCTTGAAGCTAAGCATGCCTATCGACACCATATTAAAATACAGCCTTTTATTTTTCCTCCATGCTTTCCAATCACAGATTTCAACCGGATTTCAATAGTTCCCTTACCCCGTCTGGGTTCCATATCTAAACATTAGAAGCGTGTCCTGATATTGGATTGGAGACAATCAATTTAGTCCGTCATCGGTACAATCGCCTACACCGATACAATCAACACCACCGGTAACGCCGAATAAATAAGGCAAACTAAAACCCCAGCATTTGCTGGGGTTTCCTTTAATATCTTCTGATGAAAATTCGGTCTTTCGGTCGAACAGAATCGGGGCAATCTCCACCGACATCCCTACCGCCATTTTTGTACCATACATCAGTGCAGTATTCCAATTGCGTAATACGACCTTCACGATAGGCTTGAAGTCGCGCTGTCTCTTCACGAGTGTTCCACCAAACTCGACAAGCCCCATAACGTTCTTCCAAACGCCCTTCAAAGATAAAAGGACAGCCCGGAAAATCATTTTGTATTTTGTACAAGTAGGTGCGGATTTCCTCTGCCGTATAGCGAGAGCCACTGCGTTTTACAGTGGTTGAGCCAGTATTCAAAGCAGAGCAACCAGTCAAAACAACCAATGCGCAAACCATCAATAATTTTTTCATTTCAAGCACTCCTGTTCAATCAATTCATGTGGCTATATTAGCACATTGGTTGTCCTGTGCACGATTTTCAAAAACAAAAAGTCCTGCTTAATGCAGGACTTTCATTATTAATTAATTCGGCGTTGCTTGTGCCGCCAGTTTTGCTTGTGCTGCAGCCAACATGGCTCGCAAGTCTTCCACTGATTTGTTGGACAGGTCACGGTTTTCCGCATCTTGCAACAGTTGTTTGAGGCGTTCTACTTCGCTACGTGCTTGTTCACGGACAACTGCCGCATCACGTTCGGCTTTCAACACGTTGATGATGTGCAGCACAATATCAAATTTGAGTTGCAACACACTATCTTCGTTATTGGTTTCTGTACCGTTCACGAAATCGATTTGCGGTTGCTCTTTCAACTTGCCGTGCAAATCTTGCGCCAATTCATTCAAGGTGAATTTGTTGTTTTTAGCAAGTGTCTTTGAAACATGAAAATCCATCCTATTTTAAGACCGACAAAAATGCCGTCTGAACATTTCAGACGGCATTTGGCATAAACGGCATTAATGCGGTTGGCCGGAAACCATATCTCCCTCGTCAAAATCAGGATCAGGTTCGTTTTGCAACGTTTTACCGTTCAGTTTCAACTGATTGTTTTTCAGAGAAATGGCAGTATCAATCTGGTCGCCGTTCAAAGTCAGATATTTTTCCCTTGCCATACTCTGAACCGTACTGTCCACCATCAGGCGCAAGGTCTCGTTGATGTCGTCAAGACTTGCCCTGCCTTCCGCCTCATCTTCGGCATTGACGCTGAAAATATTACCTGCCTGACTGACCGCCAAGTCTTCCAGCATTTTTTGAGGCACGCTCATTCTGATGTCCGCCTCGGTTTTCTTCAGCATCGCCCCCAATTGGTTCAAGTCTTCCTTCTTCAGATCTTTAAACATAATTTTCCCGCCCACATCGATTTTTCCCGACGGCAGCGTGAAACGGAACGTTTTGATGTCGAGTACCGGGTTATGGGTAAATAATCCGGAAGCCTCGCCTTTGACGGCGGCAATCAAATCATTGCGGATTTGCTCCTCGGTCATTTTTTTGGCGGAAATTTGTGCAAACTTGCGTTTCAATACGGTTAAGGCAGAAGCATCGAGATGTTCGGCGGCGATATGGATATCCAGCGGGCCATATTTTTCATCGCCGTAAACCAGCGTGTCAAAACGGAACTGCCCTTCACTGTTGATAAATGAGCCTGATTCCCCGGTCTTGGTTGAAAAAGCCAGTTTGCCGACTTCGATTTTGGAAGGTGCGATGCTGCCGTTGGGATTGATAAACGCGCCAATCTGCAAATCGGTAACAAGATTGACCAGTTCGTTCAATTTGACGTTGTAATCGACACCCTCTTTCCATTCTAAGGAAAATTTTTCCAAGGTCAGATTGCTGCTGCCCAAAGCAAGCGGATTGATGCCGTCTGAAGTTTCCGAATCGAAATGCACTTTTTCAAACGCGGCATCGCCTTTGTCTGCCAGCTTGATTTTGAACAAGGGCGCATCATAGCTGTTGCGGTAGCTTTTGAAACCTTTTTGGTAAACCGTTTTCCCCGTCAGACCTTCCCAGTGCAGCCTGATGCCCGACAGTTCTTCATAATCGAAGGCGGGAACGCCGACTTCCATCTTGCCGCTGCCGTTAAAATAAACGGTATTGGCAAGGGAAACCGGAGCTTGTTTCCCAAAAAAGCGTTCCAGAACTTTTTCCGTTTCAGGCGCGTATTTGAACTCGGTTTCAATGTGCGCCTGAGTGCCGAATCCGCCGGCAAAAGGGCCGTGCGTGATATGGTTTACCAGCGTAACCGGCTGTTCCAACACTGTTCTCAGGTTATCCGGTAGGTATTTCTGCGCATTATGCAGCAACTCGGGTTTCAGACGGATGACCGTCGTTTCCGTAGAGGTAAACCAGCCGCGGTCATATTGGTGCGATTCGACGGTCAAGAAGCCCGTTTCCTGCAATATTTTTTGCTGCTGCGTCAGGCTTTCTTCGGCTTTGACACCCAAATAATAAGGTGTACCCAAAGCAACGCCGAGTAATGCTGCCGCAACTGAAATCAAAGGTTTTTTCATCACTTCAAACAAGCAGGTTTCAAAGACGCTAGAATAGCATTATTTAAGCGTATCCCGCCATATTTCTTTAAAAGAAATGCCGTCTGAAACCTGTTCGGACGGCATTTTCCGGATGCGGAGAAATCAGAAATCCAATTCCGCCTTCAGCCAGTAAGTACGCGGCATACCGACGACGGCGAAGCTGCGGTCAAATTGTCCGCGCTGTACCTGCCAGTAGTTTTTGTTGAATAGGTTTTCTACCGAGCTGCTGACGGTCAACATATTTTTGCCGAGCTTGGTTTTGTAGCGCGCGCCTACGTCAACCAAAGTGTAAGACGGGAAGGCGTATTGTTTTTTCGTATCTTGGTAAGACTTGCCGAAATACGAAACGTTGCCGTTCAAGGTCAAACCTTTGACAAACGGCGTATCCCATTCCACGCCTGCTTTGGCAATCACGCGCGGATTGGCGACTTGTACGCCGTTAACCAGCATATCGCGTGAATTTGGGTAGTCTTTAACAGTCGATTGCAGATACATCAAACCCAAAGTCGGACGCAGGGTTTTGTTTAACAGGTTGGCGTATGCGTTGAACTCGATACCGCGATTGCGTTCTATTCCTTGTTCATCTCCGTCCGCGCCGCCTTGCGCTTTATAGCGGGCGAAATCGGAATTGTTGCCATAAGTCAGGTTGCCTTTCTTATCGGTCTGACCGCGCCAGTATCCCGGGCGTTTGATTTGGAACGCGTTCAACGTCGTAACAAAATCGCCCCAGTTTTTGCGTACACCGATTTCAAACTGGCGGCTGACGCTCGGTTTAGCCAGCGTGGTGTTGCCTGTGCCGTCGTCTTTGATGTTGGCAGGCTCAAGGTCTTCCATATAGTTGCCGTAAACGACCAAATCGGGCTGCGGCACCCACGCCGCCATCAGCATCGGGCTGAAGCGTTTGGCATCAGCGCTCTGTGATTTTTTCTTGTCGGTGGATTCAACTGCTTGGAAACGACCGCCCAAGGTCAAGCGATATTTGTTGCCGGCAAAACCCAGTGTATCGGACAAAGCCAAGCTGTTGACTTTGATATTGGCATCCAAGTTGGCGGTTTTCGCCCAAGAATTGGGATAGTCGGCTGTAAACGATGCCAATTGATTCGCAATATTTTCGTTTGCCTTCACTTCTATCTTGCTGTTGCCGTTTCCGCTGCCGTTTATGGTTTTCCGTTGGCGGATGATGCGGTCGAAAGCCGTACTCCAGTTATGTGTTACCGGACCGGTTTCAAATTCGCCGCGTGCGGTCAGATTCATACTCAAAGTACGGAAATATTGGTCGGTCAGGCGCGCCGTGCCGGTGTGGTATTGGTTGGCAGCCGTGCAGGTAGCGGTTTGGCTACTTGCTCCGCTTGTACCGCAAACGGTCGGGGAAATCAACGTACCGTAATAGCGCGCCTTGTTGTAGCCGATGCCGCCGGTAATTTGGGCATTGTCAAACGCATCCCATTCAAAGGTCAGCATATTGGTTTGACCGACGGTGTTTTGCCAGTTCCACGCAGGCAGCAGGTTGGTTTTGCCATCAGGCGCATCAAACAAGCGGCCGTTGGCATTTTGAATATCCTGAATACGCGCACGGCCGCCGTTGGTTTTGCGTTTCGCGTAGATGGAATCGAACGCCACGCGCAATTTTTCACCGCGATAGTCGGCATTCAAGGCAAATTCTTTGTTGTCCTCGCTGTAACCGTGGCGCGGAGTGTCGCCGTGGCGCAGTTTGCCGTTGGCGCGCACGCCAAATTCTTTGTTTTCGCCGAAGCGTTGACCCAAGTCGAACGTACCTTGGGCGCGGTTGTTGCTGAACCAACCCAAACCGATTTTGCGGTTGCCTTCGTCGGCGGCTTTTTTGGTTTCGATGTTGACGGAACCGGATACCGCGCCGTCGGGGTCCATACCGTTTACGGCGGTGGACGCGCCTTTAATCAGTTGCGCAGAGCCGACTTGCACGCTCGCCGTACCTTGTGTGCCGTACATCCCTGCCAAGCCGTTGACGCTGAATTGGCGCGAGTCAAGCTGATAACCTCTGAAATACAGACCGGTCAGCGTGTTGCTTTCGCCGCCGAACTGCCAAACGGAAGCGTCTTTTTTGGCTACGGCATCCACCAAAGTACGCGCTTCGGTGTTGTTGAGGGCTTGTTCGTCGTAGTTGACGACGGTAATCGGCGCGGTAAACGCGTTGGCCTTACCCAACAAACCCAAGTTCACGCGGTCGCGCAAATCGCCGTCGCTGGCGATGGAGTAGGAACGGGCGGCTTTGACGCGCTTGGCATCGGCACGGACATGAACCTGTCCGAGTTCGCCCTGCTGCGGGGCATTGTCGGCGGCAGATGAAAACGCGCTCAAAATTAATAACGGCATTAAGGCAAGTTTTTTGTTCATGAAACGCTCTCTTTATTGATTATTCAAATTTGAATTGGAAAAGATAAAACCCAAAGGATATTTTGTGCGCGCATTATATTTGATAATCAAACCCATTACAAAACGAATCCATACGCTTAATCTATCCGCCTACCAAATATCGGTTTATTTCTATTTTCAAGTGTGTACTTTATACCACACCGGCAGGGTGTGCCGTCACTCCGCGCTTTAGGCGGCAATAAAGGAAAAGTTAACGAACCGACACTATCCGACCAAAAGATTGTTCCGCTTCAAAGCAAAATGCCGTCTGAAATACGGTCGGGTATTTCAGACGGCATTCTATTCTTCCCCTCCTTCGGGAAAGACTCGGATTAAACGTGTGCGGAAATGATTTGCAACATTTGCGCCAGCACTTTGGGATTGGCGGCGACAACATCGCCGCTTTCCAGCCAGCCGTCTTCACCCGTCATATCGGTTACGATACCGCCCGCTTCCTGAACAATCAATGCGCCTGCGGCAATGTCCCACGGTTTGAGGTTGAACTCGAAAAAACCGTCAAAACGTCCTGTTGCTACGGCGCACAAATCCAAAGAAGCCGCACCTTCACGACGGCCGCCGGCGGTTTTTGCCAAAAAGTCTTTCAGAATCGCCAGATACTTGTCCATCATGCTTTGATCGACAACGGGGAAGCCGGTACCGATTAGGCAGCGGTTCAATTCGATGCGGTTGGAAACGCGGATGCGGCGGTCGTTGAGCAACGCGCCTTTGCCGCGCGAAGCCATATAAACGTCGTTGCGTTCGGGGGCGTACACCAAAGCTTCCTGCAACACGCCTTTGTGCAGCAGTGCCATAGAGATGGCGTATTGGGGATGGCCGTGGAGGAAATTGGTCGTGCCGTCGAGCGGATCGATAATCCATTCGTATTCGGCTGCGGCTTTGCCGTGGGAGCCGCTTTCTTCGCAAGTGATTTTGTGGTGCGGATAGGCTTCTTTCAAAGCCTCAACCAGGATGATTTCGGAATTGCGGTCAACATCGGAAACAAAATCGTTGAAGGCTTTGCTGTCGGTTTTGACGGCATCGAGGTTGCCTGCGGCGCGTATCATCATCTGACCGGCACGGCGGGCGGCTTTAAAGGCTGTATTCAAAAACGGATTCATCAGATTTCCTTAAGGGTGGCATACCGCCGGTTCGGACGCGCAGTCCTTCGGAGCGGCAAAATCGGAGTTTATTTGGTTGGGGTAAACCCTGCCAAATCGGGTAAAATACCACCTGACGCGTGTCTGCTTCAGGCGCAACGTTAAATTTCCGACGTTGTTAAAGAACAATTCAGACGGCATTTGACCGTCCGAACGAAAAAGACGGCGCATTATACCCTATTCCATTCCGACCGAAAACCGAACATGACTGCTCTCAAACCCGCCCTGCCCGCTTATCTGGACAACATCCGCATCGTCCTCACGCGCACCAGCCATCCCGCCAATATCGGCTCTGCCGCGCGCGCGATGAAAACGATGGGCCTGCACAGGCTGACCATCGTCGCCCCCAATCTGATGGCAACGCCGATGACGGAAAATCCGCCCGTTTTCAATCCCGATGACGTGCAAAGTTTTGCACTGCCTGAAGAAAGTTTCATCCTCGCTTCGGGAGCGGCTGACGTATTGCACAACGCCGAAATCGTCGCCACGCTGGACGAAGCCCTTGCCGACACCACCATCGCCTGCGCCCTCACCAGCCGCCGCCGCGAAATCACCGCCCCGTTGCAAACCCCGCGCGCACTCGTTCCCGAGCTGTTGCAGGCGGCGCAACGCGGCGAACAGACCGCACTCGTGTTCGGCAACGAAACTTTCGGCTTGAGCATCGAAGAAGTCCGGGCGTGCAACCGACTGATGACCATCAACGGCAACCCTGATTATTTCTCGCTCAACCTTGCCCAAGCCGTGCAGGTCGTGTGCTACGAAATCTTCAGCCAGACCGATATGCCCATGACCCACCTGCAACAGGAAGACCACGCCGCCACCCACGAACAAATCAAAGGTATGGTCGCCCATATGGAAAGCGTGATGGACAGCATCGGCTTTTTCAACCGCCGCAACGGCGAGCGTCTGATGCGCCGTATGCAGAGCCTGTTCGGTCGTGCCAACACGCAAACGGAGGACATCGACATCCTGCGCGGCTTCTTCAATACGCTGCAACAGCATCTGAAGGACGGGCAATCCTAAGCACATGCCGTCTGAATCCGCTTTTCAGACGGCATTTCAGGAAAAATCAGAATACAGAAACAGGAAAACCATGAACTACGCCCTCGATGCCCTGTGGTGGAAACTGACCGACCCTGCCGTGCGGGATTTAGCCTCGCTGCTGACTGCGCCGCCTTTGTGGCAAAGCGGCTGCGAATTGAGCGTGCGCGAACTATTGGGGGAACACGGTTTCCGTTACCTTTTGGCATTGGATGCCGATCCCACGCAGCTGACGGATTACCTCGCCCAACGCGCCCCGTTCGGACATCGTCTCGGCATTTATGCCGAAGAACTGCTGGCTTTTTGGTTTGCCAACGCGCCGCACGCCAAACTGCTCGCACACAACCTGACGGTTTCCGATTCAGACGGCAATACGCAAGGCGCGGCTGATTTTGTGGCAAGACTTAACGGCAAGCCCTGCCACATCGAACTGACCTGCAAATATTACGGCGGCGGCACGGGCAGTCCCGAAGGGATGCGCGGATTCGACCCCAAAGACACGCTTTTGGGGAAAGCCGCCAAATTGACCGCCCAACTCGGTCTGCCGCACACTTCAGACGGCATCCGGACCTTGCGGCAGCACGGTTTGCCGCTTGACGTAAAACCCGTTTCCATCGTGCGCGGCATTGGATTTTTTCCACAAGGTTTCCATGCTTTTGAGCCGCCGCTTAATCCATACGGCTGGCGCGGCATCTATATTCAAGATTGGGCGGAATACGGGTTTGAACGCCAAGAAGCGCGCTACCACCTGCTCGACCGCATGGCCTATCTTGCACCTGCGCGTGTCGCCGAAACCGAAACATTGAACGCAGCCGAAATCCGCCGCATCGACCAAGGCTTGATTGCCGTTTTGGAATGTCGGCCGGACGGCTTTTGGCACGAAATCGAACGCATTATGAAGGCCGTCTGAAACCCTTTACCAACTTTAAGAGAACCCATTAATGATGAACGCCGCACAACTCGACCATACCGCCAAAGTTTTGGCTGAAATGCTGACTTTCAAACAGCCTGCCGATGCCGTCCTCTCCGCCTATTTCCGCGAACACAAAAAGCTAGGTAGGCAGGATCGCCACGAAATCGCCGAAACCGCCTTTGCCGCGCTGCGCCACTATCAAAAAATCAGCACTGCCCTGCGCCGCCCTCACACGCAGCCGCGCAAAGCCGCGCTCGCCGCACTGGTTCTCGGCAGAAGCACCAACATCAGCCAAATCAAAGACCTGCTTGATGAAGAAGAAACAGAGTTTCTCGGCAATTTGAAAGCCCGTAAAACCGAGTTTTCAGACGGCCTGAATACCGCCGCCGAATTGCCGCAATGGCTGGTGGAACAACTGCAACAGCATTGGAACGAAGAAGAAATCCTCGCCTTCGGCCGCAGCATCAACCAGCCTGCCCCGCTCGACATCCGCGTCAATACTTTGAAAGGCAAACGCGATAAAGTGCTGCCGCTGTTGCAAGCCGAAAGCCCCAATGCGGAGGCAACGCCTTATTCGCCTTGGGGCATCCGCCTGAAAAACAAAATCGCGCTTAACAAACACGAACTGTTTTTAGACGGCACACTGGAAGTTCAAGACGAAGGCAGCCAGCTGCTTGCCTTATTGGTGGGCGCAAAACGCGGCGAAATCATTGTCGATTTCTGTGCCGGCGCAGGCGGTAAAACCTTGGCTGTCAGCGCACAAATGGCCAACAAAGGCAGAATCTACGCCTTCGACATCGCCGAAAAACGCCTTGCCAACCTCAAACCGCGTATGACCCGCGCCGGACTGACCAACATCCACCCCGAACGCATCAGCAGCGAACACGATACCCGTATCGCCAGACTGGCAGGCAAAGCCGACCGCGTGTTGGTCGATGCGCCCTGCTCCGGTCTGGGTACTTTACGCCGCAACCCCGACCTCAAATACCGCCAATCCGCCGAGACCGTGGCCAACCTTTTGGAACAGCAACACAGCATCCTCGACGCCGCATCCAAACTGGTCAAACCGCAAGGACGCTTGGTGTACGCCACCTGCAGCGTGTTGCCGGAAGAAAACGAGCTGCAAGTCGAACGCTTCCTGTCCGAACATCCCGAATTTGAACCCGTCAACTGCGCCGAGCTGCTGCAAAGCCTGAAAATCGATTTGGATACCGGAAAATACCTGCGCCTCGATTCGGCAAGACACCAAACCGACGGCTTCTTCGCCGCCGTATTGCAACGCAAATAAACCGGTTTGAACAAAATGCCGTCTGAACCCTTTTCAAAGCGTTCAGACGGCATCCCGTAAATTAAAATACCAAATACCTCAGACAACTTACATCCGACCGATTCAACGTTAAAGACAGAATCACACGCTACTCAAAACGATTCCTATGCGCACTATCCTGCAATTTTCTTTTTCTTTGCCGAAATATACGGTAGCATAAGCATATTCCAATGATATTTTTGGGAATCTGTTTTACTCCAATATATAAAGCACCATATAAGGCGGAGTTTCTTCCCCACTTTGACCCGAACCCGGAAAAACACCGCCCGAGCCAATCCTGATGCCGCCTCGGCAGCCAACCATTAAGGAAACCCTAATGAACTTTTCTTTATCCGTCATCATATTTACCCTCGCCTCTTTCCTGCTCATACCGCCTGCCGAAGCCGCCGTCTTTACTTGGAAGGACGGCGGCGGCAACAGCTATTCGGATGTACCGAAACAGCTTCATCCCGACCAGAGCCAAATCCTCAACCTGAGGACACGCCAAACCAAACCTGCGGTCAAGCCCAAACCTGCCGTCGATCAAAATGCGGGCAGTGCGAAGGAAAACGAAAAGGATATTGCCGAGAAAAACGGGCAGCTTGAGGAAGAAAAGAAAAGAATTGCCGAAACCGAACGGCAGAACAAAGAAGAAAACTGCCGGATTTCCAAAATGAACCTGAAGGCGGTGGGAAACTCAAATGCGAAAAACAAGGATGATTTGATCCGTAAATACAATAACGCCGTAAACAAATACTGCCGTTAATCGGCTCTAGCGCAAACCCCATGCCGTCTGAAGCGGCACGGGGTTTGTCATTTCTGCCAGTAGGTTTTGACGTTGACGAACTCGTACAGCCCGAATTCGGACAATTCGCGCCCGTAACCGGAATCTTTGACTCCGCCGAAAGGCAGGCGCAAATCGCTGCTGGTATGGCGGTTGATAAACACCGAACCCGCCTGTATTTTTTCGGCAAACCGCCAGGCGCGTTCAGTATCGGCGGTATAAATGCAGGCACCGAGTCCGAACGGGGAATCATTGGCAAGTGCGATGGCATGTTCTTCGTTTGCCGCACGCAAAATCAGGGCGACGGGACCGAATACTTCTTCTCTCCAAACGCGGCAGGCAGGATTTACCCTGTCCAAAACAGTCGCGGGGTAGAACCATCCCTGCCCTTGTGGAACTTTGCCCCCGGTCAGGCATACCGCGCCGTTTGAAACGGCGTCTTCAACCTGCCCGTGAACCCGGTTCCGCAAATCTTCGCGGTGCAGCGGTGCAAGCGTGGTATCGGGATGTTTCGGGTCGCCCATTTTCAATTTGGCGCATTCGGCAAGAAACAGCGGAATAAAGCGGTCGGCTGCTGCTTCAGTTACGATGATGCGTTTGGCGGCGTTGCACGATTGCCCCGCATCGCGGAAACGGGAATAGCAGGCTTCTGCGGCGGCGCGTTCCAAATCGGCATCGGGCATCACGATAAAGGCATTGCTGCCGCCGAGTTCCAACACGGTTTTTTTGAGGTTTGCGCCCGCGTGTGCCGCAAGGATGCGCCCCGTATGCGTCGAGCCGGTAAACGCCATCGCATCGGTATCTTCGACTGCCTTGAGCGTGTCCACCTCATCCAGCCACGCGCCTGCCAAAGGAATGCCGTCTGAAGCCAAATCGAACAACGCCTGACTGACGCGTGCCACGCTGGGTGCGGGTTTGACGGCGCACGCGTTGCCCGCGCACATGGAGGGAACGGCGAAACGCAAAACCTGCCAGACGGGATAGTTCCAAGGCATGACGGCAAACACCACGCCCAAAGGCTCGAAGCGCACCTGACTCAAACTCGCCTGCGTCGCAATGGTTTTGTGGGCGAGCAATTCGGGGGCGAGGCGGGCGTAATAGCGTATCAGTTCGATAGACTTGCCGATTTCGGCGCGGCATTCGTGCAGGCAGCGGCCGACTTCCTCACACACCATTTCCGCAAAACGCTCTTTCTCCGCCTCCAAACGGCCGGCAAATTTTTGCAGACGTGCGGCACGATCGGTTACGCCCAATTGCGCGAACGCCCTGCCGCGCATTTTCAAATCCGCCAGCCGCCGTTCAAACTCCGCATAATCTTGAGCTGGGCGGCGGTAAAGCGTTTCGCCCGTAAATACATTGACACTGTGAAACATCGAATCAACCTGCCAGTTGCGGGAATATCGTTTTCAGTCCCGACACAATAATCTCCACCGATACCGCCGCTAGCATCATACCCATAATGCGGTTTAAAATCGTCAGCCCCGTCGTGCCCAGCAGGCGGCTGACTTTCCCGGCAACGATTAAAATGGCATAACAAATCGCACTGACCACCAAACCGGCCGCGATAATCAGCGCGATGTCGCCGTATGTTTTAGCCGCCGAAGCGTAAATAATCACGGTTGAAATACCGCCCGGGCCGATGGTGATCGGTATGGCGATAGGCACGACGGCAATCGCCCCGGCATTGCGGGCGGGGCGCGCCTGCCCCGTGTCCGGCTGCGCGCCGAGATTCTGCTTAGCGGGATTGTCGTTGCCGTTCATCATCGAAATGGCGATCAGCAGCACCAAAATCCCGCCGCCGACCTGAAACGAACCGACGCTGATGCCCAAAACCTTCAACAGCGCACCGCCGATCAGCGCAAATACCGCAATCACGGCAAACACGGCGACGGCAGCCGTCCGTGCGACCTTCCTGCGCTCCTTCGTACTGTGCCCGTTGGTCAGGTCAAGGTAAAGCGACAACGCGCTAAACGGATTGATCAGCACCAAAAAAGCCACAATCAGCTTGCCGATTTCCATACCCAATCCCATTATTTCCCCTCCTTCAAACCCGTGCGGCAGGCATCCGATGCTGCAAATTG
The DNA here is from genome assembly GCF_962747855.1 of Neisseria blantyrii. Taxonomy (NCBI): domain Bacteria; kingdom Pseudomonadati; phylum Pseudomonadota; class Betaproteobacteria; order Neisseriales; family Neisseriaceae; genus Neisseria; species Neisseria blantyrii. The sequence goes on from NZ_CAUIZY010000014.1 coordinate 29,878, forward strand.
CCGCCGCAACGGATTTTTCCGTTATAATTAAAAATTCAAGCAATACGCCCCATCATACCCGAACGACGGTATCTTTACCATCAGACAAGGATGCTTTTCATGGCACTGACACTTGCCGACGTAGACAAAATCGCCCGACTCTCCCGACTGCACCTGACTGCGGAAGAAAAAGAAAAATCGCTTCAAGAATTAAACGACATCTTCTCTATGGTCGAACAGATGCAAACCATTAACACAGACGGCATCGAACCGATGGCGCACCCGCACGAGGCCGCCCTGCGCCTGCGCGAAGACGAAGTTACCGAAACCGACCGCGCTGCCGAATACCAAGCCGTTGCGCCGGAAGTACGCAACCGCCTGTACATCGTACCGCAAGTTATCGAAGAATAATCCGAATACGCTTCAGACGGCATCAGCAATACCGCCCGAAGCCCTTTAAGGATGGAAGATTTATGACCCAATACACATTGAAACAGGCAGGCAGCCTGTTGCAGTCCAAACAGATTTCCGCCGTCGAACTGGCAAACGAATACCTCGCCGCCATCGCTGAAAAAAATCCCGCCCTCAACGGCTACATCACGCTGAACCCCGAAAAAACCCTTGCAGAAGCCCGTGCTGCCGACGAACGCATCGCGCAGGGCAACGCCTCCGCACTTACCGGCGTTCCCGTCGCCTACAAAGACATTTTCTGCCAAACCGGCTGGCGCAGCGCGTGCGCTTCCAAAATGCTCGACAACTTCATCTCCCCCTACACCGCCACCGTCGTCCAAAACCTGCTTGACGAAGGTATGGTAACGCTCGGCCGCACCAATATGGACGAGTTCGCTATGGGTTCGACCAATGAAAACTCATTCTACGGCGCGGCCAAAAACCCGTGGAATCCGGAACACGTCCCCGGCGGCTCTTCCGGCGGTTCGGCAGCCGTCGTTGCCGCGCGCCTCGCCCCTGCCGCGCTCGGTTCGGATACTGGCGGCTCTATCCGCCAACCCGCATCGCACTGCGGCATTACCGGCATCAAACCCACATACGGCACGGTTTCCCGTTTCGGTATGGTTGCCTATGCCTCCAGCTTCGATCAAGCCGGTCCGATGGCGCAAACCGCCGAAGACTGCGCGATTCTGTTGAACGCGATGGCAGGTTTCGACCCCAAAGACTCCACCAGCCTCGAGCGCGAAAAAGAAGACTACACCCGCGATTTGAACCAACCGCTCAAAGGTTTGAAAATCGGCCTGCCCAAAGAATATTTCGGCGAAGGCAACAGCGCCGATGTTCTGACGGCATTGCAAAACACCATTGATTTGCTGAAAGCCCAAGGCGCGGAATTGATTGAAGTTTCCCTGCCGCAAACCAAGCTGTCCATTCCGGCCTACTATGTCCTCGCCTCCGCAGAAGCCAGTACCAACCTTTCACGTTACGACGGCGTACGTTACGGACACCGTGCCGCCCAATTCAGCGATTTGGAAGAAATGTACGGCAAAACCCGCGCCGAAGGTTTTGGCAGCGAAGTCAAACGCCGCATCATGATCGGCACTTATGTACTGTCGCACGGCTACTACGATGCCTACTATCTCAAAGCCCAAAAACTGCGCCGCCTCGTTGCCGATGATTTTCAGACGGCATTTGCACGGTGCGACCTCATCCTCGCGCCGACCGCACCCTCCGCCGCACCCAAAATCGGAGCGGATGCTTCGCCGGTTGAAACCTACTTGAGCGATATCTACACCATCGCCGTCAACCTCGCCGGACTGCCCGCATTGACCCTGCCCGCAGGTTTCAGCGGCGGCGGACTGCCCGTCGGCGTTCAGCTTATCGGCAACTATTTCTCCGAAGCCAAAATCCTCGGTGCGGCGCATCAAATCCAACTCAACAGCGATTGGCACGGCAAACGACCCGAATGAAGCAGAACCGCACCTTTACCTTCCCCGATTTTCGCACCGTTTACAGCTATGCGCCTTTATATCGGCTGCAACATTTAAAATACACATTGCGAAAATTTTTCGGGAAAAAAGAAATTTACGCCTTCGAGCAGTTTGTCAACGCATCCCCTATCCGTCAGGGGCTGTTCCTCCACTGCCCGCAAAATGCCTATCCGCTGCTGCGCGAATTTGTTGACAGGCGTTTTAACTGCAAACGCCGTTTAGATGCGATGACGGCAGATTTTCTCATGGCGGAAAAACTGTTCGGCACAGACATTCTGCACCAAATGGAAGACTACCGCTTCCATCTGGTCTTGGCGCACCTTTCAGACGGCATCAGCTTGTGGCTCAACCGCAACGACAACTGCGTCGAAGAAGGCGCGTGGTCTTTATCTTTGCGCGATGAAGCAGGCAACCGGCTGTATATGGCGACCTTCGCCTTTGTCGGCACACACCTGCTGACAGCCTCCGTACAAGGGCCGTCAGGTGAAGAAGCCAAAGACACCGTCCGCCGCATAACCAAACAACTTCACGGCTTGCGTCCCCAACAACTGATGGTAACCGCGCTGCAATATTTCGCCGCCGCATTAAAATTAGACGGCGCGATAGGCATTGCACAAAAACATCAAGTCAAATTACGCTGGAAACTTAAAAAGCGCGTCAAAATGAATTACGACGCATTCTGGCAGGAATACGGCGCAAGTTTGGAACGGGACGGCTACTGGCATCTCCCCCAAACCCCCGCCCGCAAAGACCTTGCCGACATCGAAAGCAAAAAACGCTCGATGTACCGCAAGCGTTATGAAATGCTGGACAACATGGTTGCAGAGATGAAGGACAGTCTGAAAACAGAAGCACGCGGCATTTCAGACGGCATCCAAACGGAAAAACCGCTCCGCCGGACAGCCTGACGCGAAGACTATCGAATTGATATTTTAGAGAAAGAACCTCTTATGACCTGGGAAACCGTAATCGGCTTGGAAATCCACGTCCAATTGAACACCAAATCCAAAATCTTCAGCGGCGCATCGACCGCATTCGGCGCAGAACCCAACGCGCACGCCAGCGTAGTGGAATGCGCGCTGCCGGGCGTACTGCCGGTAATGAACCGTGAAGTCGTTGAAAAAGCCATCAAATTGGGTTTGGCTTTAGATGCGAAAATCAATCAGAAAAACGTGTTCGACCGTAAAAACTACTTCTATCCCGACTTGCCCAAAGGCTATCAAATCAGCCAGTTGGACTTACCGATTGTCGAACACGGCAAATTGGAAATCGTAGTCGGCGACGATGTGAAAACCATCAACGTAACCCGCGCGCACATGGAAGAAGACGCAGGCAAGTCCGTGCATGAAGGCTTGAACGGCGCGACCGGTATCGATTTGAACCGCGCCGGCACGCCGCTGTTGGAAGTCGTATCCGAACCCGAAATGCGCTCCGCCGCCGAAGCCGTTGCCTACGCCAAGGCCTTGCACAGCTTGGTAACCTGGCTGGACATTTGCGACGGCAATATGGCGGAAGGTTCGTTCCGCGTCGATGCCAACGTATCCGTTCGCCCGAAAGGCCAAGCAGAGTTCGGCACGCGCCGCGAGATTAAAAACCTCAATTCCTTCCGTTTCTTGGAGCAGGCGATTAATTACGAAGTGGAAGCGCAAATCGAGATTTTGGAAGACGGCGGCAAAGTACAGCAGGCAACCATGCTGTTTGACCCTGAAAAAGGCGAAACCCGCGTGATGCGCTTGAAAGAAGACGCGCACGACTACCGCTACTTCCCCGACCCGGATTTGTTGCCCGTCATCATTTCAGATGCCCAAATGCAAAAAGCCAAAGCAGAAATGCCCGAGCTGCCGAAAGAAATGGCAGCGCGTTTCGTAGCAGACTACGGTGTGAGCGACTACGACGCACGCCTGCTCACCGCCAGCCGCGTGCAGGCTGCCTATTTTGAAGAAGCCGCCAAAGAGAGCGGACAAGGCAAGCTGACTGCCAACTGGATGAACGGCGAACTCGCCGCTACGCTGAACAAAGAAGGCATGGAACTTGCCGACAGCCCGATTACCGCCCCGCGCCTCGCCGCGCTGATTGGCAAAATCGCCGACGGCACATTAAGCAGCAAGTTAGCGAAAAAAGCCTTTGAAGCCATGTGGGCAGAACCCGAAGCCACCATTGCCGAAATCATTGAAAAACACGGTTTGCAACAGATGACCGATACCGGCGCGGTTGAAGCCATGGTGGACGAAGTGCTGGCCAACAACGCCAAAGCCGTGGAACAGTTTAAATCCGGCAACGAAAAAGCTCTGAATGCGATTGTGGGGCAAGTGATGAAAGCCAGCAAAGGTAAAGCGAATCCCGCGCAGGTTCAAGAACTGATCAAAGCCAAACTTGCCTGATAAGCAAGATGCCGTCTGAAACCCAAATCCGACGTTCAGACGGCATTTTCACAGTCTGACCACATTAAAACAGCATAAAAAACAATATTCCATGAACCACACCGTTACCCTGCCCGACCAAACCACCTTTGCCGCCAGCGACGGTGAAACCGTTTTAGCCGCCGCCGCCCGACAAAACCTCAACCTGCCCCATTCCTGCAAAAGCGGCGTATGCGGGCAATGCAAAGCCGAACTGGTCAGCGGCGATATTCAAATGGACGGACACTCGGAACAGGCTTTATCCGAAGCAGAAAAAGCGCAAGGCAAGATTTTGATGTGCTGCACCACTGCGCAAAGCGATATCAGCATCAACATCCCCGGCTACAAAGCCGATGCCCTACCCGTCCGCACCCTGCCCGCACGCATCGAAAGTATTATTTTCAAACACGATGTCGCCCTCCTGAAACTTGCCCTGCCCAAAGCCCCGCCGTTTGCCTTTTACGCCGGGCAATATATCGACCTGCTGCTACCGGGCAATGTCAGCCGCAGCTACTCCATCGCCAATTCACCCGACCAAGAAGGCATTTTGGAACTGCACATCCGCAGGCGCGAAAACGGTGTCTGCTCGAAAATGATTTTCGGCAGCGAACCCAAAGTCAAAGAAAAAGGCATCGTCCGCATTAAAGGCCCGCTCGGTTCGTTTACCTTACAGGAAGACAGTGGCAAGCCCGTCATCCTGCTGGCAACCGGCACAGGCTACGCCCCCATCCGCAGCATCCTGCTCGACCTTATCCGCCAAAACAGCAGCCGCGCCGTCCATTTCTACTGGGGCGCACGTCATCAAGATGATTTATATGCCCTCGAAGAAGCACAAGGGTTGGCATGCCGTCTGAAAAACGCCTGCTTCACCCCCGTATTGTCCCGCCCCGGAGAGGGCTGGCAGGGAAGAAAAGGCCACGTACAAGACATCGCGGCACAAGACCATCCCGACCTGTCGGAATACGAAGTATTTGCCTGCGGCTCTCCGGCTATGACCGAACAAGCAAAAAACCTGTTTGTGCAACAGCATAAGCTGCCGGAAAACTTATTTTTCTCCGACGCATTCACGCCGTCCGCATCATAATTCCCCGGTATAGTGAAAGGGCAGTAATTATGCAAAAAAAAATAATACTTTCTTTAAAAGAAAAAATAGAGAGTATAGGTAATAATGTAGATCATATCTTACTCGCAACTTTAATTCTTAAATGGTTACATGATTATCCTAGTTTAGAGAAAGAATTTTTAGATCACTATTCAAATATTTCTAAATTTATGAATATAGAAATTTTAGATATCCCTAATTATCCAATAAAAAAATCACTAATTAGTTTTTACGATTTAAAAGCTCTTAAACGGGAAATAGATATTTCCATGCAAAGAAAAAATTCATATATTTATCAATCGCTACAAAATTTTTTAGAGAATTTATTTATTATTCAAGAACCAGATATGGAATGTAATATTTGCCATGGCACCTATGGTTTTGATTTATGGAAGGAAATCGAGACTAATAGATTAGTTTATTGCTGCAAAACATGTGCATTCTCAGAATATGTTAATGGGGAATTTAGAAATAATGAAAATCACCTTACCATTCCAACAAATGATGATTTGAGTTTATTGAATACATAATTAGTAGAATAAAATGAAACAACGTAATCAAAAAACTAAAATTTGGACAGAGAATGAAGTTGAGCAGTCATTAAATGAATTTAATGATATTTTGCTTAATAATACATTTCTTATTGATGATTTAAAAAAGAAGTTTTTAGCAACAAGTGCCTATTGTTTATCTCTACTTCCGGAAGAAGAAGATATATATGAAATATTAGTCAATGGCACTAAAATTGTAAATTTAGAATTTAACAAGCATGCAAATACATCATATATTACAAATGTAATTGATATTGATGAGTATATAGAAACATTAAATAATGAAGCTTGCAAATTATTTTTTAGGTTGGCAAAAAAAATTGGTATGCAGAATATAAATATTTAGTCTGCGTAGCCTGTGCAACATACTAATCGTGAAATGGTAGGGTGTGCATTCATGCATACGCGGTTTGGGCTTCACGGAATTTTATTTCAGGCCGTCTGAAAATACTGCGTGGGTAACAAGTTGCCCACCCTGCGCGTACTTGCCGTGTATGCTAAAAATGACATTACTATCAGCTCAGGCATCCATACCGGCCAAGTTATAGAATAAGTTATAGAAAACCATGTTTACATTTTTCATCATGAGAAGCTTAGGACTGAATTAAATCTTGTTTTAGATAACCTCAAAAAGAGGATTCGGGCTTTCCGTTCGGAACACAAAAAACTTCCTGTCCGTGTTTTCCCGTGAAAAAATGCCGTCTGAAACCCAATTCCGGCTTTCAGACGGCATATGTTTTTTCCTGTTCAAGGCGACAGCCGCTCGCGTATCCAGCCGCCATCCAGCAAACGGTATTGGATGCGGTCGTGCAGCCTGCTCGGCCTGCCCTGCCAAAACTCAATCAAATCGGGAATCACAATATAGCCGCCCCAATGCGGCGGACGCGGCACGTGCAAAGGATGTTTGAGTCCAACCGCCGCCGCCTTTGCCACCAATACTGCCTTGTTCGGAATAACCTCGCTCTGCGCACTTGCCCACGCACCCAAACGGCTCTGATACGGGCGACTCTCAAAATATTCGTCCGACAACTTCTCAGCCAGCCTTTCAACACGCCCTTCCACGCGCACCTGACGCTCCAGCTCCGGCCAAAAAAACGTCATCGCCGCAAATGGATGAGCATCCAGCGAACGCCCCTTGCGGCTGTGATAATTCGTAAAGAAAACAAAACCTTCAGAATTAACTTCCTTCAGCAGCACCATACGGCTGTTAGGCCTGCCGCGTCCGTCAACCGCCGCCACATTGACCGCCGTCGGCTCGTTGACCTGTGCGCGTACCGCCTCGTCCAACCACCGCTCGAACTGCTCGATCGGATTGTCGGCGCAATCGCCTTCCGACAATTCCCGTTTGCTGTAATCTTCCCGAATATTGTGCAAATCCATTTACCGCTCCTCTTGTCATTTGAAAGATTCTACTCCCGCACGCAAACCGATTTCAACCGTTGCACAAACTTTGTCCCCAAAGCCACAGCGACGATTTCATCCACAAACACGCCGCATAAGGTACAATATCGAACCGTCCGACTGAGGACGGCATTTTATCAACCCGTCCTGCCGCACACGCCGCAGAAGAACCGCCTTATCAGGCGAGTTAGGAAAAATGATGTCCAAACAGCCCACCAGCAAACGCCAATGGCGCGACGGCGCAGCCCCGTCTGCCAAGAAAACCGCCAAACCCTTCAAAAGCAAAGCCCGTCCCAAAGGCGAAACGCGCAAAACCGCCGCCCAAGCTTACGGACAAAAAGCTTCAGACGGCATCAAGCCACAAAACGCTCCCAAGCAGCGTGCCGCCAAAGCCAAAAAACTCGTCGTCCGCAATCCCAACCAAAAAATTATGGAACACGCGCGCGATTTGAAAGAACGCCGCAGCGACCTGTCGCGCATGGAACCCGAACGCCTGCAAAAAGTGCTTGCCGCGTCCGGCGTAGGCTCGCGCCGCGAAATGGAAGAATGGATTACCAACGGCTGGGTAACGGTCAACGGCAAAACCGCGCAACTGGGCGATAAAGTTACCCCCGACGACCACGTTACCGTCAAAGGCAGCATCATCAAACTCAAATGGGCGGACCGTCTGCCGCGCATCATCCTGTATTACAAACAAGAAGGCGAAATCGTTTCCCGCGACGACCCGCAAGGCAGGGTCAGTATCTTCGACCGCCTGCCGCAGGCCGCCAGCAGCCGCTGGGTCGCCATCGGACGCTTGGACATCAACACCAGCGGACTTCTGATTCTCACCACCTCCGGCGAACTCGTCCAACGGTTCGCCCACCCCAGCTTCGAAGTTGAACGCGAATACGCCGTGCGCGTACTGGGCGGGCTGACCGGCGAACAAATGCGCGTCCTCACCGAAGAAGGCGTGATGCTCGAAGACGGCTTGGCAAAAGTCGAACGCATCCGCGAACAAGGCGGCGAAGGCGCGAACAAATGGTACAACGTCGTGATTAAAGAAGGCCGCAACCGCGAAGTGCGCCGCATTTTTGAAAGCCAAGGGCTCACCGTCAGCCGCCTCGTACGCGTCGGCTTCGGCCCCATCGGACTACCCAACCGCCTCAAACGCGGACAGTTCTACGAACTCAACCCCGCCGAAGTCGCCAACATCCTCAAATGGGCGGAAATGCTGCTGCCGGGCGAATACCGCCGCAAAAAAGCCTAAACCCGCCAAAACACAAAAATGCCGTCTGAAACACCTGCTGTTTCAGACGGCATTTTGTTCGGGCGTTTTCAGGAGAAAAGGTCGAGTGCTTTGACAAAGACCATCACCACGCCGTAGGCGAGCGGTATGACGGCCAATGCCCAACGCCACCAGACCGATATGCCGCCGCCGGAAACTTTTTCGCCCACAAGGTAAGCGTCGGATATGGCGGTTTCGTCGTCGGGGTTGCCGCTGCGTGCGGCGGTTTTGATGTCTTTTTCGTGGTGTTTTTCGTGTACGGACTTGACGGCGAGGTTGCACAACAAACCGATAATCAGCAGGCCTGCCATAATGTACATGGTTACGCTGTATGCCTGTGCCGCCGGTATGCCGCTGTCGATTTGGCTTTGGCGTATGTAATTGACCAGTACCGGGCCGATGACGGCGGCGGTTGACCAGGCCAATAGGATGCGCCCGTGAATCGCGCCGACCTGATAGGTGCCGAACAGGTCTTTCAGGTAGGCGGGAATGGCGGCAAATCCGCCGCCGTACATGGAAATAATCACGCAGAAGCCGATGATGAACAGGGCTTTGCTGCCGCCCTCGCCGATGGAGGGAACGGCGAAATACAGCAGCGAACCGAGTACGAAGAAGATGGTGTAGGTGTTTTTGCGTCCAATTTTGTCGGAAACGCTCGACCACAAAAAGCGTCCGCCCATGTTAAACAGGCTCAGGAGGCTGACGAAACCTGCCGCCGCACCTGCGCCGACTGCCGCCTGCCTGCCTACGGAGGTTTCGGAAAAAAGTTCCTGAATCATCACGGATGCCTGACCCAATACGCCGATGCCGGCTGTTACGTTCAGGCACAATACCCAGAACAACAGCCAAAACTGCGGCGTTTTCATGGCTTGGGACACGTTGACATGATTGCTGCTGACCAGCTTGTTTTGCGTTTTCGGCGCGGTATAGCCTTCAGGTTTCCAGCCGTCGGCAGGTACGCGGATGGTAAACGCGCCGAACATCATCAGTGCGAGGTAAAGCAGGCCCAATACGGCAAAGGTTTCAACAACCCCGACTGAAGTGGCGTTTGAAAAGGCATTCATCAGTGATACGGAAAGCGGCGAGGCCAGCATTGCGCCGCCGCCGAAACCCATAATCGCCAAACCGGTCGCCATACCCGGCTTGTCAGGAAACCATTTCATCAGTGTGGAAACCGGCCCGATGTAGCCTAAGCCTAAGCCTACGCCGCCGATGACGCCATTGCCCAAATAAAGCAGGAAGAGGTTGTGCGTACTCACGCCGAATGCGGATACGAAGAAGCCCAGGCTGAAACAGCAGGCGGCGGCAAATATGGCTTTGCGCGGTCCTACCCGTTCCATCCATGTGCCGAACAGGGCGGCCGACGCGCCCAGCATCGCGAGTGCGATACTAAAAATCCAACCTACGGTCGTCAGCTTCCAATCTCCGGCCGCCGATTCGCTTATGCCGATAAGTTTGGTCAGCGGCGCGTTGAATACGGAATAGGCGTAAATCTGCCCGATGGCAAGGTGCACCGCCAATGCTGCGGGCGGTACGAGCCAACGGTTGAAACCCGGCTTGGCAATGCTTGCCTCACGGTCTAAAAACTTCATAACATCCTCTTTCTGTCAGTTGAAAAATAAAATTTCATTTGCCCAATGGAAACTTATTGAAAATTATATAGTGGATTAACAAAAATCAGGACAAGGCGACGAAGCCGCAGACAGTACAAATAGTACGGAACCGATTCACTTGGTGCTTGAGCACCTTAGAGAATCGTTCTCTTTGAGCTAAGGCGAGGCAACGCCGTACTGGTTTTTGTTAATCCACTATAAAAAATATCGGGTCGGTTTTTTATCCTCCCCAAGATGCCCCGTCTGAAACATTTCGGGTGTACGGAGAGGTTTCTGTTTTTTCCGATAAATTCCTGCGGCTTTTCGCTTCCGGATTCCCGCTTTCGCGGGAATGACGAATTAAAGATTATCTTAAGGTCAAGGGACCGGATTCCCGCTTTCGCGGGAATGACGGCGGCGGGTTGCTGTTTTTTGTTTATAAATTTCTGTAACTTTGAATTTCAACCATCTTCAATAAATTATCGAAACGTATCAATCGTCATTCCCGCGTAGGCGGGAATCCATCCAGTTCGTTCGATTTCGTTTTTTTTAAGTTTCGAGTAACTTCTGACTCGTCATTCCCGCGCAGGGGGGAATCCATCCACTTCGTTCGATTTCGTTTTTTTAAGTTTCGAGTAACTTCTGACTCGTCATTCCCGCATAGGCGGGAATCCATCCACTTCGTTCGATTTCATTTTTTTAAGTTTCGAGTAACTTCTGACTCGTCATTCCCGCGCAGGCGGGAATCCGGTTTTTTGAGTTTCAGTCATTTCTAATACATTCCCACCACTTTTCGCTTCCGGATTCCCGCTTTCGCAGGAATGACGGCAGAGGGGGAACTGTTTTCCGATTGGGTTTAAATGCAATCAAACAAATCCTGCTGCCCTTGTTCTTTGCTTACGCGCACGTCGGTTTCGCCGTCGGCAAAGGTAATGTGCAGCTTCTGCCCCTGCTTCAAAACATCGGCGTTGCGGATGACTTGTCCGCGTGTGTTTTTGACGACGGAAAAGCCGCGCTCCAGAATGTGCTGCGGCGAAACGGCTTCGAGCAATGCGGCTTGGGCAGCCAGACTTTGGCGGCGGCGGGCGAGCAGTTGGCGGAAGGCGTGCGACAAGGCCGTCTGAAAGCGGTCGATGTCTTGCCGGTAAACGGAAATATCGGGGCAGCAGTGTTGCAGTGCTTGGGTTTGGCGTTCGAAACGGGCGGTGTGGGCGCGGAGGTTTTGCGTCATCGAGTAGGACAGCGTTTGCGCCAGTTTGTGGATGTAGGTGCGCTGTTCGTCGAGTTTTTGGCGCGGATGACGGATTTGCCGCGCCAGCCAGTCGAGTTTTTGGCTGGCATCGAAATAGCGTTGTTCCAAAACGGTTTTCAGACGGCCTTGGGCTTGGGCGAGGCAGTGCAGCGATTCTTGGCGGTTGGGGCTGACCAGTTCCGCCGCGCCGGTCGGCGTGGGCGCACGCACGTCGGCAACGAAATCGGCGAGCGTGAAATCGGTTTCGTGTCCCACGCCGCTGACGACCGGAATCGTGCAGGCTTCGATGGCGCGCACGACCGGTTCTTCATTAAACGCCCACAAGTCTTCGATGCTGCCGCCGCCGCGACAGACAATCAACACATCGCATTCGGCGCGTTGCGATGCGGTTTTAATCGCTTTGGCAATCTGAAACTCGCTGCCTGTGCCTTGTACGGGCGTCGGATAAACGATAACGGGGATTTCGGGCGCGCGGCGGTTTAAGGTAGTAACGACATCGCGCAAAGCCGCCGCCGCCAGGCTGGTTACGATGCCGATACATTGCGGACGGGCGGGCAAAGGTTTTTTGCGTTCCGCCGCAAACGCGCCTTCCGCCTGCAACTGCGCCTTCAACCGCTCGTAGGCTTCGTAAAGCTGCCCCAAACCTTTGAGCCGTACCTCGTTCACCGTAATCTGAAATTCGCCCCGCGCCTCGTAAATGCTGATTTTCCCTGATACTTCGATATGGTCGCCTTCTTTCAAAGGCTTCGCCAAACGCGCCGCCGCACCTTTGAACATCGCGCAACGTACCTGCGCGCGGCTGTCTTTGAGCGAGAAATAATAATGTCCGCTGGCGGCGCGGGTCAGGTTGGACACTTCGCCGGCAATCCACAAACCGGCAAGGTGGTTTTCCAAAAGACTTTTGGCAAATGCGTTCAACTCGGAAACGGACAACACGTCAGAATGAAAAAAATCAGACATCGAATCAATCAAATAGTAGAAAATATGAATATGTTTTGAAGCCTAAGGCGGCATTAATCGGTCTAAATTGTCAACAATATTATAACATGCACCATCTTGGCGGCCGCTTTTTTCCATATGACTTTTTTAAGCGTAGGATAGAAAAAATGTTCATAAATTTGCCTGCAATCTATTCAAATTGAACCGCCGACAAGCTATGATGCGGGTATTTCCGACAGGAGGAACCATGGATACGCAAGCGGTTATCACACATATCGCCCGATGGTTGGACGAATACGCCGCCCGGGCAAATGCAAAAGGGTTTGTCGTGGGCGTTTCCGGCGGCATCGATTCCGCCGTCGTCTCCGCACTCGCCGCCCGCACCGGTCGCACCACGCTGCTTCTGGATATGCCGATACGCCAACACCCCGACCAGCTTGAGCGGGCAAGGCTGCACATCCGCAATCTGCAACGGCAATATGCCAATGTAAGCGCGCAAACGGTCGATCTGACCGACACCTTCCAGACCTTTGAGCAAACCGTCGGCATTCATCAGACGGCATTTGACAATCAGCCGCTTTCCCTCGCCAACGCCAGAAGCCGCCTGCGTATGCTGACCCTGTACTACTACGGGCAGATACACGGACTGCTGGTTACAGGGACAGGTAATAAAATTGAAGATTTCGGCGTGGGATTTTTTACTAAATACGGCGACGGCGGCGTGGACATCAGCCCGATTGCCGACCTGACCAAAACACAGGTTTACCGGCTTGCCGAAGCATTGGGCGTGGACGAGGCGATTCAAAAAGCCCCGCCGACCGACGGCCTGTGGGATACGGAACGCACCGACGAGGAACAGATGGGCGCAAGCTATCCCGAACTGGAGTGGGCAATGGGCGTGTACGGCACGCGCAAACCTGAAGATTTTGAAGGGCGGCGGCGCGAAGTTCTGGAAATCTATACGCGGCTTCACCGCGCGATGCAGCACAAAATCAACCCGATTCCCGTGTGCCGCATTCCGCCCGAATTGCTGGGCTGAAACATGAAAATGCCGTCTGAAACGGAAAACCGTATTTCAGACGGCATTGAAATATCCGACTCCTATCCCTTAAGAATCGAGTACGCGGGCAAACAGAATATCGTTTTCCAAATGAATGTGGTCGTTCAAATCCTCCACCATTTCTTTGGCCAAAGCGTAAAGCCGCGTCCAGCTTCCGCAGGCTCCTTCGGGCGCTTGGAAATTATCGGTCAGCTCTTTGAGCCGTGCGATGGCGCGGTCGTGTTCTTCATGTTCGTGCATCATCACGCTGATGGGCATCGCCGCACCCCGGCCGACACCCTGATTAATCATCGGAAACAGCATCCTTTCCTCTTTCATCATATGCATCAGCAGTTCGTTCTGCATATAGGCAAGCAGCTCGGCGATTTCCGCCGGAAAGGTGTCGGCATGAACTTGGGCCACTTTTTGCGCCAGCGGCACCAATTCTTCAAATTGTGCACGGTGTACATTGTGGTAGCGTTGCAGGATATGATCGACAGTCACACCAAAGGGAGCAGTTTCCCAAACGGAAAAATCAGTCATGGCAGGGTTCCTTTTATAGGGTTTTAGGGTTTATTTTTAACATTCATATTTTAAGAATCTATTTAAACAAAGCATACACCGCCCGCGCGCTTCTGTACAGCCTCAAACATATTTATTACATTTTGATAATAAAAGTAATTTTCAGAAATATAATGCGACCCGTGCCGTCGGATGAATTTGCAAAGACGATGAGGGCGGTACAAAAAAACTATTATCCGAACATCCCCCTTGAAACTTTTGCGTTCAAGCCCTATTCTGCACACTATCCCACTAATCCAAACCTAAAAGGAAAATTTGATGAGCAGCGAATTGATTGTACACACCAGCGATGCCGCTTTTGAAAAAGACGTTTTAAATGCAGATATCCCCGTCCTGCTGGACTTTTGGGCTCCGTGGTGCGGCCCCTGCAAAATGATTGCCCCTATTTTGGACGACATTGCCGCCGAATTTGAAGGTCGTCTGAAAGTGGTCAAACTCAATATCGATGACAATGAAGCCACCCCGTCCCGTTTCGGCGTACGCGGTATTCCGACCCTGATGGTGTTCAAAAACGGCGAAGTCGTCGCCACCAAAGTCGGCGCATTGGCAAAAGGTCAGCTGACTGCCTTTGTTGAGGCTTCCATCGCCTAACGGCAATATGAAAAAAAGCCGCCGGAATTTAATCCGACGGCTTTTTTTGTTTTAAGCCTTTTTACGGATTTCCCAACACTGATGGATTTTTTTGTTGCGGAAATCGTCGGGAACGGATTGTTTGGAAATGTCTTTGACGGCGTATTGTTCCGATACCAAGTCGTCTAAGACGAAGCTGCGCAGGTTGTTGGAAAAGTACAAAATGCCGTCTGAAGCGAGCAGCTTCACCGCGCCGTCAATCAGCTTTTTGTGATCGCGCTGAATGTCGAGGATGTCGGACATTTTCTTGCTGTTGGAAAAACTGGGCGGGTCCATCACAATGAGGTCGAACTGCCTGCCTTCCCCATATGCCGTCTGAAGATATTGGAACACGTCGGCGCGAACGATTTTATGCCGTTCCGTATCGATACCGTTCAATTCAAAATTGCGTCTCGCCCAACCGAGATAAGTGTTGGACAAATCGACAGTTTCGCTGGATGCCGCGCCGCCGGTCGCCGCATAGACGGTGAAGCTGCCGGTGTAGGAAAACAGGTTCAAAAACCGTTTGCCCGCCGCCGTTTCGCCGACTTTTTTGCGCGTGTTTCGATGATCCAAAAAAAGCCCCGTATCCAAATACTTATCAAGGTTGACCCAAAACTTGCGGCCGTTTTCGGTGATGACGAAATCGTCGCCCGCCTTTCCGGTTTTCTCGTATTGCTGCAAACCTTTTTGGCGTTCGCGGCGTTTGAGGTGGATTTGTTCGGGCGCAAAACCGGTTACGAAACCAATGGCTTCCAAGACCTCGGCAAGCCACGTTTCGTATTCTTCGGGCCGCATCAGCCAGCCGGTATCGTATTCCTGAAGGTGGATTTGGTCGCCGTAAACATCGACAGCGAAGGGGAATTGGGGAATGTCGCGGTCGTAAATGCGCCAGGCTTCGATGCCGTTGCGTTTCGCCCATTTCATAAGGTGTTTGATGTTTTTGCCCAAGCGGTTGGCAAACGGTGTGATGTCGGTCATTGATTTCAGGCGGAATAAAGTGGAAAACGGCAATTTTACTGTAATTAACGCCCGATTGCTTGACCGTTTCGGGCAAACCCTATACCATCCGCCGCTTATCTTGTCATACGAAGCCATCGCCTTCCAACCTAAACCGCCCTTACGGGCGCGTTTCTTTTGTTGCTTTGATTTTACAAAGCGTATCTGTGCAGGTTGCCGTCGATGTAAACCACAAGCAAGCCGCTTGCGACAACCCTGTAACTTCACATTCCCCGTATCGTTACCCTTCCCTGCTTCAGGCCGTCTGAACCTTTCGGACGCGGGCGTTGTTGTCTTCCAAGGATAGCCATGTCTATTAAATTTGCCGATTTGAACCTCGATAAAAACATCTTGTCCGCCGTCAGCAGCGAGGGTTACGAAAGCCCGACCCCGATTCAGGCGCAAGCCATTCCGTTTGCTTTGGAAGGCCGCGACATCATGGCTTCGGCACAAACCGGTTCCGGCAAAACCGCCGCCTTCCTGCTGCCGACCTTGCAGCGGCTGACCAGCCGCAGCGAAAAACCGGGCAAAGGCCCGCGCGCGCTGGTGTTGGCACCGACCCGCGAACTGGCGGCGCAAGTCGAGAAAAACATGCTGGCGTATGCCAAAAATATGCGCTGGTTTCGCACCGTCAGCATCGTCGGCGGAGCGTCTTTCGGTTATCAAACCCGCGCCCTGAGCAAACCTATCGATCTGATTGTCGCCACTCCGGGCCGCCTGATGGACCTGATGCAAAGCGGCAAAGTCGATTTCGCCCGCTTGGAAGTGCTGATTTTGGACGAAGCCGACCGTATGTTGGATATGGGCTTTATCGACGACATCGAAACCATCGTGGAAGCCACACCGAGCGACCGTCAGACTTTATTGTTCTCCGCCACTTGGGACGGCGCGGTCGGCAAACTGGCGCGCAAACTGACCAAAGACCCTGAAGTCATCGAAGTCGAACGCGTGGACGACCAAGGCAAAATCGAAGAACAGCTGCTGTACTGCGACGATATGCGCCACAAAAACCGCCTGCTCGACCATATCTTGCGCGATGCCAATATCGACCAATGCGTGATTTTCACGTCCACCAAAGCCATGACCGAAGTCATCGCGGATGAGTTGTACGAAAAAGGTTTCGCCGCCAACTGCCTGCACGGCGATATGCCGCAGGGCTGGCGCAACCGCACGCTGATGGATTTGCGTAAAGGCCGCTGCAAAATTTTGGTTGCCACCGACGTTGCCGCACGCGGTATCGACGTACCGACCATTACCCACGTTATCAACTACGACCTGCCGAAACAGGCGGAAGACTACGTTCACCGCATCGGACGCACCGGCCGTGCCGGCCGTACCGGTATTGCGATTACTTTTGCCGAAGTGAACGAATACGTCAAAGTCCACAAAATCGAAAGATACATTAACCGCAAACTGCCCGAGCTGACCATCGAAGGCATAGAACCGACCCGCAAGCGCAAATCCGCAGGCGGCAAGCCGAAAGGCAAAGGCGGCCGGGGCGATCGTAAATCCGGCGGCCGGCGCGGCGATCATAGACCGGGCAAAGAAGGCTTCGGCGGCAAAACGCGCGGCGAAGGTTTCAAGAAAGAAGGCTTTAAGAAAGATAGTTTCAAAAAAACCGGCGAAGGCTTCAAAGGCAAACGCAAAGTCGGCGATTCTTTTGCCGGCAAAAGCGAACGCCGTTACAAAGACCGCTAAGCCCCAACCTGCCGCATAAACCAATGCCGTCTGAAACCGATTTCGGGTTTCAGACGGCATTTTTGTATAGCGGATTAACAAAAATCAGGACAAGGCGACGAAGCCGCAGACAGTACAATAGTACGGAACCGATTCACTCGGTGCTTCAGCACCTTAGAGAATCGTTCTCTTTGAGCTAAGCCGAGGCAACGCCGTACTGGTTTTTGTTAATCCACATTATTCTAAATCAAGGATCTTATCTAAATCAAAGGATTGCTGCCATTCGTTTATGAGGACTTGTATTCAATACAAGTCCTAACATCTTAATCATGGCGCAGCGTATAAGCGTGGATTTGCAGCCCAATCTATACTTTCTGATTCTATTCATTAAGCCATTATGCTTATTCCTCAATCACGGTTTCCACCACCGAATGAATACTTTTAGGCAATTGCAAAAAAGCATTCCAAGCAATTAAAGCAGTTTTAAAAGTATGCAGCGAACAGCTTAAATCAGGCCAGCCGTCTTCTTCATCAAATTCGTTGTGATAGAAAACTACTTTTTCAGCAGAAATATCCCAGCAAAAACCTTGTCCACCTCCTGAATAAACTTCATTGGGATTATTTTCTGCTTGATGGATAAATTCTAAATTTTCATC
>NZ_CAUIZY010000015.1:0-38796 GCF_962747855.1 Neisseria blantyrii
AAAATAGGGGAACCTGTAAGGGAAGGGGCATCGGCTGCCGCCGGTGCTTTTTTGTTTGGAAGGGAAATGGCTAAAATATGCAGTATTATGTTCTGTATCGTTGTTTACCGTTTCCGCACTTTTGTCCGCCTTAAAGCAGGTAAACACCGCATCGGGATTGGCAGGACGGTCAACAAGGCTGATTTCTGTCAGCTTTAAGCCCGTGATTTGCGACTTGTTCAACTCGTCGCGAGCGGTAACGCTTCCACCGATTGAAAAGCCTTTGTAAACGCCTGTCTTGACCTTCGTAACCGCAACAGGGTCAACGATATGCGCGCCAAAGAATGTGCGCCCATCGTCTTCTACATTAATCTCAATAGCCGTTCCCGCCGCGTTGCTGCCGTGCATCTCGCGCACCGCGCCGAACTTCATATAATCGGGAATCGCAGCCTTCATAGCTGCCGCCGCGATGACTTCGCCGTCGGAATCGACCGCCTCGCTTGAAGCATAGCCCCAAACCTTGACCGTGCCGTCGTCCTGCGCCTCCATCTTGGCGATTTCTGCGTATAACTTCGTCATTGGTTTACTCCTGTCTGTATAAATGGTATATTGAAGAAAACCTGCGAAGACGCTTAGGGCATAGGAGGACGGAATCGAAAGATTGACAGTCGCTCGTCGCAGGTTTGCTGTTTTTCTTTACACGCCCAAATAAAAACCTTAGAATTGAATTAACGGCATTTGTTGAACGCTATGAGGGGCCGGACAATTTTGTCAGGGAGGCATAGCAGACAAATACCGTTTTTCATTTGCGCTCAAATCCGTGATCATAGTAGCGTCTGCTGCCGTCCTTATAATGTTTGACAACCATAATCACCCCCTTTCTTTTACCATTGCTGCCAACGGTTGCACGGTATATTTCCACATTTGAAATATTCACATCACCGTTTTTATCCGGTTCTGTTTTTACCAGCTTTGACTTTCGGATTAATTCAGGAATATAAGGAACAGTCTTAAGCAGCTCGTCCCCTGAATTGGCGATGGTATGCTTAACCCCGCTTTTAGCTGCGATGATTTCATGCCCGCTGCTTTCATTGACATAGCTTTTGCCGACAAAGTTATCCCGCGCATACTGCATAGCTGCCTTACGCAGCTCCTTTGTTTCGGCAAATTCCCCCAACTCGCCGCCTGATACGGACACAACCTCGCCACCCGTCCACCGCCCGTTTTCATCGCGCGGCTGTTTCGGGTTGTAGCCTTTCGACAGTTTACCCATCCGCTTTGCAACAGGCACAACCGCACAGCGGCAGTTCGGATGTCCCGGTATCGTCCGCCCCGTGTGCAAACGGCTCATGCAAACCGATTACGCCCATATCCGCATTGGCATTGCAGACATCGGAAACCTTGTCGTCTTTTGCCGTTATCCACCGCTTACCCTCAACAAGCCCCGATTCCTCCCAGCCTATCAGGTTGCCCATACCGTCCGCCATCGCCGTTTCCGTTCGGGCGATGGTTTTCGCGCGGGCATTTATGTAGATGTATGGGTAGATTGAGTGGTTATTTGGCGATATGAAAAGGTTTGCTCGTTGTTTCTGTTATAATTAAAAGCATCTATACGCAGAATGGTTTATATTATGTTTAATCAGGCAGCACAAGAATTGACGACTATCCGCGATATTTTACGCTTTGCAGTCAGCCGTTTTAATGAGGCAGGGCTCTTTTTTGGTCATGGAACAGATAATGCGCATGATGAAGCGGCTTATTTGATTTTGCATACTTTGAATTTGCCTTTGGATATGCTTGCCCCATATCTTGATGCAAAACTCTTGGAAGCTGAAAAAGAGGAAGTGCTGGCGGTTATTGAGCGTCGTGCTGTCGAACACATTCCTGCCGCTTATTTGACACACCAGGCATGGCAGGGAGAGTTTGATTTCTATGTGGATGAGCGCGTAATCATACCTCGTTCTTTTATTTATGAATTGTTGGGTGACGGACTTCGTCCTTGGATAGAGTATGATGAGTTGGTGCATAATGCTTTGGATCTTTGTACCGGAAGCGGTTGCCTTGCCATTCAGATGGCGCATCACTATCCCGATGCACACATTGATGCGGTTGATGTGAGTTTGGATGCTTTGGAAGTTGCAGGGATCAATATTGAAGATTATGGTCTGGAAGAGCGTATCCAGCTTATTCATACCGATTTATTTGAGGGACTGGAAGGCACTTATGATTTGATTGTTTCCAATCCTCCTTATGTCGATGCGGAATCGGTTGAGTTATTGCCTGAAGAGTATTTGCACGAACCGGAATTGGCATTGGGCAGCGGGGCGGACGGATTGGATGCCACCAGGCAGATTCTTCTGAATGCGGCAAAGTTTCTGAATCCTAAAGGTGTATTGCTGGTGGAAATCGGGCATAACAGGGATGTATTGGAAGCAGCGTATCCGGAGTTGCCTTTTACTTGGTTGGAAACCAGCGGGGGCGACGGTTTTGTTTTCCTCTTGACGCGCGAGCAGTTATTGGGCGAGGAGTGAGTCGGAGGGAAATGCCGTCTGAAGACGATTTGTTTTCAGACGGCATTTTTACGACACGTTGTCTCGGGTTTGACGCTTGGTTGAGAAATCCTTACCATATTGTTTATAAGTTAATTGTTTTTTATATCGCTATTGTAATGAAAAAATTATCTCGGATTGTATTTTCAATTGTCCTGTTGGGTTTTTCGGCTGCTTTGCCGGCGCAGACCTATTCTGTTTATTTTAATCAGAACGGAAAGCTGACGGCGACGATGTCGTCTGCGGCTTATATCAGGCAATATAGTGTGGAGGCGGGTATCGCACACGCGCAGGATTTTTATTATCCGTCGATGAAGAAATATTCCGAACCTTATATCGTTGCTTCAACGCAAATCAAATCTTTTGTGCCCACCCTGCAAAACGGTATGTTGATTTTGTGGCATTTTAACGGTCAGAAAAAAATGGCGGGGGGCTTCAGCAAGGGTAAGCCGGACGGGGAGTGGGTCAACTGGTATCCGAACGGTAAAAAATCTGCGGTTATGCCTTATAAAAATGGCTTGAGTGAAGGCACGGGATACCGCTATTACCGTAACGGCGGCAAGGAAAGTGAAATCCAGTTTAAGCAAAATAAGGCAAACGGCGTATGGAGGCAATGGTATGCCGACGGCAGTATCAAGACGGAAATGGTTATGGTTAATGATGAGCCAGTCAAGATTCTGACTTGGGATGAAAGCGGCCGATTACTCTCGGAACTGTCTATCCGGCACCATCAGCGTAACGGGGTGGTTTTGGAGTGGTATGAAGATGGTTCTAAAAAGAGCGAGGCTGTTTATCAGGATGACAAGTTGGTCAGGAAAACCCAGTGGGATAAGGATGGTTATTTAATCGAACCCTGAATCTTGATGCCGTCTGAAATGGCTTCAGACGGCATTTTGTATGTATATATTGTTGACAATATTTCTTCAAAATCTGACGGTGGTATAATTTCGGACTTTAACGGATATCTGCAAGGAGAAAGCTTCGTGAATAATTCAGTCATCACTGTCATCGGTAAAGACCGTGTGGGCATTGTGTACGACGTTTCCAAAATTTTGGCGGAAAACCGAATCAACATCCTTAATATCAGCCAACAGCTGATGGATGATTTTTTTACCATGATTATCTTGGTGGATACCTCGAAATGCCCCAAATCGCGGCAGGAGGTTTTGGATTTGTTTGCGGAAGAGAGCAAAAAACTCGCGCTCGATATCCGTATGCAAAACGAAGAAATCTTCCAAGCGATGCACCGAATCTGAAAAAAAGCAGCCTACACCCTGGTTTTCAAAGTGCAGGCTGCTTTGAATGTGTTGGAGAACAGGGCAGAGATACCTCGTTACTGGCCGGTCAGGCTGACTAAAAAGAAGGAATTTTACCATGATAATCCTGCGCCGATCTCTAAACCAGTGAGAAGCATCGAAACCTTGGTATGCGAAGATACTGTGTTGCGCGACCGCAAAGGCGTATACCTACAACAGATCCGTCTGCCATCCGACACGTTCGAGCTGTTTTACGTAAACAACCGATTGGATGCCAATGCTTTTATGACTGCGCGTTACCGAATCACGACCGACAACAAAGTGATACCCGTGTTGTTCAAAGTGTGGGGTGTGGAGCACGGATTTTTGGCGTTTTTGCTGTCGCTTCCTGTGTTTGTACTTGTCAAAATGCTGATGTTGCGGCGGCGGTTGGGCAGTAAAAACAAATCTAAGCAAAAGGAAATACAGGCAGTTTGCACTTCAAAATACCAAAATACGAGGATATTTCCATGAAACCCGAAAAAATACTGCAAAAAATCGTTGCCGAAAACGAATATCCCGTGCTGTCGCCATTAGCTTCCCAAAACGAAATATTGCGGGAAGCCCTGTATCAAAACCGTATTTTTCTCTTTTTAGATTGGAAAGGAGAAAGTGGACAGGGTGAGCTTTATCAATTTATCAATGAACGTTTGGTGGCGTTCGGCAAAGAAATACTAAAAGAAAAACCCGATGATTTATATAAAAAATTCGACAAAGAATTTGGTCAAAATTGGAAAAATGGCGATTTTCTGCCCTTTGCCTTCGACTATTTCGACAGCAAACTCAAACGGAAAAAAATGCGGCTGATGCTCTTGGAAAGCGGTAGCGATGACTACACTGTGTTTATTGTTTCGAGCAACGCGTGCAAAAGTTTGGAAAAAATCCAATCTGATTTTTGGGCCTTCCAGAGTCTGAATAAGGCGGCAAATTTCATCTTATATACGGTCGATTGCCCCGCCTGCGGCCAACTGGCGGCATGGGATTTGGCCATAAGCGAGCCGCCTCCATACGCTAATCACGAAGCGGCATACTGCGATTCCTGTTACCAACCCTTATGGGATGCGGACGGCCAAATGTTTGCTGCAGTGGAAGAAACACCGCACTATGTCTCCGAACGGAAATGAACCGCAGTCAGCCTGCACCAAATAAGACCCATTCAACAAGGAATCCCCAAAAATGTCCCAAGTCCATTCCAATGAAATCCTCGAAACCATCCGCATGGTGGCCGACCAGAATTTTGACGTGCGCACCATTACCATCGGCATTGATTTGCACGACTGCATCAGCAGCGATATCAATGTGTTGAACCAAAATATTTACAATAAAATCACCGCAGTCGGCAAAGACTTGGTGGCGACGGCAAAATATCTGTCTGCCAAATACGGCGTACCGATTGTGAATCAGCGCATTTCCGTTACGCCGATTGCCCAAATCGCCGCGGCCACCCATGCCGACTCTTACGTCAGCGTGGCGCAAACCTTGGATAAGGCTGCTAAAGCCATCGGCGTGTCTTTTATCGGCGGCTTTTCTGCGCTGGTGCAAAAAGGCATGTCGCCTTCGGATGAAGTGCTGATCCGTTCCATTCCCGAAGCGATGAAGACTACCGACATTGTTTGCAGCTCCATCAATATCGGCAGCACGCGCGCCGGTATCAATATGGATGCGGTCAAGCTGTCAGGCGAAACCATCAAACGCACGGCCGAAATTACGCCCGAAGGTTTCGGTTGCGCGAAAATTGTCGTGTTCTGTAACGCGGTGGAAGACAATCCGTTTATGGCGGGCGCGTTCCACGGCTCGGGCGAAGCGGATGCTGTAATCAATGTCGGCGTATCCGGCCCGGGTGTCGTAAAAGCCGCGTTGGAAAATTCGGATGCAACGACATTGACCGAAGTTGCCGAAGTTGTGAAGAAAACCGCTTTCAAAATTACCCGCGTGGGCGAACTCATCGGCCGCGAAGCCTCAAAAATGCTGAATATCCCGTTCGGCATTCTCGACTTGTCGTTGGCACCGACCCCCGCCGTCGGCGATTCGGTGGCGCGCATTCTTGAAAAAATGGGTTTGAGCGTCTGCGGTACGCACGGCACAACAGCGGCTTTGGCATTGCTGAACGATGCCGTGAAAAAAGGCGGCATGATGGCTTCGAGCGTGGTTGGCGGTTTGAGTGGCGCATTTATCCCCGTTTCAGAAGATGAGGGCATGATTGCGGCTGCCGAAGCAGGCGTGCTGACGCTGGACAAACTCGAAGCGATGACCGCCGTTTGTTCGGTCGGCTTGGATATGATCGCCGTTCCCGGCGACACGCCCGCGCACACTATTTCCGGCATCATTGTCGACGAAGCCGCCATTGGTATGATTAACAGCAAAACCACTGCCGTGCGCATTATTCCGGTAACGGGTAAAACCGTCGGCGACAGCGTCGAGTTCGGTGGTCTGTTGGGCTACGCGCCTGTAATGCCGGTTAAAGAAGGCTCATGCGAAGTGTTCGTCAACCGGGGCGGCAGAATCCCGGCTCCGGTTCAATCGATGAAAAACTGATTACGGTTTTGATGGGGAAATGCCATCTGAAAGGCTTCAGACGGCATTTTTGTTTATGGGCATTGGGTAAAATGTCTTTAGAAAAGAATATTGCAAATTTAAAAAATCCCTGTGTCCTTATTTCTGCTTTCTTACGTCATTCTTTTAAAGGTGGGAATCTGGAAACCAAAAAAAACAACAGGAATTTATCCGAAACAACAAAACCTATCCGCCGTCATCCCCACGAAAGCGGGAATCTAGTTTGTTGTTCAAATAAATTCTGAAACTTTAATTTTGTCATTCCCGCGCATGCGGGAATCTAGAAATGAAAAACGACGAGAATTTATCAGAAATGACGGAAACTCAAAAAACCGGATTCCCGCCTGCGCGGGAATGACGAAATTTTAGGTTTCTGATTTTGATTTTCCGTTTTTGCGGGAAGGATGGGGTTTCAGATTGTGGGCATTATCAGTATTTTCTATTTGGCAATGTCTTTTACTGATTTTGTCAAAACGCATTTATGCCGTCTGAAAGGCTTCAGACGGCATTTTCGTTTGGACTCGATTAGTCGATATAAGTGAATTTTGCACGTTTGATATTGCACATCAATTCGTAAGGGATGGTTCCGGCCGCTTCGGCAACGGTATTGATGTTGACCGTATCGCCCCACAGTTCGACCTCGTGTCCCAAACCTTCTTGCGAAGCGTCCAGCTCGATGGTCATCATATCCATAGAGACCCTGCCGATGACCCGGGTCAATTTACCGTCGACGGCGACGGGGGAATTGCTTGGGGCACGGCGCGGATAACCGTCCGCATAACCGCAGGCAATCAGGCCGACCCGCGTAGATTTACTGGTATAAAATGTTGCGCCATAACCGATAGGGGAGTGAGGCTGCAAAACGCGTTCGCCGAAAATACGGGTGGAAAGCCTCATCACGGGTTTCAGCCTGTCATCGCTGCCTCCGAACGGGGAAATGCCGTATAACGCCAAGCCCGCGCGCCCCCAATCCCTGCGTGCTTCGGGGATATTCAAAATAGCGGCGGAGTTGGCAAGGCTTTCTTCGCCTTCCAGCCCTTCCGTCCCCAAATCGAATGCTTCCATCTGTATTTCCGTCATACCGCTTTCGGGTTCGTCCGCACAGGAAAAATGCGAAAACTTGACAATACTGTCCACATATTCCGACTGCTTCAATGCCGCATATGCCGAAGCGTAATCATGAGGGAAAAATCCGGTACGGTGCATCCCTGAATCCATTTTCAACCAGACTTTGACGGGTTTTTTCCAATGGCGGGCCAGCAAAGCCTCAAGCTGCCATTGGTTTCCGACTGCCGGCCAAAGCGAGTATTGCTCGACCGCTTCGTACTCCGATGCTTCAAATACGCCTTCCAAAAGGACAATCGGATGGATAATGCCGCTCTCACGCAGCCTGATTCCCTCATCGATTGTCGCCACGGCAAAGCCGTCTGCCAAGTCTGCCAGCGCGAAAGCACATCTGACCGCACCGTGTCCGTATGCATCCGCCTTAACTACCGCCAACAGCTTGCCTCCGTGCATTTCCTTCAAAATCCGATAATTGTGCCTAAGGTTGCCCAACCTGATCTGCACGTTCAAAGGCCGCATAAATTCATTCCTTACCAAACAAGTGTTTATTAGCAAAATTAAGAAATCAATTGGGGAATTATAATCCAACGGAAAGGCTTTTAAAATATTAAAGAACCTTGTGTTTTCAAGCCGGGGCAGCAGTTTTCAGGTAGGAAGGCGGTTCGCTTTTCCTGATATAATCGCTTTCCCAAATTTATACTCTATTTGTTAAAATCAATAATAAATACAAAGCAATCCAAATGAAAGAACTAGATAAAATCGATTTCCGCATCCTTAAGATCCTTCAACAGAATGCCCGCATCCCGATGACGGAGCTTGCCGAGAAGGTAGGCTTGTCCACCACGCCCGTTACAGAGAGGGTGCGCCGTTTGGAGCGGGAACATTATATTTCCGGCTATCACGCCCGTCTCAATCCCCATCTGTTGGGCAAACCTTTATTGGTTTTTGTCGAATTGAAATTACAATCCAAATCGGGCAATATCTTTGAAGACTTTAAAAAGGAAGTGCTGAAAATTCCGCAAATTATGGAATGCCACTTGGTATCGGGCGAATACGACTATCTGATTAAAGTACGTTTGCCCGATATGTCTGCCTATCGGGATATGCTCGGCAATATCCTATTGCAACTGCCTGCCGCTTCGGAGAGTAGGAGTTATGTTGTGATGGAGGAAGTCAAAGAAAATCCGGTTTTGGATTTGGATTGAATATTTCAGACCGGGTATGCGGTTTGATACCCGAATGAAACATAACAACATCACGCACAGAGGCTTGTTGCTTCAGATAAAAAAATGCACACATTCAATAGAATGTGTGCCAAGTCTACAAAGGAGAAATAGAGGAGAAACTATTAACTGACTACTCGAACCAGCTAACGGAATGAATTATGCAGCTTTTCCGGTCAAAAAGCAAGCGGTTTTCTTGTTAAATTTCTTAAAGGATAGAATTTTAAACGATAAAAGTAATTAAATTTCAAAGAGGGCGGAGATAAAAAAATGCACACATCCGATTGAATGTGTGCCAAGTCTACAAAGGAGAAATAGAGGAGAAAAATCAAGCTGCATCAAGCAACTCAACGGCGGTAATTATCCGCCGTTTCTTATCCGCTGTCAATTATTTTTTGAAAATTTACCCGACCGATTCAAATTTTGCAAAAAACTTGCACGATGGCTATCCGGTAACAAATTCCTTCAAAAACCCGTCAATCCGCTTATTCAAAAAAATCATATGCTTTCATCGTGTTTCCTTTTCGGTTGAAACCCCGCCCTTTAGGGCGGCAGGATCAGACTTTATTTGGGAGGGGGCGTACCCCTTCCAAATCAGGACGGCACATAGGGCGGTGCTTTATGTGTCGTCCTGTGTGTTGAAACATCGAAATAAACTTTTGATTTTTCTTTATCGGCTGTTGCTTTTGATTCGCTAAATTTGCCGAAATTCAAATTCAAATTTAAATCCTCCGGATGTATTTTTTTCGGTCATTGTGCGGGCAAATCGCCGTTTTGTCCCTTGTCAGGTTTTGTGCATATCGGGGAAACCGAAATCGTCCGCACCTGCGCCCGTGTTGATTCGTCCCTTGCCATCTTGGGATATATCCAGCAAAATCGGCATATCGGTATTTTGATTGGTGTGTTGAGAAAATGACCCCGTTATTTAGAAAAGCCGTTTGGCTGCTGTTTGCCGTTTCGGTCTGTGCATTTGCCGGTTCTTTGGCGGCACAGTATGTTTTGGGTATGGAGCCTTGCGTTTTGTGTATCAGCCAGCGGTTGTGCGTCTTGGCAACCGCATTATGTGCGGCAATTGTTCTGATGTGCAGACCAAGAAGAAGGGCAGGCGGTTTGTTCGGTGCTGTCTTTATCAGCATTCCTGCCGTTACGGGTATTTCTGTTGCGGCATATCAGTTGTGGTTGCAGTCGCTGCCGCCGGGTACGGCTCCTTCGTGCGGTGCGCCGTGGACGTTTCGATTGAAGGGCTGGCCTTTGTTTGATTGGTTCGAGCCTGTCGTGCGCGGGTTCGGAAATTGTGCCGAACCGGATTATCTGCTGGGAATTGCCTTGCCTGTTTGGAGCGCGGCGTATTTTCTGCTTGTGGTTTTGGCGGTTTGGGCTGCCTGGCTGAAGGCAAAATAAATCAATGCCGTCTGAAAGGTTCAGACGGCATTTTATTGTATGTCTTCTGTGCTGCGTATCAGTCCAGATTCAATACGGCGGAAGTGTAAACGTCTTGCACGTCGTCCAAGTCTTCCAGCGCGTCAATCAGTTTTTGCATTTTGACGGCATCGTCGCCGGAAAGTTCGGTTTCGTTTTGGGCGCGCATGGTTACGTCGCCGTCAACGGATTTGTAACCTGCGGTTTCCAATGCCGCTTTCACGCCCGCCCAATCGTTTGGCGCGGTGATGACTTCAATCGAACCGTCGTCGTTGGCAACCACGTCTTCCGCACCGGCTTCCAAAGCCGCTTCCATCAGCGCGTCTTCGTCAACGCCGGGTTCGAATACCAAATAGCCCTGATGCACGAAGTTGAACGCCACGCAGCCGTCGGTACCCAAGTTGCCGCCGTTTTTGGTAAACGCGTGGCGTACGTCCGCAACGGTGCGGGTTTTGTTGTCGGTCAGGCAGTCCACCATCAAAGCCGCGCCGCCGATGCCGTAGCCTTCGTAGCGCAACTCGATGTATTCCACGCCTTCCAAGTTGCCCGTACCTTTATCGATGGCGCGTTGCACATTGTCTTTGGGCATATTGTTTTCGGCTGCTTTTTCCAAAGCCAGGCGCAGGCGCGGGTTGGCACCGGGATCGCCGCCGCCCATACGCGCCGCAACGGTGATTTCTTTGATTAAACGGGTGAAGATTTTGCCGCGTTTGGCATCCTGACGGGCTTTTTTATGCTGGATATTCGCCCACTTGCTATGGCCTGCCATAAATTTCCTTTCTTATTTCAAATAATTAATCTGTTTTTGTCAGATTTTTTACGGTCGGCATTTTAACATAAGTTGCAAGTACCCAAAATATCCTGTTTTATGCCGTGCCGTTGTCGATGCCGTCTGAAAACGATTTCCTCCGCTTTCCGCTTAAAAATAAAGAAATATTTTAATTAACGATATTTTACGGTATGATGGCACAGCTTCTCCCCGATTGTTGACAATTGAAGGCATCTGTTGCGGCAAATACGGTCTGCTCGCCGTGTTTCCTTATTGGAATGTCTTTGGGAAAGCAGTCATTTTAATCGTAAGATAAGGTTTATTTTATGGAAAATATATTGTCTGTTCTGGTGGGTACAGTCAATCGGTTTCTTTGGGACTACCTGCTGATTTATGCCCTTTTGGGTATCGGTCTGTTTTTTACGCTGTATCTCGGTGCGCCGCAGATTTTGAAGTTTGGCGCGGGATTCAAATCCGTATTCGGCGGCTTGTTTGCCAAAGGTGATAAAGACGATAAGTCCTTATCGCAGTTTCAGGCGTTGGCGGTTGCTATATCCGCGCAAATCGGTACGGGCAACGTCGCCGGTGTGGCGACTGCCATTACCGCAGGCGGGCCAGGCGCGATTTTTTGGATGTGGCTTTCTGCCGTTTTGGGGATGTCCACGATTTTTGCGGAAGCACTGCTGGCGCAGAAATACCGCGTCGTCAGCCACGGCAAATACATCGGCGGGCCGGCGTTTTATATTACGCACGGTCTGACTCCGAAAATCGGCAGGGGCGCGGCGCGTTTTTTGTCCGGTTTCTTTTCCATTGCGTTGATTATCGCATTGGGTTTTATCGGTAATGCGACACAGGCCAATTCCATTGCTTCTGCCGTTACCATTGCATTTGATGTGCCTTCTTTGGCAGTCGGTATTGTGCTTGCCGTCCTTGCGGGCATGGTTGTGATTGGCGGCGTGAACCGTATTGCCAATATTGCCCAGTTTGTCGTGCCGTTTATGGCGGTTGTTTATATTTTGTGCGCCGTCGTTATCCTGTTTGAATTTTCCGACCATATTGTGCCGATGTTCAACCACATCTTTACCACCGCCTTCAATCCCGAAGCCGTTTTGGGCGGTGCTGCGGGTATCGGTATGCGTGAAGCGATACGTTTCGGCGTGGCGCGCGGTCTGTTTTCCAACGAAGCAGGTATGGGTTCTACCCCGCACGCCCACGCGACTGCGGATGTGAAGCATCCTGTTCAGCAAGGTATGGCGGCATTTGTCGGTGTATTTATCGATACGATTTTGGTATGTACGGCAACTGCGCTGATTATCCTGCTGACCGATGCCAACCTTTCGGGCGAACAGGGCGCGGCGGTTACTCAATTTGCTTTTAACAAGGCATTTCCGGGCTTCGGTTCGCAATTGCTTGCCGTGTGTCTGACCTTCTTCGCCTTTACGACCATTATCGGCTGGTATTATTTCGGCGAGTCCAACATCCGTTTTCTTTTCAGGGGAAGATACTTGGGCATCTATCGCGCATTGGTTCTGCTTGCCATTGTTTTGGGTACGCTCGGCAAAGTCGATTTGGTTTGGAGCCTGTCCGATATGTTCAACGGCTTTATGGTTATCCCCAACCTGATTGCCCTGTTCTTGCTGCGTAAGGAAATCCGTGCCATTTATGATGATTATTTGGCACAGAAAAAAGCGGGTCGGGATTTGTCCTATCAGTATGAATTCCACGAGTTCCACGACAAGGGCTGATGTCCGGCAAACAGAAAACCTCCCAATCTTCAGGAACGGGAGGTTTTGTTTTTCAGACGGCATTCAGATTACGTAACCGTACACGCTGACAAATTGGGTGATGCTGCCGCCCAATACGAACAGATGCCAGATTCCGTGCCCGTGTCGGATTTTTTCATCGTTTACAAACCAGTAAATGCCGACGCTGTACAGCATACCGCCTGCCGCCAGCCAAGCCAGTCCTGCCGGCGGGAGTGAGGCTGTCAGGGATTTCATTACCGCCAAGACCATCCAGCCCATTACGATATAAATCGCAATAGACAGCAGACGTTTTTCGCTTTTCCGTCCGATGGTGAGTTCTTGTGCGATTCCTGCAGCCGCCAGCAGCCAGGACAGTGAAAATACCGTCCAGCCCGGCCCGTTTCTCAAAGAAACCAGTGCAAACGGTGTGTAGCTTCCGGCAATCAGCACATAAATCATGCAGTGGTCGGTTTTTTTCAAAATGCTTTTCAGTTTTCCAGCTGCAATTCCGTGGTACAGCGAGGAACTCAAATAGAGCAGAAGAAGGCTGATGCCGTAAACCGATACGCTGAAGATACGGTAGCCGTCCCCGTGTCCTATGGTTTTCAGCAGCATCAGCACCAAACCTGCCGCCGCCAGAATCAAACCGCTCAAATGGCTGTAAGTATTGAAGCGTTCGCCTGCATACATCGCACAATCTTTCAGGAAAGTAGAGGCAGTCAGTTTACGCCGATACTTTTGCCCCTGTGTGAGATTTACTCTTTGCCTACACTGTGAATATTCTTGAAAATGCGTGTGTTAAAATCTGTTTTTTTATTTTCAGACGGCATTTTATGTTGAATCCATCCCGAAAACTGGTTGAGCTGGTCCGTATTTTGGATGAAGGCGGTTTTATTTTCAGCGGCGATCCCGTGCAGGCGACGGAGGCTTTGCGCCGCGTGGACGGCGGTACGGAGGAAAAAATCATCCGTCGGGCGGAGATGATCGACAGGAACCGTATGCTGCGGGACACTTTGGAACGTGTGCGTGCGGGGTCGTTCTGGTTGTGGGTGGTGGCGGCATCGATGATGTTTACCGCCGGATTTTCAGGCACTTATCTTCTGATGGACAATCAGGGTCTGAATTTCTTTTTGGTTTTGGCGGGCGTGTTGGGCATGAATACGCTGATGCTGGCAGTATGGTTGGCAACGTTGTTCCTGCGCGTGAAAGTGGGGCGGTTTTTCAGCAGCACGGCGACGTGGTTTCGGGGCAGAGACCCCGTCAATCAGGCGGTGTTGCGGCTGTATGCGGACGAATGGCGGCAACCTTCGGTACGTTGGAAAATAGGTGCAACGTCGCACAGCCTGTGGCTCTGCACGCTGCTCGGAATGCTGGTGTCGGTATTGCTGCTGCTTTTGGTGCGGCAATATACGTTCAACTGGGAAAGCACGCTGTTGGGCGATTCGTCTTCGGTACGGCTGGTGGAAATGTTGGCATGGCTGCCTGCGAAACTGGGTTTTCCCGTGCCTGATGCGCGGGCGGTCATCGAAGGCCGTCTGAACGGCAATATCACTGATGCGCGCGCGTGGTCGGGATTGTTGGTCGGCAGCATTGCCTGCTACGGCATCCTGCCGCGCCTGCTGGCTTGGGCGGTATGCAAAATTTTTTTAAAAACAAGCCAAAGCAAGTTGGATTTGGAGAAGCCTTATTATCAGGCGGTTATCCGCCGTTGGCAGAACAAAATCGTCGATGCGGATACGCGTCGGGAAACCGTGTCCGCCGTTTCTCCGAAAATCACTTTAAACGACGCACCCAAGTGGGCAGTCATGCTGGAAACTGAATGGCACGAAAGCACATGGTTTACGGGCAGATTGGCACAGGAATGGCTGGATAAAGGCGTAGCGGCGAATCGGGAAAAGCTTGCCGCTTTGGAAAACGAGTTGAAACAGAAACCCGCCCAGCTTCTCATTGGCGTACGCGCGGAAACCGTCCCCGACCGCGGTGTGTTGCGTCAGATTGTCCGACTCTCGGAAGCGGCGCAGGGCGGGGCGGTGGTACAGCTTTTGACGGAACGGGTGCTTTCAGACGACCTGTCCGAAACATTGAACCATTGGCGTAATGCGCTGGCAGAGTGCGACGTGGCATGGTTGGAGCCTGACAAGGCGGCGCAGGAAGGCCGTCTGAAAGCCGGCAAACATACCTGACGCGCCCTACCAAGCAGCCATTCTGAAAAACCGTTTGAAAATCTGTTTTTTAAAAAACAGGCATTTCGTTGATGCAACCTTGATTAGTCTGATAAAATACATTTGAAATACAACAAGTTAGATGTATGTTCCCGAATATTCAATTGATCTTAATTAATGGGACTAGGTAATGACAAATATATTAATATTTGAAGTGATGGTTATGGATGAGAATATTCTATTAAAAACGATAGAAAAACATAATCAAGCATTCAATACTGATTTTGAAGTAATTAAAATAGATTATGACGAAGCTATTTTTTGTACAATTCAAGTTTCAAAATATACTTACGCAGATTTATTTAATTTAGGGCATCACTTATCTATTGTGGAACATTTGATGCGCGAGCGTGGTGAAACTGATTGGTAAATTATCGTAGCTTGTGTCAGCCGCAGCAAGCAAGGTAGGTATATAACTTATTGCCCATGCCCATACATTCAGTTTTTTCATGTATATTCAATGCTATCAATTTCCGCCCGAATGGAAATAAGCGGCTTTTTCCTTGCAAACGGACGGAATCGAGCGAGTATTCAAACACAGCAAAAAAATATGATGGATAAACAACCCCTTTCCCTCGCCGTCGTCGGGCATACCAATACCGGCAAAACCTCGCTCCTGCGCACCCTGTTGCGCGACAGCGGTTTCGGCGAAGTCAG
Organism: Neisseria blantyrii; assembly: GCF_962747855.1. Taxonomy (NCBI): domain Bacteria; kingdom Pseudomonadati; phylum Pseudomonadota; class Betaproteobacteria; order Neisseriales; family Neisseriaceae; genus Neisseria; species Neisseria blantyrii. Next base: position 15,477 of record NZ_CAUIZY010000015.1, read on the forward strand.
AAACGCCCCATCAACCACACGCCATGTCGAAGAAGCCGCCATCAGCGACGGCGTGGATATGCTGGTTTTCCTGTATGACACGCCCGGACTCGAAGACGCGGGCGGTGTTTTGGAATGGCTGGAAAACCATACGGACAATCGTTCAGACGGCATCGAACGGCTGCAACAGTTTCTCGGCAGCCACGGCGCGCATCACGATTTCAATCAGGAAGCCAAAGTCTTACGGCAAGTCTTGCAAAGCGATATGGCAATGTACGTCATCGATGCGCGCGAACCCGTCCTCGACAAATATCGGGATGAATTGACCATCCTTTCATGGTGTGCCAAACCGGTTATGCCCGTGTTCAACTTTACCGGCGGACAGCTTCCCGAATCGTGGACAACCATGCTGGCGAGGAGAAACTTGCACGTTTTTGCGGGGTTTGATACCGTCGCTTTTGATTTTGAAGGCGAGTTGAACCTTTGGAACAAGTTCGCCACTATGTTGCCGCAGCATGAAATCATCGACCGCCTGACCGCCGCCCGCCGCCGCGAATGGACGCGTCTGGACAGCGAAGCGCGCCGCGAAATCGCCGATTTCCTGCTCGATGCCGCCGCCTTCAGGCAGGAAGTGGACGAAAACGAGGATACCGCCACCGTGTTGCAAACCATGCAGGCGGAAATACGCCAACTCGAACGGCAGATGCAGCAGCGGCTGTTTGCCCTCTACCGTTTCTACCACAGCGAAATCGACGGCGGCGGTTGGATGCCCAAAACCTTCCGTCAAGATCCGTTCGACAGCGAATTGCTCAAACAATACGGCATCCGCACCGGCACGGGCGCGGCAACCGGCGCGCTCATCGGCTTGGGGCTGGACATCGCCACACTCGGCGGCTCGCTCGGATTGGGTACGGCAATCGGCGGCTTTTTGGGCGGCATCCTGCCCAATACCCGCACCATTTCCGACAAACTCGCCGGCCGCCAAACCTTGCACACCGACCCCGAAACCCTGACCCTGCTCGCCGCCCGCGCCCTCGATTTGCTCCACGTCCTGCAAACGCGCGGACACGCGGCACAGTCGGATATTGAGCTGCACAGCCGCAAAGCCCCGTGGGATGCCGCCAGACTCCCGCCCGAACTCAACAAAGCGCGCAGCAGGTGGAAATGGTCGTCCCTCAATACGCACCGCCCCGAAACCAGCCGCATCGAACGCAGGGAATATGCGGAGAAGCTCGGGATACGTTTGGCGGGCAAATAATGCCGTCTGAAGCCGATTTGCGACAAAAAACGGGTTCTGTATGATACAGAACCCGTTTCGTATGCCGTCTGAAGGCTTCAGACGGCATTTTATTTGCAAAGGAATTACAGGGTGCGGGCAACTTCGACGATGTCGAAGCATTCCAGTTGGTCGCCTTCCATAATTTCGTTGTAGCCTTTGAGCATCAGACCGCACTCGAAGCCCATACGGACTTCTTTTACGTCGTCTTTATAGCGTTTCAACGAAGCCAGTTCGCCCGTGTGGATGACCACGTTGTTGCGGATGAGGCGGACATGGGAATCGCGCTTAACCACACCGTCGGTAACCATACAGCCTGCAATATTGCCGACTTTGGAAACGGAGATGACCTGACGGATTTCGACCGTACCGGTAACCTGTTCTTTCTCTTCGGGAGAAAGCATACCGCTCATCGCCGCCTTCACGTCGTCGATGGCATCGTAGATGATGTTGTAGTAGCGGATTTCCACGTTTTCATTTTCGGCAAGTTTGCGCGAAGAGGCATCCGCACGCACGTTAAAGCCGATAATGAACGCGCCCGAAGCGATGGCAAGGTTGACGTCCGATTCGGTAATGCCGCCCACGCCGCTGTGCAATACGTTCACTTTCACCTCGTCGGTGGACAGTTTTTTCAGGCTGCCCGCCAAAGCCTCGTAAGAGCCCTGAACGTCTGCTTTGATGATGACCGACAAAGATTGGGCCTGGGTTTCGCCCATATTGTTGAACATATTTTCCAGCTTCGCCGCCTGCTGTTTGGCAAGGCGCACGTCGCGGTATTTGCCTTGACGGAAGAGGGCGATTTCGCGCGCTTTTTTCTCGTCTGCCAATACCATCGCGTCTTCACCCGCATTCGGTACGTCGGACAAGCCGAGGATTTCGACGGGGATGGACGGACCGGCTTCGGTAATGGATTTGCCGTTTTCATCGACCATCGCGCGGATTTTGCCGAATGCCGTACCGGCCAGCAGCATATCGCCTTTTTTCAGCGTGCCGCTTTGAACCAGCAATGTGGCAACCGCGCCGCGCCCTTTGTCCAAGCGCGCCTCGACGATGATGCCTTTGGCGGGCGCATCGACAGGTGCGGTCAGTTCCAATACTTCGGCTTCGAGCAATACGGCTTCGAGCAGCGCGTCGATGTTCGTTCCTTTTTTCGCGGAAACGTCGATGAATTGAACCGTGCCGCCCCAATCGTCGGGGATGACTTCGTGTTGGGTCAGTTCCTGACGGATGCGTTCGGGGTTGGCAGTGTCTTTATCGATTTTGTTGACGGCAACCACAATCGGAACGCCTGCCGCTTTGGCGTGGGCAATCGCTTCGATGGTTTGCGGCATTACACCGTCGTCTGCGGCGACCACAAGAATCACGATGTCGGTCGCTTTCGCACCGCGCGCGCGCATGGCGGTAAAGGCTTCGTGTCCCGGGGTGTCCAAGAAGGTAATCACGCCGCGCGGTGTTTTGACATGGTACGCGCCGATGTGCTGCGTAATGCCGCCCGCTTCGCCCTGTACCACTTTGGCGCGGCGGATGTAGTCCAGCAGGGAAGTTTTACCGTGGTCGACGTGGCCCATGACGGTAACCACCGGCGGACGCGGCAATGCTTCGGCTTCCACTGCTTCCGCGCCCTCGTCCAAGAAGGCTTCAGGATCGTCGTCGGCGGCGGGTTTGCCGATGTGTCCGAGTTCTTCGACGACAATCAGGGCGGTGTCTTGGTCGATGGATTGGTTGATGGTAACCATCATGCCCATCTTCATCAGGGCTTTGACCACTTCCACGCCTTTGACCGCCATTTTGTGCGCCAAATCGGCAACGGTAATGGTTTCGGGAACCAAGACTTCGTGTACGACGGGTTCGGTCGGTGCTTGGAAGGCGTGTTGGTTCGGCTCGAGTTTGAGTTTTTTGCCTTTCTTGCCGCCGCGTACGCGCTCGTCGTCTCCATTGCGTGCATTGTTGCGGTCGCGTCCGCCTTTTCCGCCTTTGCCTTTGGCGTTGCGGCCCTGGCCTTCGTCATCGCGGTTGCGGCGGTCTTCTTTTTTCGCTTTTGCCGGATTGACAGGTTTGTTTTCGACGGCCGGTGCGGCTGCCTGCGGTTTCTCGGCAGTTTTGGCGGGACGCTGTCTGCCGGTTTTGGCTTCCTGTGCGGCTTTTGCCTGTTGTTCTGCCTGTTGTTTCATGGCTTCGCGGCGTGCCTGGCGTTCCTGTTTCTCTTTCAACAGGGCTTCCTGGTGGGCGCGAAGTGCGGCGGCGCGGCGTGCTTCTTCATCGCGTTGCGCCTGTTCTTCCGCGCTGACCACGGGTTGCGGCACGGCAGGTGCGGCAGGTTTCGCCGTTTTTTTGGCATCTTTGCCTTTGCCGTTTCGCTCGTGTTTCGGCTTGGCGGCTTTTTCTTTGGGCTCGGCGGGTTTTTCAGACGGCATTTTGTCGGCTTGGGCTTTTTCCGCTTTGCTTTCTTCGGAGGGTTTGGTTTCCGCCGCAACGGGTGCGGTTTCGGCTTTTGCTTCGGTGGGTTTCTGTGCGGCAGGTTTGGCTTTGTTGCCTGCTTTTGCCGCTTTCAGTTTTGCCGCTTCCGCTTCTGCCTTGGCACGGGCTTCTGCACGTGCGGCAGCTTCGGCTCGGGCTTTTGCCGCGTCTTCTGCCGTCTGCTCCGGCTGGACAGGTGCGGCTTGGGTTTGGGCGGCTTTTACCTGTGCTGCCAACTCTTCGGCAGAAGGAATGTTGACAGTGCGTCCGCGTTTGCGTGTTTCGACTTTTACGCCGTCAACGGTACTGACTTCGGTTTTGGTGCGGCGGATGCTGATGGTGCTGCTGTTGCTGCCGTTTTTCTTGGTCAGGTAGGCGTTCAGAAGCTGTTTGTCGTCCAGCGTCAGGGAATCGCTGCCGCTGTTTTTGCTGACGCCGGCTTCTTTCAACTGTTTCAACAGGTCTTCGACGGGGCGTTTCAGCTCGGCGGCAAATTGTTCTACGGTTGTGTTACTCATCTGTACCCCCTTTATTTGTCTTCGGTAAACCAGTGTTCGCGTGCGGTCAGGATGACGGCTTTTGCGGTTTCTTCGTTTACACCGGTGATTTCAATCAGTTCGTCCACGGCAAGCTCTGCCAAGTCGTCGCGGGTGGTAATGCCTGCTTCGGCAAGGCTGCGGAGCATATCGGCATCTACGCCTTCGAGGTTGCGCATATCGTCGGACACTTCGCCCAGTTTTTCTTCGGCGGCAATCGCCATGGTCAGGATGGCATCGCGGGCGCGGTTGCGGAGCATATCGACGATTTCTTCGTCAAATCCTTCAATGGCAAGCAGTTCGGCGGCAGGAACATAGGCGACTTCTTCCAAGGTTGCAAAACCTTCCTGAACCAGTACGTCGGCGGTTTCTTCGTCCACGTTCAAGTGATCCATAAACAGGCGGCGGATGGCGGCATCTTCTGCCGCATTGCGTTCGTCTGCCTCGGCGGAAGTCATGATGTTGAGCTGCCAGCCGGTCAGTTCGGAGGCGAGGCGGACGTTTTGACCGCCGCGTCCGATGGCGAGCGCGAGCTGGTCTTCGGCAACGATGACATCGACGGCGTGTTTGTCTTCGTCGATGACGATGCGGCTGACTTCGGCGGGTGAGAGTGCGCTCATGACGAATTGGGCAGGCTCGGGCGACCAAAGGACAACGTCGATGCGCTCGCCGGACAATTCGTTGCTGACCGCGTTGACACGCGAACCGCGAACGCCGATACAGGTGCCTTGCGGATCGATGCGCTGGTCGTTGGCTTTGACGGCGACCTTGGCACGTTGTCCCGGGTCGCGGGCGACAGCGCGGATTTCAAGCATGCCGTCTGCAATTTCAGGTACTTCATTGGCGTACAGTTTGACGAGGAAATCGCCGGAAGTACGGCTCAGGATGACTTGTTTGCGGCCGGTGTTGCCGATTTCTTCGACGCGCAGGAAGAGGGCGCGGATGCGGTCGCCGCTGCGGAAGTTTTCGCGCGGAATCATTTGGTCGCGCGGAATCAGCGCGTCCAGTTTGCCGGCAACGACTTCGACGATGATGCCGTGGCGTTCGACGCGTTTGACCGTGCCGGACACGATGTCTTCTTTGACGGCGAGAAACTCGTTCAGATTCTGCTCGCGCTCCGCATCGCGGATGCGTTGCAGGATGATTTGTTTGGCGGTTTGCGCGGCTTGGCGGCCGAAGCCTTCGTTGGGCAGCTGCTCTTCATAGTATTCGCCGATTTGGATGGTCGTATCGGGGATTTCCTCTTGGATTTCCTCGATGGTTTTTTCGACATCGGGATAGGTATAGTCTTCATCGGCGACAATCAGCCAACGGCGGAAGGTTTGGTATTCGCCGGTATCGCGGTTGATTTGGACGCGCACGTCCATGTGTTCGCGGTCTGCCTTTTTCTTGGCGGCGGTAGAGAGTGCGAATTCCAGTGCTTGGAAGACGACTTCCGCATCAACGTTTTTTTCGCTTGCCAGTGCTTCTGCCAGCTGTAACATTTCACGACTCATTTTGAAAATCTCCAATATTGCTGTGTTTTAGAATTTGAATTCGGGGCGCAGACGGGCTTTGTCGATGTTGCCCAATTCGATTTGCACGGTTTTGCCATCGAAGGATACGGTAACGGTATCGTTTTCGCAGCCTTCGATTTTACCGATAAAGTTTTTCTGACCGTCTATCGGCAGGCGGGTTTTGATTTTGGCATTCTGACCGGCAAAGCGTACGAAGTCGGCGGCTTTTTTCAAGGGGCGGTCGAGTCCGGGGCTGGAAATTTCCAGGTTTTTGTAGTCGATGTCTTCAACCATGAAGACGCGGCTCAAGTGGTTGCTGACGGTTGCGCAGTCTTCGACGGTAATGCCGCCTTCTTTGTCGATGAACACGCGCAATGTTCCTTGCGCGGTCAGTTCAAAATCGACCAGTTCGTAGCCCAGGCCGGGCAGGGTTTTTTCGAGGATGGTTTGAATATCCATGCTGCTCCCTATGTACATAATAAAAAAATGGCCCCGTGGCCATTTTTCGTCAAAGTTGAAAAATCGGCGTGATTATAACCGCTTTTGCGGAGAAATGAAAGTGTTGATTTATTTTGTGTTTTTGGGACGGAAAAAAGCGGGTGTAAGGGAGGTTTGTAATGGGAAATCGTGAATATTGTTGACAAAACAAATGTATCTATTTGTCGCTGGCATGATTTTTATGTTTGTAAATCAATATATTGATATTATTTTCCGTGTTCGGGCGGTATGGAGTCTGGCGGAGGACAGGTATTTCCCATCCTTGCACAAAGCCTGCTGCAAGCCTAAAATCGGGCGGGTTATTGTTCAGAATCAGGGCTGCATCATGTCTCTTTATCCGATTTACAATTTTTCCGCCGGCCCTGCCGTGTTGCCTGAAGCCGTGTTGGAAACGGCGCGGCAGGAAATGTCGGACTACAACGGTACGGGTTTTTCCGTGATGGAAATGAGCCACCGTTCGGAAATGTTTTTGAGCATCCTGCATCATGCGGAACAGGATTTGAGGCAGCTTTTGAAAGTGCCTGACAACTATAAGATATTGTTTCTGCAGGGCGGAGCAACAACCCAATTTAATATGGCAGCCATGAATCTGGCACACGGTTTCCGCACTGCCGACGCGGTGGTAACGGGCAACTGGAGCCGTATCGCTTATGAACAGATGAGCCGTTTGACCGATACGGAAATCCGTTTGGCGGCGCATGGCGGCGAGCGGTTCGACTATCTCGACCTGCCGCCTGTGGAAACGTGGGATGTTGCACCCGATTCGGCGTTTGTCCATTTTGCCGTCAATGAAACTGTCAACGGGCTGCAATACCGTGAGGTGCCGCGCCTTTCAGACGGCATGCCGCCGCTGGTGTGCGATATGTCGAGCGAGATTCTGTCGCGCGAGTTTGATGTTGCCGACTACGGACTGATTTACGCAGGCGCACAGAAAAACATCGGGCCGGCAGGGGTTACGGTGGTGATTATCCGCGAGGATTTGCTCGAGCGTTGTCCGAACGATATTCCCGATGTGTTCAACTACCGTTCGCATTTGAACCGCGACGGTATGTACAACACGCCGTCAACTTACGCGATTTATATGTCGGGGCTGGTGTTCCGCTGGCTGCAGGCGCAGGGCGGCGTGAAAAAAATTGAAGCGGTCAATCGAATAAAGGCGCAAACCTTGTATGAAGCGATAGACGGCAGCGGCGGTTTTTATATCAACGATATCCATCCCGATGCGCGATCCAAAATGAACGTGGTCTTCAAAACTGAAAGCGAGGATTTGGACCGCCGCTTTGTGTTGGAAGCCGAGTTGCAGGGCTTGTGCCTGCTCAAGGGTTATAAAACCGTCGGCGGGATGCGCGCCAGCATCTACAATGCGATGCCGCTCGAAGGCGTGCGGGCTTTGGCAGATTTTATGCGCGATTTCCAACGGCGTTACGGTTGATTTTCAAATGCCGCCTGAAGCGGCTTCAGACGGCATCGGCTGTTTCGGCGTTCTCCGGCGGCGTTTTGGGATGCGGGGTAAAACTGCGCTGCCGGCGGTTGCCCGTCCTTTTTACCCTGATGCTGTTTGTGCCGGACTGCACCGTCGGCGGCGCGGTCGGGTTTTTCCAATATGAAATGCTTTGCCCGCTTTTCTGGCAGGGGTGGTTGAAGACCGGTTCGAATCTTGCTTACGATGTTTTTATGTCTGCCGGACGTTTGAATGGCGGGCAGAAACCCCGCACAGCCGCCGTTTTCTTGCCCTGCTTTGCCCCGTTGCCTTATAATTAAGAATCTTTTTCAATAATCCGGATTCCGGATGCCTTTTCCAACCCTTATCCGACACATTCCAAATGATAAAACCGAACCTGAGGCCGAAGCTCGGCTCTTCCGTGCTGATTGCCTTCCTTTCCCTGTATTCTTCGCTGGTATTGAATTACGCCTTTTTTGCCAAAGTTGTCGAGCTTCATCCTTTTAACGGCACCGGGGCGGACATCTTCCTCTATACGATGCCGGTGGTGCTGTTTTTTTTAAGTAATTTCGTTTTTCACGTCATTGCCCTGCCTTTTGTGCATAAGGTATTGATTCCATTAATATTGGTTATTAGTGCAGCGGTGTCTTACCAAGAAATATTTTTCAATATCTATTTCAACAAGTCGATGTTGAATAATGTCTTGCAAACCACGGCGGCGGAAAGCGCGCGCCTGATTACGCCGGGCTATGTGCTGTGGATTGTATGTTTGGGCGTATTGCCCGCGCTGGCGTATATCGCCGTCAAGGTCAAATACCGCGTTTGGTATAAGGAGCTTTTGACGCGCCTTGTGCTTGCCGCCGTTTCCTTTTTGTGCGCGTTGGGCATTGCGATGTTGCAATATCAGGATTACGCCTCGTTTTTCCGCAACAATAAATCAGTAACCCATTTGATTGTGCCGTCTAATTTCATCGGCGCGGGCGTGTCGAAATACAAAGATTGGAAGCGTTCCAACATTCCTTATACGCAATTGGATATGGCGGTCGTGCAAAACCGCCCGGCCGGCAGCCTGCGCCGTTTCGTGGTGCTGATCGTGGGCGAGACCACGCGTGCCGCCAACTGGGGTTTGAACGGTTACAGCCGCCAAACCACGCCGCTGCTTGCCGCGCGCGGCGATGAAATTGTCAATTTCCCGCAGGTCAGAAGCTGCGGCACATCGACCGCGTACTCCCTGCCGTGTATGTTCTCAACCTTCGACCGCACGGATTATGACGAAATCAAAGCCGAACACCAGGACAACCTGCTGGACATCGTGCAGCGCGCCGGCGTGGAAGTTACTTGGTTGGAAAACGATTCCGGCTGCAAGGGCGTGTGCGGCAAAGTGCCGAATACCGACGTTACCTCGCTCAACCTGCCCGAATACTGCCGCAACGGCGAGTGCCTCGACAATATCCTGCTGACCAAGTTCGACGAAGCCCTCAACAAAAACGATAAAGACGCGGTTTTAATCCTGCATACCATCGGCAGCCACGGGCCGACGTATTACGAACGCTATACTGAAGCCGAACGCAAATTTACGCCGACCTGCGATACCAACGAAATCGACAAATGCGCCCGCGCCACGCTGGTCAACACTTACGACAATACGGTTTTGTATGTGGACCAGTTTATCGACAAGGTTATCCGCAAACTTGAAAACCGCGACGATTTGGAAAGCGCGGTGCATTATGTTTCCGACCACGGCGAAAGTTTGGGCGAAAACGGGATGTACCTGCACGCCGCGCCTTACGCCATCGCGCCTTCCGGACAGACGCATATCCCGATGGTTATGTGGTTTTCCAAAGCCTTCCGCCAACACGGGGGCATAGATTTCCAATGCCTCAAGCAAAAAGCGGCGGAAAACGAATATTCGCACGACCACTATTTCAGCACGGTATTGGGGCTGATGGGCATTTCAAACAGCCAAACCTATCGGAAGGAAATGGATATATTGGCAGCCTGCCGCCGTCCGCGCTGATGCCGCATATGCCGTCTGAAGCCTTCGGACGGCATATGTGTCCGAAACACCCGACCGACGACCGGAGTATAACGATATGGATGCTTTAAAATTATTGACGAACCGCCGATCTTCCAAAAAGCTGAAGCCCCCCGCCCCCGATGCGGCGGAGTTGGAACAGATGTTGCAGGCGGCAACCCAAGTTCCCGATCACGGCAATATGCGCCCCTTCCGTTTTACCGTGATTCAGGGGGACACTGCTTTGCAGCGTTTCCGCCGTATTTTGGCGCAGACGGTTGACGCGTTGAATTTCGGCGCGGAGGCGTTGCAGAAGGCGGAAAAAGTGGGCAATATGGCGCCGATGGTCATCGGGGTAACGTTTGCGCCCAACCGCGATGTGCCTAAGCCGAAACCGGAATGGGAACAGATGCTGACGGCGGGTTGTGCGGCGTATGCGCTGCAACTGGCGGCAACGGCTCAGGGATTCGACAATGTCTGGATTACGGGGATGTGGGTCAACAGCCCCTTGTTGCGGGAGGCTTTCGGTTGTGCGGATAAGGATAAAATCATCGGGCTGATGATGATCGGCACGCCGACAGAGGAAGCGCATAAGCCCAAGAATACCGATTTGGAAGCGTTTGTCAGCCATTGGTAAACGGAATCTCAAGCAAAATGCCGTCTGAAAGGCTTTCAGACGGCATTTTTCCATGCGTTTTAAACAGGGTTCATGAAACGCCCGATGCGTTCGGGGGAAATTTCCGGCGTTGCACCATGTTCGGAGGCGACCAGCGCACCAAGTGCGCAGGCGAAGGCGAGGGCATGTTGGGGTTCCGCGCGGTTGAGCAGCTGATAAATCAGACCGCCAAGGAAACTGTCTCCCGAGCCGACGGTATCGGCAACTTCGATTTTAAATCCGCCGTGTCGGAAAAACTCCCCGTTTTTGTACAGGACTGCGCCGTGGCTGCCCAAGGTTACGCAAAGAGTGCCCGTATCGGTCAGTTTTGCCAGATAAACGATGTTTTGTTCCAAACCGTGATAGGGCGATCCGTAAATTTTTGACAGTTCGTAGAGTTCGTCATCGTTGAGTTTGACGACATCAGCCTGTTTCATGGTTTCTAAAATCAGGGAAGCGTCGTAATGCGGTTTGCGCAGGTTGACATCGAAGATTTTGAATTTTGCCTGTTGCAGCAGGCTGTTTAAAGTTTTTCGGGAGGTTTCGTCGCGCATGGCCAGGCTGCCGAAAATAAAGGCATCGGATTGGGCAACGCGGTGCAGTGCTGCTTCTTCTGTCCGGATGCCGTCCCATGCACAGGGATAGACAATTTCGTAGGATGCGCTGCCTTGGGCATTCAGCGACACTTTAACCTGACTGGTGGGATAATCCGGATGAATCTGGATAAAGTCGGAAACGATGTTCTTTTGTTGTATTTGTCGGACAAGTTCTTCTCCGTCGCCATCATTTCCCCTACTGCTGATAATGGCGGTATCCATACCGAGCGATTGTAATCTGTACAGCACGTTTAAAGGTGCGCCGCCCAAAATTTTTCCATCAGGGAAAGCATCCCACAGTATCTCGCCGAAGCCGGTAATTTTCATTGGATTTCCTTGGTTTGGATAAATAGTCGGAAAGTTTGACGGCTTTACATACCGTCACTGATCGGGAATGTAGTAATACTCCGAATGAGTTTTATAAATTTCGTTGGAAAAATAAAACGTTGTCGGTATTTTGACGGGTTTGCCGCAAAGGTGATTTGATTCACCACAAGATAATTTTGTTTTTTCCTACAAAATATTGCTTGAAATTGCAAGATGATGAAACAAAACTAGAATTTTCGGGCAAAAAACGGCGGTACTTTTCAGTACCGCCAAAGCTGCTTTGGTAATTGAAGGGGTTATCGGCTTGCGCAACGGAAGCCCAAGTTGTGCAAGACATATTTGGATTGCAGGCTGGTGCGGATGCCGTAGCGGAGGAAGGCGGCATAGTTGGACGAGTCGCTCGACCCGATAGACGCGCCGCTGCAAAACATTTGCGCGTTGGCATTGCCGGAAGAAAGCAGGCTGCTGTTGAAATCTTCCGTCCATTCCCAAATCAGCCCGTGCATATCGTAAACGCCCCAGTAGTTCGGGCGGCCTTTGCCGACATCGTGCAGGCCTTTCCGTCCGCCGTCGGCATACCAATCGAGAATAGTGCGGTTGTAGCCGGGTTCGTTTGAACCGTTTTTCTGCGTGGCGGAAGCAAGTCCGGCAAATTCCCATTCGTCGATGGTCGGCAGACGTTTGCCTTGTGCGGCGCAATAGGCGTTGGCGGCAAACCAGGAAACATTGGTTATCGGCTGTTTTAATTCGCCTGCCCTGGGTGCGTAGCTGCGGCTGCCGTTTTTCATCCAATGCTTCAGATAAGCGGGTTCTGCCTGTTTGGAACTGACCCTGCCTTTTTGCCATTGGGGGTGGCTGTTGACGAATTCGGCAAACTCGGCATTGGTAACGGGATATTTGTCCAGTTTGAACGGTTTGACTTTAATCAGGCCGGTATCTTTTTTCAGATAAAGCGGGCGGTAGCTGCCGCCTTCGATTTGAACCATTTCGGCAGACGCCGCTTGAGTGCCGGCGAGTGCCGCACAGAGAAAGAGTAACCGGGCAAACTTCATATTATGCCTCCTGACAGGCGGTTAAAATTGATTTTTCAGACGGCATTTTAAACGAAAAGCTGCGAATGCCGTCTGAAGAATCAATCTTCCGAAAGGAAAGATTGGTTGTTAAAAAACCACTGCCGTGCGTAATGAAGTACGGCGGCAGTGGTTTGTTCCGCTAATGACGGGTATCCGATTTAATAAACGCTTTTTTCGGATGCAGAGGCTGCCGGGGCAGAAGCAGCCGGGGCTGAAGCCGCGCCGCTGCCGGCGTAAGCGGTATCACTCAATTTTTGAGTCATGATTTCAGGGTTTTCTGCACCTTCTACTTTCAATTGACCCAGTGCACCTTTGTTGAATGCGCGGAAGATGGAGTGGTCGACCAAAGTGTAGCTGCCCGGGATATCGACTTTGAATTCGACAATGGCAGAGCCGCCGGCAGGAACGATGGTGCTTTGTACGTTTTCGTTAATCAGCTTGCCGCCTTCAACATAAACTTTGTCGAAGATTTCGCCGATGACGTGGAAGGAAGACACCAGGTTCGGACCGCCGTTACCGACGTACATACGCACGGTTTCGCCTGCTTTGGCTTTCAGCGCGTTATCGCCGGCGATAGAACCTACATGACCGTTGAATACGACGTATTCAGGCTGTTCGGCAACGGCTTTGTCCATATCGAACGGTTGCAGGCCTTGCGCGCCTTTTTTGCCTTTGGTGTAGAAGTCGCCTTGAACGATGTAGAACTCTTTATCCACTTTCGGCAGGCCTTCTTTAGGCTCGACCAAAATCAGACCGTACATACCGTTGGCAATGTGCATACCGACCGGCGCGACGGCGCAGTGGTAGATGTACAGGCCCGGTTGCAGGGCTTTGAAGCTGAATGTGGAAGTACGGCCCGGGGCGGTAAAGGTCGCGGCTGCACCGCCGCCCTGACCGGTTGCGGCGTGGAAGTCGACGTTGTGCGGAACGGTAGAAGACGGGTTGTTGGAGAATTCGACTTCTACAGTATCGCCTTCGCGTACGCGGATCATGCGGCCCGGAACGTCGCCGTCAAATGTCCAGTAGTGGTATTCCACCCCGTCGTCCATTTTCATGGTTTTTTCGACGGTTTCCATTTTCACGCGGACTTTGGCAGGGTAGTCGCGGTCGATTGCGGGAGGTACTTCGGGAGCGTGGGTGGTAACCGCATCGATGACGGGCAGTTCGCCTGCAGGCGTTTCGGCGGCAGCTTGTGCGGCGGAACTTGCGGCTTCTGCGGAAGCGGCAGGGGTTTCGGCAGGAGCTTGAGCAGCTTGTTCGCCACCGCAGGCGGCTAAAGCAAACATAGAAGCGATAATTGCAGCTAAGGCTTGGCGTTTCATGATGTTTTCCTTTTGTAAGAAAAGTAAATTGTCCTGAAAGGATTGGTTAAGAACTGATGTGATTATGCGGTTGCTTACCTATGTATATTTTGATTTAGGTCAAGTAATTCAATAAATATGAACTTAAAATGACACTTCTAATACTTTATAACTACTAAAAATTACAATGAATAGGCTGATTTGCTAGGGGCTTCGGCAGAGCAGGCAAAGGCAGGGTAATTTCCGAGTAAAGAATAATGATAGTTATTATCATATATGTATTTGTTTTATATGTGAGTTTGTTTGAACAAATGTTTATTTGCGCGGTAAACCGTGCTACAATCTTTAACATTCATATTCTGTGAATTTTAAACAACTGCTTTATTAAAAGGAGCTCTTAAAATGGGACAGTACAAGAAGCTGTGGTACTTGCTGTTTGCCGTTCTGGCGGTATGCTTTACCATTCTTGGCTATATGGGCAGCGAGGTTTATAAGAAAGCCCCGCCTTACCCCGAACAGGTCGTTTCCGCATCAGGCAAAGTGCTGATGACGAAAGACGATATTTTGGCAGGTCAGTCTGCGTGGCAGAGTACCGGCGGTATGGAAGTCGGTTCGATTCTGGGTCACGGCGCATATCAGGCTCCGGACTGGACGGCCGACTGGCTGCATCGTGAGTTGTCCGCTTGGTTGGATTTGACCGCGCAACAGACTTACGGCAAAAAATTCGATGAAGTTTCCCCTGAAGAACAAGCCGTTCTGAAAACCCGACTGGCTGACGAATACCGCAACCAAAGCCGTGTGAAGGAAGACGGTTCTGTAGTCATCAGCGATACGCGCGTGAAAGCCATCGAAAGCATCCTGCCTTATTATCACGGCGTTTACGGCGACGATCCCAAGTTGCAAACCACCCGCGAACACTTTGCAATGAAAAACAATACATTGCCAAGCCAAGAAGCGCGTGAAAAACTGTTCAACTTCTTCTTCTGGACTTCTTGGTCTGCTTCGACCAACCGTCCTGACGAGAATTTTACTTACACCAACAACTGGCCGCACGAACCTTTGATCAACAACGTACCGACCACTGAAAACTATATGTGGTCATTCACCAGCGTTGTTCTTCTGCTGATGGGCATCGGTTTGCTGATGTGGGGTTATTCCTTCCTGACCAAACACGAGGAAGTGGAAGTGCCGTCTGAAGACCCGATTTCCAAAATCCAACTGACCCCTTCGCAAAAAGCATTGGGCAAATACGTCTTCCTGACGGTCGCCCTGTTTGTGGTACAAGTATTGCTGGGTGGTCTGACTGCGCACTATACCGTCGAAGGTCAAGGTTTCTACGGCATTGACGAAGCACTGGGCTTCGAAATGTCCGACTGGTTCCCCTACGCCCTGACCCGTACTTGGCACATCCAATCCGCCATCTTCTGGATTGCAACCGGCTTTTTGACGGCAGGTTTGTTCCTTGCGCCGATTGTCAACGGCGGCAAAGATCCCAAGTTCCAACGTGCAGGCGTGAACTTCCTGTACATCGCCCTCTTTATTGTGGTCGGCGGTTCTTACGCGGGCAACTTCTTCGCGTTGACGCACATCCTTCCCCCCGAATTTAACTTCTGGTTCGGACACCAAGGTTACGAATACCTCGATTTGGGACGTTTCTGGCAACTCCTTTTGATGGTCGGTCTGCTGTTGTGGCTGTTCCTGATGTTGCGCTGCACGGTTTCCGCCTTCAAAGAAAAAGGCGTGGACAAAAACCTGCTGGCAATCTTTGTCGCTTCTATGGTCGGCGTGGGCGTGTTCTACGCACCGGGTCTGTTCTATGGCGAAAAATCCCCGATTGCCGTAATGGAATACTGGCGTTGGTGGGTGGTTCACCTGTGGGTGGAAGGCTTCTTTGAAGTATTTGCCACTGCCGCCTTTGCCTTTGTCTTCTACAATATGGGCTTTGTCCGCCGCAGTACCGCCACTGCCTCCACTTTGGCCGCTGCCGCCATCTTTATGTTGGGCGGCGTTCCCGGTACGCTGCACCACCTGTACTTCTCCGGCTCTACCTCCGCCTCTATGGCAATCGGTGCCTGTTTCTCCGCTTTGGAGGTGGTACCGCTGGTGTTGCTGGGCCGTGAAGCATACGAGCACTGGTCTTACCAACACCTGTCCGACTGGGCGAAACGCCTGCGTTGGCCGCTGATGTGCTTCGTTGCAGTCGCCTTCTGGAACATGATTGGTGCCGGTGTATTCGGTTTTCTGATTAACCCGCCGATTTCCCTGTTCTATATCCAAGGTTTGAATACTTCTGCTGTTCATGCGCACGCTGCCTTGTTCGGTGTGTACGGTTTCTTGGCATTGGGCTTCGTATTGTTGGTTGCGCGCTACTTGAAACCGAACGCGCAGTTTGACGACAAACTGATGACTTGGGGCTTCTGGCTGCTCAACGGCGGCTTGGTCGGTATGATTGCCATCAGCCTGCTGCCTGTCGGCGCGATTCAGGCATACGCCTCTATCACGCACGGCCTGTGGTATGCCCGCAGCGAAGAATTCCTGCAAATGGAAATCCTCGACACCCTGCGCTGGGTTCGTACTGCTGCCGACTTGATCTTTATCGGCGGTGCAATCTGTGTCGCCATCCAAGCTACTAAAATTGTATTCGGCCGGGACAAATAAGTTTTAGCCTGAAAATTGAAACCGCACCTGCCATCAGGTGCGGTTTTTTTACAGGAAAATGCCGTCTGAAGGCTTCAGACGGCATTTGTCCGTTTGCGGGTTTATTCCGAAATATCGGCAACACCGCTTTCGGGGAAGATAGGCAAATTCGGCGGTGGGAGCAGAGTATCCAAAGTCAGGGCGGACGCATCGAGTGTGGGGTAGCCTTCAAACGCGACCGAATAACCGCCGTTTCCGTTCATACGGATTCGGGCGTGCGCGCCCAGCGGGAAAGTAATTTTGTCGGCAATATGTCCGAACGGGAAACCTGTCAGCACAGGAATTTTTGCCGTACGCGAAATATGGTTGACCACGGTAGAAAAATCATAAGACGAATCGTATACATCGCGGATATTGCCCATACGGAAATCGCCGAACACGATGGCGCGTTGTTTGTCCAAAATACCCGAAAGATACAGCGTATTGAGCATACGTTCGATGCGGTAGGGCTGTTCGCCGACATCTTCGAGAAACAAAATGCCGCCGTCGATGTCGGGCATATAGGGGGTGCCGGCAAGTGAAGCAAGGACGCTGAGGTTGCCGCCCCACAACGTGCCTTCGGTTTCGACATTGGCGCGTTGGATATAAGGAACATCAACGGTCAGTCGGTTTTGGGTTACCCCCTTGATAAAGGCATCCATTGTAAACACGCTGGGGGAGGGTTTGCCGAATTCGCTGTATGCCATCGGACCGGCAAAACTCATCATATTGCCTTTTGCCAAGAGTGCCAGCTGGACGGCGCAAACATCGCTGAATCCGAAAAACAGCGTACCACGTTCGCGCATTCTTGCGCCGAGTGAGGCAAAATCAATATGCGGCAGAATGCGTGCCGCACCATAACCGCCGCGCAAACCCATCAGAACTTTCGGTATGGCAACGCGACCGGAAGCGACATCTTGGAAATCGGCGGCACGTTGTGCGTCCGTACCGGCAAACCGTTGGAAGCGGCGGCTGCCCGCCTGTTGGTTGGTTACGGTAAAACCGGCATTGTAAAGGCGGGTCAATGCAGTATTGACGCGGTTGATGTCTTCGGCAAAGCCTGAGGAGGCGACAATACGCAGAAGATTGTCGGCAGAATTAGAATGGTGTGGTGGTTCGGGGTACACGGTTCGGGCTTTCGCAACAGGGTGAGAGGGCGCGGATGGGGCATTGTTTGAAGCAGGCGCAGTACCGCAAGCCTGAAGCAGTCCCGCGCCTGCGGCGGCGGTGCAGGTTTTCAGAAAACAGCGGCGGGAGGTCGGTTCGGTCATAATTTCCCTTTCATACGGTTTCAGACGGCATTGGCGGGCTTAAAGCAGCTTTTTAAGCTGTTCCGTCCAATCTTGCGGCAGGGTCATACCGTGTTTTCGGACGGGGTTTGCCCAAATCGGCGCAGGGAAAGACGCATCGTTTTCAAAGCGGGCGATAATATGCCAGTGCAGGTGCGGCACGACATTGCCCAAGCTGGCGAGGTTGATTTTTGCCGGCCGGAACACTTGGCGCATAGCGGCTTCGACTTTGTACACCATTTCCATCAATTCGCCGCGTTCGGCAGCCGAAAGGTCGGTCATTTCGGCAATATGCTTACGCCAAATGACGCGGCAGAATGCAGGCGAACCACTATCGTTATGGACGGCGATGACGCGCAGCTTGGGGGTTTGCAGCAAAATATCTTCATCTTGCGCCGTGCAGATGGGGCAGGGTTGGGCGGTCATTTTTCCTTATTCCTGAAAGTGTTTAAAAAACGGTAGGGCAATTTTTAATATTTCAATCTGTCTGTCCGCATTGCCGTTAATTGTACCACTTCATCGTGTTTCCTTTTCGGTTGGAACCCCGCCCTTTGTGGCGGCAGGAACAGACTTTATTTGGGAGGGGTGTAGCCCCTTCCGAATCAGGACGACACATAGGGCGGTGCTTTATGTGTCGTCCTGTGTGTTGAAACATATCGGACGCGTTTGAACAGTTGTGCGGCAAACCGTTTTAGCGGCAGGCAAGAGATGCCGCCTGATGCCCATTGTCCGTCATTCCCACACAGGCAGTTGCTACGGTTGCTGAAGCCCCTTAGCCGTCGCGCAGGCGGTTGCTACGGTTGCTAAAATCCCGTCATTCCCTCAAAAACAGAAAGCCAAAATCAGAAACCTAAATTCCCGTCATTCCCGCAGCTCTTCGTCATTCTCGCGAAAGCGGGAATCTAGAACTTTTAAATTTTCAGACAGCTTTTGAATATTGCCGTTGCCCGACGGTCTGGATTCCCGCCTGCGCGGGAATGACGGCGGGAGAACAATGCCGTCTG
The DNA here is from genome assembly GCF_962747855.1 of Neisseria blantyrii. Taxonomy (NCBI): domain Bacteria; kingdom Pseudomonadati; phylum Pseudomonadota; class Betaproteobacteria; order Neisseriales; family Neisseriaceae; genus Neisseria; species Neisseria blantyrii. The sequence goes on from NZ_CAUIZY010000015.1 coordinate 34,095, forward strand.
AAACCTCGTCATTCCTCTGCTGTCCGCAACTTTTCGTCATTCCCGTGAAAACGGGAATCTAGAACTTCAAACTTTCAGATAATCTTTGAATATTGCCGCTGCCTTAAGGTCTGGATTCCCGCCTGCGCGGGAATGACGGCAGAGCGGTTTCTGTTGCTCCCGATAAATGCCGCAATCTCAAATCCCGTCATTCCCTCAAAAACAGAAAACCAAAATCAGAAACCTAAAATCCTGTCATTCCCGCGCAGGCGGGAATCTAGGTCTGTCGGCACAGAAACTTATCGGGTAAAACGGTTTCTTTAGATTTTATGTTCTAGATTCCCGCCTGCGCGGGAATGACGGTGGAGGACGATGCCGTCTAAAGCCCGTTGGCGGTTTCAGACGGCATTTTCCTGTCGGTGCGGCAATCAGGAAAACTGCGCCGCGCCACGGTTTGCCAAATCGTCGGCGCGTTCGTTTTCCGCGTGTCCCGCGTGTCCTTTCACCCAAGTCCAGCTGACTTGGTGCCGTCCGACCAGCGCGTCGAGTTCTTTCCACAAATCATCGTTTTTGACGGGCTGTTTGGAGGCGGTTTTCCAGCCGTTGCGCTTCCAACCGTGTATCCAGTTTTCCATGCCATTTTTGACGTATTGCGAGTCGGTGCAGATGATGACGGTGCAGCGGCGTTTGAGGGACTTCAGTCCTTCGATAACGGCGGTCAGCTCCATGCGGTTGTTGGTGGTTTGCGCTTTGCCGCCGAAAAGTTCTTTTTCGTGGCTGCCGTAGCGCATCAACACGCCCCAGCCGCCCGCGCCGGGATTGCCTTTGCACGCGCCGTCGGTGTAGAGGTAAACAGGTGTGTCCATATCGTGCCTTTGTGTGGTGTCCGGCGTGATTATAAGCGGTTTGCACGCCGTGCCGGCTGAAAGATTACGGCGGATTGAAATAGGCATATAATGTGCAACTTTATTTTTGAATATGAAGGAGCGGATAGTGGGTCAAAGTGGCGAGTTGTTTTGTTTCGGACAGATGCCTGTATGGAAAGTGGAAAACCTGCCGGAAGTTTTGTTGTCGGGCTATTCGTCCGAAGAAGGGGAGTGGGTCTGCCTGAATGTGTTGAAGGGCGATGTCGAAGTCCGCACACAGGACGGGTCGGCAGAGGTTTGGTCGGCGGAAAGCGGCGATTACGTGTTTGCGCCGCAGCAGGTGTTTTCGGTCAAACCGAAAACGGACGATGCCGAAATCCGTTTGTCGCTGTATTGCGCGGCGGCAGATTATTTTCACAAAAAATACGGCATGAGTGCCACGCATTCTGCGGTCGCGGCGGCACAGGATACCGTACCGGCGGGCAGGGCGTTGGATATGGGTTGCGGACAGGGGCGCAACGCGCTGTTCCTCGGCTTGAAGGGATTTGACGTAACCGCCGCCGATTGCAATCCCGCCGCCTTGGCAAACGTGGCGGAGCTGGCAGAGGCGGAGGGTTTGAACGTCCGCACGCTGGAATATGATTTGAACGCCGCCGCCTTGCAGGGTGAGTTTGATTATATTGTGGCAACAGTGGTGCTGATGTTCCTGATGCCGCAGCGCGTGCCCGACGTGATTGCCGATATGCAGGCGCATACGGCGGCGGGCGGGTACAACCTAATCGTATCGGCAATGGATACGGCGGATTTCCCCTGCCCGATGCCGTTCCCTTTTAAATTTAAAGAGGGCGAGCTGAAGGATTATTATCGGGATTGGGAGCTGGTCGAATATAAAGAAGAATTGGGCGCGATGCACGCCAAAGACGAAAACGGCAATCCGATACGGTTTAAATTTGTAACCATGCTGGCGAAAAAGCCTGAATAATCCTCAAAAATGCCGTCTGAACATTTTGTTTCAGACGGCATTTTTACGGTTAGTCCCGATACGCCCAATGATTGACCGGACCGTGTCCCGAGCCGATTTCCAAAGGGTTTGAGATTGCCGCCGTGATGTAGGCCTTGGCAGTCTGTACGGCTTCGCAAACATCTAAGCCTTTTGCCAATTCGGCGGTAATGCAGGCGGAAAACGTGCAGCCTGTGCCGTGCGTGTGGGCGGTCGGAAAGCGCGGGCTGTCCAATTCCAGCGTTTCGTTTTGCGTAAACAGCCAATCCGTGCAGCGTCCGCTTGTGCTGCCGTTCAAATGTCCGCCTTTGATAACGACATTTTTGACACCGTAATCAAGCAGGATTTTTGCCGCGCGTTCCGCATCTTTACGGCTTTCGATACGCACGCCCGTCAAGGCTTCCGCCTCGGGCAGGTTGGGGGTCAGGATGTCCGTGTCCGGCAGCAGCAGGCGCGTCAGTGCCGCAACGGCGGAATCCTGCAACAGTGGCGCACCGCCTTTGGCAATCATCACAGGATCAAGCACGCGCCTGCCGAAGTCGCAGTGCTTCAGGCTGTCGGCAACGCATTCGATGATTTCCGCCGTGCCGAGCATACCGATTTTGTAGGCGCGGATGTCAAAGTCTTCCCTGATTGCTTGGATTTGTGCGGCGATGGTTTCGGTCGGGACGAGGTGCACTGCCGACACGCCCAAGGTATTTTGCGCGGTAACGGCGGTGATGACGCACGTTCCGAACACGCCGCGCATCTGAAACGTTTTCAAATCCGCCTGAATGCCCGCACCGCCGCCCGAATCCGAACCGGCGATGCTTAGGGACTGTACGAAAGAGCCTTTCATTATGTTTCCTTTTCGGTTGAAACCCCGCCCTTTGGGGTAGAATCAGACTTTGTTTGGAAGGGGTGTAACCCCTTCCAAATCAGGACGGCACATAGGGCGGTGCTTTATGTGTCGTCCTGTGTGTTGAAACATTTGTTCCTCCTTAATATTGCGTCCGACCAAAAGGGCTACTGCCTGTAAAAAAGCACGGCGATGCCGTCTGAAAACCGCAGCGCGGGGTTTGTGGCGCATTATATGTCGTATTGCAGGACAAGGCACAGGGCAGGGCGGTAGGGGTGCATCGTAGCAACTGTATTTTTGCCCGACGGGGTGAAAAATACAGTTGCTACACCCACTGATAATGAAAAAAGAGGGCAATGCCGTCTGAACCGCGTGTTGCGGCGAGTATAAATCGGCACGCTTTATTCGTCATTCCCGTAAAAACAAAAACCTAAAATTCCGTCATTCCCGCATAAGCGGGAATCCAGACCTTCGGGCGGCGGCAATATTCAAAGATTATCTGAAAGTTTGAGGTTCTAGATTCCCGTTTTCACGGGAATGACGAAGGGTTGTGGGAATGACGAAGTTTCAGACGGCATCAAATGCCTTGTCAGGCTTCAGACGGCATCGTCCACCCTCTGCCGTCATTCCCGCGCAGGCGGGAATCCAGACCGTCGGGTAGCAGCAATATTCAAAGGTTATCTGAAAATTTAGAGGTTCTAGATCCCCGCTTTTGCGGGAATGACGAAAGGTTGCGGGAATAACGGAGAGTTGCGAGAATGACGAAGGGTTGGAATAATCGCGGGATTGTGTTCACGGGAATATAAATTTAAATAATTCAAAAGGATATCATATGCAGCCTGCGGTTTATATCTTAGCAAGCCAACGTAATGGCACGTTGTATGTTGGCGTTACATCTGATTTGGTGCAACGTATTTACCAACATAGGGAGCATTTGGTTGAGGGATTTACATCACGGTACAACGTTACTATGCTGGTTTGGTATGAACCTCATCCTACGATGGAGAGCGCAATTTCTCGGGAAAAACAGTTGAAGAAATGGAACAGGGCTTGGAAATTGCAACTGATTGAAGAAAATAATGTTTCTTGGCGGGATTTATGGTTTGATATTATTTAGCCCGTCATTCCCGCGAAAGCGGGAATCCAGACCTTCGGGTAATGGCAATATTCAAAGGTTGTCTGAAAATTCAGAAGTTCTAGATTCCCGTTTTCACGGGAATGACGAAAAATTGCGGGAATGATGAAGTTTCAGACGGCATCGTCCCCCACCGTCATTCCCGCGTAGGCGGGAATCCAGACCTTCGGGCGGCGGCAATATTCAAAGATTATCTGAAAGTTTGAGGTTCTGGATTCCCGTTTTCACGGGAATGGCGAAAGCTTGCGGGAATAGCGAAAGGTTGCGGACAGCAGGGGGGAATGACGGGGCTTCAGACGGCATCGCCCACCCTCAGCCGTCATTCCCATAAAAACAGAAACCTAAAATTCCGTCATTCCAGCGAAAGCGGGAATCCAGTGTGTTCGGTTTCGGTTTTTTTTTTGGGGTTTCGGGCAACTTCTAAACCGTCATTCCCGCGAATGCGGGAATCCAGACCTTCGGGCGGCGGCAATATTCAAAGATTATCTGAAAGTTTGAGGTTCTAGATTCCCGCTTTCGCGGGAATGACGAAGAGTTGCGGGAATGACAAAAAATTACGGGAATGACGAAGGGTGCGGGAATGACGACTTATAATGAAAAAACCTGCTTGAAACAAGCAGGTTTTTGAATTGGCACGCCCACGGGGATTCGAACCCCGGTTGCCGCCGTGAAAGGGCAGTGTCCTAGGCCTCTAGACGATGGGCGCGTGAAAGTTCGCCATTTTACAAGGCTTCGGAAACTTGTCAAGCCTGTTGCGTAAAACCGACGGCGGAAATGTAAATTTCTGCCGGTTTAAATATATAAAACCTATAAATATCAACAAATTGATTGTATTTTTTTTTTTTTTTTTTTTTTTTTTTTTTTTTTTTTTTTTTTTTTTTTTT
>NZ_CAUIZY010000016.1:0-34999 GCF_962747855.1 Neisseria blantyrii
GATCTCTTCGCTTGTTTGAGTTTCCCAATTCTCAATATGATGCTTCAGTTCGATTATTTTATTAACTCGAAGTTTAGTTTTGCTGTTCATATTTCTAGTGAGTATTATTTATCATAATTTTTCGTACAGCCAGTGTTCTCGGATATAACGGGCGGCGGCAGGTGGGATGCCGTCTGAAACACCGGCGCGGCGGATTTCCGTTGACGACACATTATGCATCGGGGCGGACAAGATGCGGACGCTGCCGTCCTGAAGGGACTTGCCCAGCCATGCGTGCAGTTCGCGCGGGGTTTGGTGCAGGCTGTCGCCCTGCCGCATGGCGACGGCAATATTGGTTTCGCGCACGAGCATCTGCCATTTTTTCCAAGTATGCAGCTTCATCAGGCTGTCGCTGCCCATCAGCCACCAAAGTTGCGCGGCGGGGAACTGCTGGCGGAAAATTTGGACGGTGTCGAAAGTATAAGTCTCGCCGTGACGGACGATGTCGCAGTCGCTGACGGCAAAACGCGCGTCTTCTGCCGTCGCCAGTTCGACCATGGCAAGGCGGTCGGCGGCGGAAGCGGAGGCGGCGTCTTTGTGGTAGGGGCCGCCTGCCGGTAGGAAAACAACCGTGTCCAAGCCGATTTCGTCTGCAAAGGCGCGGGCGATGTGGAGATGTCCGTTGTGTATCGGGTCGAAAGTGCCGCCGAACAGTCCGATTTTTTTCATGATGTTTCCGTTCCTTCCGATAAGTCCATGCCGTCTGAAACACTGCCGTCCACAATCAGGGTCAGTTTGCCGGTAACGGGATGGATGACTAATCCGTGAACGGCAATATGGCGCGGCATCAGCGGATGGCGGCGGATGAGTTCGACCGTATGGCGCACGCTGTCTTCGACGTTGTCGAAACCGGTCAGCCAGCCGTCGAGGTCGACACCTGCATAACGCAGGGTTTCGATACGGTCTTCGGGAATCCTGCTTTCCCGGACGCGCCCGAGGAATTCTTCGGCATTCAGCCCCTGCATACCGCAATCGTGGTGGGCGATGACCATAATTTCTTTGACTTTCAGCTCAAACACGGCAACCAGCAGGCTCCGCATCACCGAACCCCACGGGTGCGTAACCAGCGCGCCGGCATTTTTAATCAGCTTGGCATCGCCGTTTTTCAAACCCAAGGCATCGGGCAGCAGCTCGATAATCCGCGCATCCATACAGGACAAAACCGCCAGCCCGCGTTCGGGGTATTTGTCGGTAAAGTATTTTTCATATTCGCCCGACTCGACAAACTGCCGGTTGTGGGCAAGGATGTTATCCAACTCGCTCATTTTGCCGTCCTCTGAAAAAGGGTTCACATTATAACGTTTCCGTCCGTTTTCCGCCTTCGCCGCCGTCCAGCAGCAGGAAAATGCCCAGCGCGAACGCCGACAACAGCAGGGTCAACACCATTGCCCGCGCATAATTATCCTCACCCGCGCGTCCCAAATAGGCATAAATCAAAGTCGTCAACGTCTGCCATTCCGGACGCGACAGGAACAGGGTTGCCGCAAATTCGCCCACACAGGTTGCCGCCGCCAAAGTCAGACCGCGCCGCAACGCCGGTTTCAAGAGGGGGAGCGTGATACGGTATGCCGTCTGAAAGCCGTTTGCGCCCAAACCCGCCGCCGCCCTGCCGTAATCCGGCGGCAGTGCATCCCAGGCTGATAAAACATCTTTTGCCACAAACGGATAAGCCAGCAGCGCATACATCGCCAACAGCAGCGGCAATGAAGCCGTCCACTGCGGATAAAGCAGCAGCACGCCCGCCGAAACACAAACCGGCGACACCATAAACGGCAAAAACATCAGCCCGCGCATCCACGCCAGCCGCCGCGCCGCCGCCGCATACACCACACCCAAAACCGCCGCCGCAAACACCGCCGCCGCCGAAAAGCGCAAAGTATTCCACACCGCCTGCCACGTTTCACTTTCCATTAACACACGCCACGATTCTCCGGCCGACCACGCTTTCACAACAATTGCCGACAAAGGAAACAGGCAGCACACGGACAACACCGCCGCCGCAAACGCCAGCAGCACATATTCCCCGACCGACTGCGGTTCAGACGGCATCACAGGGGAAACCGCCTTATCCGAACCCGCGCGTCTGCCGAACCACGCATACAGCAATCCCGCTGCCGCCGTTACCCCCAACACCAGCCACACCAGTGCCGAAGCCCCCGCCATATCGAGTTCGAACATAACCAATTGGTAAATTTCCACTTCGACCGTGGCATAACGGCTGCCGCCCAGCAGCAATGCCAGCCCGAACCCCGAAAAACAATACAGAAAGACAAGGCACACGCCGCTGGCAAGCCACGGGCGCAAAACGGGCATTTCAATGTTCCAAAACCGCCGCCACGCCCCCGCGCCCAATGTCCGTGCCGTCTGAAGCCGTGCCGCAGGCACTTGAACAAACCCCTGATATGCCGCCCTGACCAACACAGGAAGGTTGAAAAACACATTGCCGTACAACAACAGATACGGCGTATCCTGCCAGCCGCGCCACAACAGGCCGTCCGCCCCGAACAGAGCCAGCACGCCCACGCCCGCCACCAGCGTCGGCATCACGAAAGGCAGCATCAGCAGGCGCAGCACCAAAGCCCGCCCCGGGAACGCCAGCCGCGCCAGCACCCACGCGACAGGTACGCACAAGGGAAGCACCAAGATACAGGTTGCCGCCGCCTGAAACACCGTCCACGCCAAACGTTTGAGCATATAGGCATCCGACAGCACCGCGCGCCACGCCAAACCGTCATACGCCGCCACCGCCCACAAAGGCGCAACGACCATTACCGCCAAAAAAGCCGAAGGCAGCAGGGCAAAAGCACCCCGTACCGCCCAACGCCGTCCATCCATCGCCTTCCCCACTTCAAAACATAACGGCTGGATTGTACCCAAAGCCAACCAAAAATGACTGCACAATTTTATCCGTCGCCGTCAAACCGCCGCAGCCAACCGCCGGAATTCAGAGTCGGACACCGGCGCGGGTGCGTAACAAAGCAGCCGAAACCGGTACGCCGAACCGGAAAACATATTCAAACCCGAAACAAAATGCCGTCTGAAGCCCTTTCAGACGGCATTTCTGCCAAACGCCGGACGCACTCAATCCAAACTCAACAGCAGGTTGCGGAACGCGTTCGGGTCTTTGATAAACGTCATCTCGCCCGCCTGAGGAAAATGAAAGTCCAACAGGCGCGACACCCAAAAACGGATGCAGCCGGCACGTTGGGCGGTCGGGAAATACGCCTTTTCTTCGGCACTCAAGGGGCGCACGCCCTCATAACCGCCGATAAACGCCTTTTTCAACGCCTCATCCAACTTATTGTCCGCCGTCCTTGCCCAATCGTTGACCGCAATCGCCAAGTCATACATAAAATTGCCCCGGCAGGCGTAATAGAAATCGATGAAACCCGACACCCGTCCGCCGTCAAGCAACACATTGTCTTTAAACAAATCGGCGTGGATGATGCCCGAAGGCAGATGGTTGCCGAGGTTTCCCTTCAGCGCGTCGATTTCGGAACACAGCAGCGCGGCATCGTCTTGCGACAGGACGGGCAGCAGCCGGGCACACGCCTCCGTCCACCACGCATCGTAACGCGGGTTTTCCATTTCCAAAGGGAAATCGGCGGCGGCAAGGTGCATTTTCGCCAACATCGCGCCGGTATGGAAACACTGTTCCGTCGTCGGCAGCGCGGTGTCCGAACCTTTCAGGCAGGCAACCAGGCAGGCGGGCTTGCCCGCCAAAACAGAATCAAGCCGGCCGTCTTTGCGCGCAACCGGCGCGGCAACCGCCACGCCCTTCATACTCAAATGCCGGTTAAGCTCCAGAAAAAACGGCAGCTCTTCCTGTTTCAACACTTCAAACACGGTCAGCACATAACGTCCCGAAGTCGTCGTCAGAAAATAATTGCTGTTGGTAATCCCCTGCGCGATACCCTGCAGGGAAACAAATTCCCCCAAATCGTAACCGCTCAGGAAGCCACGCATTTCATCATCGGAAACACTGGTATAGACAGACATATCAACTCACTTGCTCAAAAACGTGCAAACCCGCCGTCAGAACGCCGGACGGCAGGCAAACATATAATTCACATCGGTCGAATCGCACAGGGCATAAGTTTGCGACAACACATGGTAAGTCATACCCTTTGTATCCGCCACATCCAAGCCCGCCTGACGGCACATCCGCGCCAGCTCGGCAGGCGCGATGAATTTTTTCCAGTCGTGCGTGCCTTTGGGAACAAACTTCAACAGATATTCCGCCGCCACAATCAGATGCAGGTACGATTTCGGGTTTTTATTGATGGTAGAAAAAAACACCATGCCGTCCGGTTTGACCAGCTTGGCACAAGCACGCACGATGGCGGCGGGATCGGGGACGTGTTCCATCATTTCCATGCACGTTACCACATCGAACGAGTGCGGTTCCGCCCCGGCAAGGTCTTCCACGCGGATACATTCGTATTCAATATCGGCGACATTGTTCAAAGCCGCGTGCAGGCGGGCGGTTTCCAGCGACTGCTCCGCCATGTCGATGCCCTTTACAAACGCCGCGCCGCGCCGCACCATGCTTTCCGCCAAAATCCCGCCGCCGCAGCCCACATCCAAAACCCGTTTGCCACGCAAATCCGCGTGTCCGTCGATATAATCGAGCCGGAGCGGATTGATGTCGTGCAAGGTTTTGAACTCGCCCGACTTGTCCCACCATTTGTCGGCAATCCGGCTGAATTTGGCGATTTCCCGTTCATCGACATTATATTTTTTGTCGGACATTTTCCCTCCCATCTGACGAACCGCCCCACTCCAAAACCCAAGATTATACTATGGAACACGATGCCGTCTGAAAGCCTTTTCGGGCGGTGCGGCGCAAATACCTTACAAACCCTTACACTTTACGGCATAATGGCAGCCGCGCATTTCTAGAAGAAAGATAAACAATGTCAACCAAAACCCCTTCCCTGTTCGGCGGCGCGATGATTATCGCCGGTACGGTTATCGGCGCAGGCATGCTTGCCAACCCGACCGCCACATCCGGCATATGGTTTACCGGCTCGCTGGCCGTGTTGCTGTACACCTGGTTTTCCATGCTCTCCAGCGGCCTGATGATTTTGGAAGTCAACACCCACTACCCCCACGGCGCAAGTTTCGACACGATGGTCAAAGACCTGCTCGGACGCGGCTGGAACATCATCAACGGCGTTGCCGTCGCCTTCGTACTATACCTGCTCACCTACGCCTACATCTTCGTCGGCGGCGACCTGACCGCCAAAGGCATCGGCAACGCCTTGGGCGGCAATGTTTCGCTTACCGTCGGACAACTCGTCTTCTTCGGCATCCTCGCCTTTTGCGTGTGGGCATCCGCACGCTTGGTCGACCGATTCACCGGCATCCTCATCGGCGGCATGGTATTGACCTTTATTTGGGCAACCGGCGGCCTGATTGCCGATGCCAAGCCGTCCGTCCTCTTAGATACCCAAGCCCCCGCAGGCACCAGCTACTGGATTTACGCCGCCACCGCCCTGCCCGTCTGCCTCGCTTCCTTCGGCTTCCACGGCAACGTCTCCAGCCTGCTCAAATACTTTAAAGGCGACGCGCCCAAAGTGGCGAAATCCATCTGGACGGGCACACTGATTGCGCTGGTAATTTACGTCCTCTGGCAAACCGCCATCCAAGGCAACCTGCCGCGCAGCGGGTTCGCCCCCGTCATCGCCGCCGAAGGGCAAGTCTCCGTCCTGATTGAAACCCTGTCCAAATTCGCCCAAACCGGCAATATGGATAAAATATTGTCCCTGTTTTCCTATATGGCGATCGCCACCTCGTTTTTAGGCGTAACGCTCGGACTCTTCGACTACATCGCCGACATCTTCAAATGGAACGACAGCGTGTCCGGCCGCACCAAAACCGCCGCGCTGACCTTCCTGCCGCCTCTGATTTCCTGCCTGCTCTTCCCCACCGGCTTCGTTACCGCCATCGGCTACGTCGGCCTGGCGGCAACCGTCTGGACAGGCATCATCCCCGCCATGCTGCTCTACCGTTCGCGCAAAAAATTCGGTGCAGGCAAAACCTATAAAGTTTACGGCGGCTTGTGGCTGATGGTTTGGGTCTTCCTTTTCGGCATCATCAACATCGCCGCACAGGTATTGAGCCAAATGGAACTCGTCCCCGTATTTAAAGGATAAAGGCAAAATGCCGTCTGAAGCCCTGTTCAGACGGCATTTTTGCAACCGTTGCAGCCGTGCGACAAAAAGCTAACGGGCAATTTTCAAAACGTCGTACAGATAGTTGCGGTAATTTCCGACCAACTCCCAGTTCGGGCAGTCTTCCAACCCTCCGCCGCACAAACCGCGCATCGCCATATTCGCACGCATGAAGCCGTCTTTGGCTTCCAAACCCGCCGCCTCCATCAGCACGCCGCCTGCAAAGGCAAGGTCGAGGAAATCCTGCCGCTGTACGAATCCTCCGGCAATATTGCTCCTGACGGCAAACTGCGTTACATAATCCGGCTGAGCGTAATCCCATTTCTTCCTGACGGACACGCCCTCAAACGGTACCTGATGATCGCCGAAATAACCGAAAACAAAGGGTTTGCCGCGTTCGTGCAGATAACGGTCGAAACTTTCCACTGCTTTGTCCAAATCGGCAATGCGCCCGATGTAGTCATTAAGTGCGGATACGGTTTTCGCATTCAAATCGGGCGCATCCAAATCAAACACATTGTCGGTATCCGTCCGATACGGCCCGTACTCCTTCATGGTCAGCACATATACGAACATCGGCTGCCGCACGTTTTCCAAATCGGGATGGCGTTTTTCGAGAATCATCCGCGCATACTGCATCATTTCCTCACTGGAAATGTGCCACAGGTTTTTGCCCATCGGCGCGGGATAGCCCAAATCTTGCGGCTGGAACATCAGATTAAAGCCGAAATGGTCATATGCGGCCTTGGCATTGTAGTTGCCCTTGGTAAACGGCGAGAGTGCCACGCAAAAATAACCGTGTTCGCGCAGGTTGCGGACAAAACCGGTCTGCAAATGCGGTACGACCGAGTAAAACACGCCGCTTGCCAACGCGCCGAAATCCGTGGACGGAACACCCGCCAAAAACGCAAATTCGGACTTCCACGTTGCGCCGCCGAAAGTATGCACGCGCAAAGGTGAGGAAAATACGGTATCTTCCTGCCGTCCGAACATTTTCAAATCGGGAATCTTGGCGGCGGCAAAGTCGAAACAGTGCGGATCGAGCGTCGATTCCATCAGGGTAACGACAATATCGGGTTTTTCATCCGACATCCCGCACGGCTGGGTTTCAGACGGCATCTGCCTGGCAAACGCTTCCCCGTCGCCCTCGAACACGGGTACTTGGAAAAACACCGCCCGACAGGACATCGGCAGGTTCAAAAACACATCGCGCCCGTCGTCCGGCAGCGAGTCCAGCCACGTCTTTACCGCGCCCGGATGTTTGGAAAAATGCCGCATCGACACGAACGCCGCCGCAAACAACGCCGCGCCTGCCCACCGCCACGGCACACCCAAAGCATCCGCACCGCTCCAGCCGAAAACCGCATATGCCGCCAAAGCCAGCAGCCCCGCCATACCGATAACCGCTTCCTTATAATGGAACAGCGTTTCCCAATTCCGCCAGTCGGCAATCAGCAAAAAGTCGGAAATCAACAGCGGCTGTTTGTAATAATGGATTTTCAGCCTGTGGAACAGTATCAGCACCACAAACCAGACCGAAGCGAAATTCAAGGCGCGCTGCCACTGAGCCGTCAACATCAGCATACCGCCCGCCAAAAAGACAAACAGCGCGGACGCGAAAAAATACGTCCAGCGGTAGTGCGACCTGATAATCAGCACCAACGCCGCCGTTACAAACAAAAATAGGAAAGCATAGGCAACCATCCCGCCCCACTCCTCAAAACGGCATACCTGTGCCGTTGCGAATTATTATCGAAAGCGTGCATTATAATACAGCACAGGCGCATTTCCACCGATATTTCAGTATAATGCCATCCCCGAACCTGCCCAACCCAAAGGAACCGTGATGAAACTCATCATTCTCGACCGCGACGGCGTCATCAACCAGGACCGCGACGACTTCGTCAAATCCGTTGACGAGTGGATACCTATCGAAGGCAGCATGGATGCGGTGGCATTCCTGACGCAGGCAGGCTGCACCGTTGCCGTCGCCACCAACCAATCCGGCATCGGCCGCAAATATTTTACCGTTCAAGACCTCACCGAAATGCATGCCAAAATGCACCGCCTCGTCCGTCAGGCCGGCGGCGAAATCAACGGCATCTGGTTCTGCCCCCACACCAACGCCGACAACTGCAACTGCCGCAAGCCCAAACCGGGCATGATTGAAGACATCATTGGACGCTTCAACGCCCAAGCCTCGGAAACCTGGCTGGTCGGCGACAGCCTGCGTGATTTGCAGGCAATCGATGCCGTCGGCGGAAAACCCGCGCTGGTTCTGACCGGAAAAGGCAAAAAAACGCTCTCCCAACACGGACACGAATTACCCGAACACACACAGGTTTTCGATACCCTGCTCGATTTCTCACAATACATCATGCAGGAAAACGCCGCACCGCAAGCCGACTGAACATACCGCATTCCGACAAGGCAAAACCATGCTGATCATCCGCAACCTGATTTACTGGCTGATACTCTGTTCCAGCCTGATTTTCCTCTTTCCCTTTATGCTGCTCGCTTCGCCTTTCTGGGACGGTGCGCACAAGATGGCGCGGGTCTGGGTCGGCATCCTCAACTGGTCGCTCAAACACATCGTCGGGCTTAAATACCGCATCATCGGCGCGGAAAACATCCCCGACCGCCCCGCCGTCATCTGCGCCAAACACCAAAGCGGCTGGGAAACGCTTGCCCTTCAGGACATTTTTCCGCCGCAGGTTTACGTTGCCAAACGCGAGTTGTTCAAAATCCCCTTTTTCGGCTGGGGTTTGAAGCTGGTCAAAACCATAGGCATAGACCGCAACAACCGCCGCGAAGCCAACGAACAGCTCATAAAACAGGGGTTGGCGCGCAAAAACGAAGGCTATTGGATTACCATTTTCCCCGAAGGCACGCGCCTTGCACCCGGAAAACGCGGCAAATACAAGCTCGGCGGCGCGCGCATGGCGAAAATGTTTGAGATGGACATCGTCCCCGTCGCCCTCAACAGCGGCGAATTTTGGCCGAAAAATTCCTTTCTGAAATATCCGGGGGAAATCACCGTCGTCATCTGTCCGCCTATCCCGCACGCAAGCGGTAGCGAAGCCGAACTGATGGAAAAATGCGAACACCTCATCGAAACGCAGCAGCCGCTTATTTCCGGCGCAGGCCCGTTTGCCGCCAAAATGCCGTCTGAAACCGTATGACCGCCTTTGTCCACACCCTTTCAGACGGCATGGAACTGACCATAGAAATCAAACGCCGTGCCAAGAAAAACCTGATTATCCGCCCTATCGGCACACATACCGTCAGTATCAGCGTCCCACCGCACCTGTCCGCCGCCGCCCTCAACCGCTGGCTGTATGAAAACGAAGCCGTCCTGCGCCGCACCCTTGCCAAAACGCCGCCGCAAACTGCCGAAAACCGGCTGCCCGAATCCATCCTCTTCCACGGCAGGCGGCTTGCCCTCACCGCCCATCAAGACACGAAAATCCTGCTGATGCCGTCTGAAATCCGCGTCCCCGAAGGCGCGCCCGAAAAACAGCTTGCGCTGCTGTGGGACTTTTTGGAACTGCAGGCGCACAGTTACCTGATTCCCCGTCTCGAACGCCACGCCCGAACCGTCCGCCTGTTCCCAACCGCCGCCGCACTGACCTCCGCCAAAACCTTCTGGGGCGTGTGCCGCAAAACCACGGGCATACGCCTCAACTGGCGGCTGGTCGGCGCACCGGAATACGTTGCCGACTATGTCTGCATACACGAACTCTGCCACCTCGCCCATGCCGACCACAGCCCCGCCTTTTGGGAACTGACCCGCCGCTTCGCCCCCTACACGCCCGAAGCGAAACAGTGGCTCAAAATCCACGGCAGGGAACTTTTTATTTTGGAATAATGCCATCCGTTTCAGACGGCATTTCCGCATTCAACCTACACGGGAGATTCAATATGAAGAAACTCGCCGTCCTGACCGCGCTCGCCGGATGCAAAGAACAGGCTGCACAAAAACCACCTGTCGATCAAAGCAGGATATGTATATATTCTAATAACGAAGAAGCCCGGAAATGCGTAAACGGCGAACTGCCTTTCTTCAATCCGACCCAATGGGGAAATGAGCAACTCCCGCTCTTTGTGGTCGCCCAAAAAATATCGTTAAAAACGCACAAGAAAGAAGAATCTTGTATTTGGAACGAGAAATCAAGGCATTTCAAAAAAGAATTGATGTAATAAAAGGAAAATAAATGGACATAGTCTATCATTCTTTAAGTTCTATTAGTGAACTAGAATCAGTCAATATTAGCACAAACGCAAGTATATTAATTAGCTGTTACAAACTAAGAGAAAATATTGAATATTTAATAAAATATATCAAAAAGACGCCTATAGATTGGGTTATTATCATTGGAAAAAAATCTTCTAAGTATAGAAAATATTTTAGATTTATATTTGGAATCGGAGTCATATCATAATGATAAACTTCTAGATGTAATTACAACCTCTCTCCCATATCACCCTATTGATGATGTTTTATTTGAGTTCTTTACAATTTCGACGATGGGAAATGATAACCATACTTTAATTGCTATCCTAGATGAAAAAATACCAGAAGAGGTAGCATTAAAAGAAAATATTGATAAATTTACTTCTAATTTGATATATAAAAAATAATGCAGTAGCCCATATGAAACCTAAACTCAACTACTGCGACACCAACTACATAATACTTATGGACGCAATCTCTTGACCGAACACTTTTCAAATGTTACACAAAATAACAATAACATCGTCAGAACTTTTTCTACACAATACGGTAATTTTGAAGTTCGAGAATCGTTGTTTGCAAGTCCAAGTGGAAATTTTGTAAAATTTGAAACCACATATCAAGTATTACCAAACGGAACAAGGGTATTTAATACAGTAATTCCCAAAGTGGGACAATAATGTATGAAAATATGTTACTTAACGCAGATGAGTTAATGTGGTTTTTTGAAAAAGAACCAGTAATTAGCGAAGATGAAAGTTGTGTTATTTTTAAATTAAATGACGGTATCAATAATTTTGAAATTGCCTTTGGATATGCTTTGCCGTATGTATCCATAAAAGTTTTTTCATCTATTGGAATGATTTTATCATATTATTTAGAGCAAATTATTGAAATGAAAATAAAAAATGATGAGATAAGTGAATATCTTTATGTTGAATTAAAACAAAATAACGATGTTAGTAGTTTTAGCATAAGAATAAAACCACATATCCAAATAAACTTGCAATCGCTTTGTAGCTAATAAGCAGTAGTGTGAGCAACTTTTTTGGCATTTACTGCAATAACATTCAGAAACATTACCTACAACAATGCCGACGTCGTTTGCGTATTTACCGACAAAAGAGTGCAAAAGCCTGCCTCCGGCAGCGAATCGTCCGTAAGCGGATCGGTTTCTGCAAAATAGGCTTCCGTCCGCACACCGGCTCAGAACCGTACCCCGTTTGAAAACAAAAATGCCGTCTGAAACCCGACATCCGGGCTTCAGACGGCATTTTTTGCTTGACGTTTTAGCTGTAAAGCTTCGCTCCTTTTTTGACGAACTCAATCGCTTTTTCCTCCATACCCTGCCGTTGGGCTTTTTGCTTGTCGGCGTAGTCGCGCACTTCCTGGGTGATTTTCATCGAGCAGAATTTGGGGCCGCACATTGAGCAGAAGTGGGCGATTTTCGCGCCTTCGGCGGGCAGGGTTTCGTCGTGGAAGCTCTCGGCGCGTTCGGGGTCGAGGCTGAGGCGGAATTGGTCGCGCCAGCGGAATTCGAAACGCGCCTTGCTCAGGGCGTTGTCGCGCAACTGTGCACCCGGCCAGCCTTTGGCGAGGTCGGCGGCGTGGGCGGCAAGTTTATAGGTGATGATGCCGGTACGCACGTCTTCTTTGTCGGGCAGCCCCAAATGTTCTTTCGGGGTAACGTAACAAAGCATCGCCGTGCCGTACCAGCCGATATTGGCCGCGCCTATGCCCGAGGTGATGTGGTCGTAGCCGGGGGCGATGTCGGTAACGAGCGGGCCAAGTGTGTAGAAAGGCGCTTCAAAGCAGTGTTGCAGCTCTTCGGTCATGTTTTCTTTGACGCGTTGCAGCGGCACATGGCCGGGGCCTTCAATCATGACTTGTACGTCGTGTTTCCACGCTTTGGCGGTCAATTCGCCCAAGGTGTGCAATTCGGCGAATTGGGATTCGTCGTTGGCATCGGCAATGCAGCCGGGGCGCAAACCGTCGCCCAAGCTGAACGATACGTCATACGCCTTCATAATTTCGCAGATTTCGTCGAAATGCGTGTAGAGGAAGTTTTCCCGATGATGTGCCAAACACCATTTCGCCATGATGGAACCGCCGCGCGAGACGATGCCGGTGAGGCGGTTGGCGGTCATCGGCACATAACGCAGCAACACGCCCGCGTGTATGGTGAAATAGTCCACGCCTTGTTCCGCCTGTTCGATTAAGGTGTCGCGGAACAAATCCCAAGTCAAATCTTCGGCAATACCGCCGGTTTTTTCCAAAGCCTGATAGATAGGCACGGTACCGATGGGGACGGGCGCGTTGCGGATAATCCATTCGCGCGTTTCGTGGATATGCGCGCCGGTGGACAAATCCATAATCGTGTCCGCGCCCCAACGCAGCGACCACACCATTTTTTCGACTTCTTCGGTCAGACTGGAAGTGACGGCGGAGTTGCCCAAGTTGCCGTTGATTTTGACGCGGAAGTTGCGGCCGATAATCATCGGTTCGAGTTCGGGGTGGTTGATGTTGGCAGGGATAATCGCGCGTCCGGCGGCGATTTCTTGGCGCACGAATTCGGGCGTGATTTGGTCGGGATGGGTCGGGATGTTCGCGCCGAAACTTTGTCCTGCGTGCTGTTTCAAGAGCTTGGCGTATTCCGGTTTTTGGGACAATTCGTCTAATTTTAAACGTTCGCGTATGGCGACAAACTCCATTTCGGGCGTGATAATGCCTTGGCGCGCGTAGTGAAGCTGGGTTACATTGCGGCCGCTTTTCGCGCGGCGCGGACGGGTGATTTGGTTGAAACGCAGATGGGCGGTTTGCGGGTCGTGTGCGCGTTCGATACCGTATTCGCTGGAGAGTTTGGGCAGGATTTCGGTATCGCCGCGTTCGTCCAGCCACGCCGTGCGGATGTGCGGCAGGCCTTGTTTCAGGTCGATATGCGCCGCCGGATCGCCGTACACGCCGCTGGTGTCATAGACGGGAATCGGCGGATTGGCTTCCGTACCTTGCGCCGTGTAGGTGTCGTCCTGACGGATTTCGCGCAAAGGCACGCGGATGTCGTCGCGGCTGCCTTGCAGATATACGCGCTCGGAGTTCGGATATTTGAAGCGGATGCCGATGTCTTCGCTCAAATCGGCAAGCTCGCGCGCTTCGTTGCCGGAAGTTTTGGCGGTTTTTTTTGGCGTAGTCATAAAAAATGCTCCTGTTTTCTCGTTTAGGATAAGAAACAGGAGCGTTTTGCGTTTTCAGACGGCATTTGAAAACCAATGCCGTCTGAAAGGCAGAATCCGTGAAAACTCCCCACGCAGGTATTATCCCGATCGGGTGTAAAGGGTATTTCTCAGCCGCCCAATTGTCGGGCAGCACCCCTGTTTCAATGTTAATCAAAATTAAATCACGAACATGAACTTTTGTAAAGAAAATAATATTTCAAATCAGGCATAAACCGCCGGACGGCAAAATTTTATGATTTTTCGCAGAAATAATGTTTGACAACATAAAAAATCTTCCGTATAGTTTTACTTTCTGACGCGGGATGGAGCAGCATGGTAGCTCGTCGGGCTCATAACCCGAAGGTCGTAGGTTCGAATCCTGCTCCCGCAACCAAATATCAAACCCCTCGGTTCAATGCCGAGGGGTTTTGTTTTGCCTGTTTCCTGTTTCCTGTTTCCTGTTTCCTGTTTCCTGTTTCCTGTTTCCTGTTTCCTGTTTCCTGTTTCCTGCTGCCTCCGTTTTTTGCCGGATTTTCCTTCCTGCCGCAATATCGGAACGGCAGACCGCCGTCTGTTTGCGGTTGCAAATTCAGGCGGTTTGGCTACAATCTTCCGCATTATGTTCAAGAAAGCCGACTATGCCGACCGTCCGTTTTACCGAATCCGTCAGCAAACAAGACCTTGATGCCCTGTTCGAGTGGGCAAAAGCAAGTTACGGTGCAGAAAGCTGCTGGAAAACGCTGTATCTGAACGGTCTGCCTTTGGGAAACCTGTCGCCGGAATGGGCGGAACGCGTCAAAAAAGACTGGCAGGCAGGCTGCTCGGAGTCTTCAGACGGCATTTTCCTGAATGCGGACGGCTGGTCAGATATGGGCGGACGCTTGCAACATCTTGCCCGCAGTTGGCACTGTGCGGGGCTGCTAGACGGCTGGCGCAACGAGTGTTTCGACCTGACCGACAGCGGCGGCAATCCCTTGTTCACGCTCGAACGCGCCGCTTTCCGTCCGTTCGGGCTGCTCAGCCGCGCTGTCCATCTCAACGGTCTGACCGAATCGGACGGCCGATGGCATTTCTGGATAGGCAGGCGCAGTCCGCACAAGGCAGTCGATCCCGACAAACTCGACAATATTGCCGCCGGCGGTGTTTCCAGCGGCGAAATGCCGTCTGAAGCCGTGTGCCGCGAAAGCAGCGAAGAAGCCGGTTTGGATAAAACGCTGTTTCCGCTCATCCGCCCGGTATCGCAGCTGCACAGCCTGCGCCCCGTCAGCCGTGGCGTCCACAATGAAATCCTGTATGTATTCGATGCCGTCCTGCCCGAAGCCTTCCTGCCTGAAAATCAGGACGGCGAAGTGGCGGGTTTTGAGAAAATGGACATCGGCAGCCTGGTTGCCGCCATGTTGTCGGAAAACATGATGCACGACGCGCAACTGGTTACGCTGGACGCGTTTTGCCGTTACGGTCTGATTGATGCCGCCCACCCGCTGTCCGAGTGGCTGGACGGCATACGTTTATAGGATGCGCTATGCTTGAACTGAACGGACTCTGCAAACGCTTCGGCGGCAAAACGGTTGCCGACAACATCTGCCTGACTGTCGGGCGCGGCAAAATACTCGCCGTTTTGGGGCGGTCGGGCTGCGGAAAATCCACCCTGCTGAATATGATTGCGGGGATTGTCCGGCCGGACGGCGGCGAAATATGGCTGAACGGGGAAAACATTACCCGTATGCCGCCCGAAAAACGCCGTATTTCGCTGATGTTTCAAGATTACGCGCTGTTTCCCCATATGAGTGCGCTGGAAAATGCGGCATTCGGTTTGAAAATGCAAAAAATGCCGAAAGCCGAAGCCGAACGCCTCGCCTTGTCGGCACTTTCCGAAGTCGGGCTGGAAAACGAGGCTCACCGCAAGCCTGAAAAACTTTCCGGAGGCGAAAAGCAACGGTTGGCACTGGCGCGCGCTTTGGTTGTCCGCCCTTCCCTGCTGTTGCTGGACGAATCGTTTTCCAGTTTGGACACGCATTTGCGCGGCACGCTGCGCCGTATGACCGCCGAACGCATCCGCAAGGGCGGCATTCCTGCTGTTTTGGTAACGCATTCGCCCGAAGAGGCCTGCACGGCGGCAGACGAAATCGCCGTGATGCACGAGGGGAAAATCCTTCAATGCGGTACGCCCGAAACTTTGGTTCAAACGCCTTCCGGCGTGCAGGTCGCCCGTCTGATGGGTCTGCCCAACACCGACGATGACCGCCATATCCCGCAAAATGCCGTGTGCTTGGACAATCATGGAACGGAATGCCGTCTGCTCTCCCTCGTCCGCCTGCCCGACTCGTTCCGGCTTTCCGCCGTCCATCCCGAACACGGCGAGCTGACCTTAAACCTGACTGTCGGACAGCATACGGACGGTATTTCCGGAAACGGTACGGTACGCATCCGCGTCGATGAAGGGCGTATCGTCCGTTTCCGATGATGCGGCAGAAATGCCTGCCAAACAAAATGCCGTCTGAAAATTTTTCAGACGGCATTTCTTGACCAAAGCAGCTGTATTTTTTAAGGGCGTTATTTGACTGCAATCCGCTCGCATTGTCAACAATATTTATTTCCGCCCCTTGACTTCGGTTTCTTCCTCAACCGACACGCTGTTGATCTGTTTGATCAGCTTTTCCGACTTCTCTTCGTCTTCGCAGCGGATGACTTTCGCAATATCGTTTTCGAGCTGTCCGGCATTGCTGTGCAGAATGATGTTTTTGACGGGCAGGATGTTGTTTGGATTCATCGAAAAACGGCGCAGCCCCATACCCAATAAAACGCGGGTAAACGCCGTGTCGCCCGCCATTTCGCCGCACACGGACACGTCTTTTTCCATACGGTTGGCGGTACGGATGACGTGTTGCAGCATTTTCAACACGGAAGGATGTCCGGGCTGGTAGAGGTGGCTGACGCTGTCGTCGCCGCGATCGACTGACAGAATATATTGGATCAAATCGTTGGTGCCGACGGAGATGAAATCGACCAGTTTCAAAATGCTGCCGACGGTCAGCGCGGCAGACGGGATTTCAATCATGCAGCCGATGCCGACTTCGCCGAAGGCATCGCCGCGTTCGGCAAGCTGGCGGCGGGCGGTGTCCAAATGAATCAGGCACTGGCGCACTTCGGATACGGAGGTAATCATCGGCCACATCATGCGGACGGGGCCGTGTACCGCCGCACGGAGGATGGCGCGCATCTGGGTGCGGAACATGACCGGTTCGGCAAGGCACAGGCGGATACCGGTCATGCCCAGCGCGGGGTTGAGGCTGCCGTTGGGCGTGCTGTTTTTCCCGAACCAGCGCGGATTCTTGTCCACACCCAAATCGACTGTCCGTATCGTTACGCTTTTGCCCTTCATTTTTTTGACAATCGCGCTGTACACTTCGTACTGCTCGTCTTCAGACGGCATCGTATCGCGGTTCAGGTAAAGAAACTCGCTGCGGAACAGCCCGATGCCGTCTGCGCCGAGGTTGTGTAGCGGTTTCACGTCTTCGGCGGATTCTATATTGCCCACAAGCTCGATGCAGACCCCGTCGGCGGTGGCGGCAGCGGTTTTTTTGAGCTTGTTCAACTCGCGTTTGTGGCTGCGGTATTCGCGGGCGCGGCGGCGGTATTCGTCCAAGACGGTTTCATCGGGCGCGATAATCAGGATGCCGTTGATGCCGTCCACGATGACCGTTTCGCCCTCGGTAATCAGTTTGCGCGCGTTGTGCAGCCCGACGACGGACGGGATGTCCAAGCTCCTGCCTAAAATCGCCGTATGTCCGGTGGGGCCGCCGGCATCGGTAACAAAGGCGGCAATGCGCTGCTCTTTAAACAAAACCGTGTCGGCGGGCGAAAGGTCGTTTGCAATCAGCACGGTTTCGTCAAACAGGTTGTCGGCAACCTCCAACTCGTTGCCCTGCCCGATCAGGTTGTTGTGGATGCGGCGGACGACTTGCAGCATATCCTGCTTGCGTTCGCGCAAATAGGCATCGTCCATATTGTCGAATTGGGCGGCGAGTTTGTCGCTCTGCTGCTTCAATGCCCACTCGGCGTTGATTTTTTGTTCCCTTAAAATATCGACGGGTTCGCGCGACAAGGTAACATCGGTCAAGAGCATCAGGTGCAGCGAGATGAACGCGCCCAACTCGGTCGGGGCGTTTTCGGGAATCGCGCTGCGGAGCTGTTCCAACTCTTTGCGCGTGGCTTTGACGGCGGCATCGAAACGTTCGGCTTCGGCTTCGGTGTCCGCCTCCGCGACATCATACTGCGGCACTTCCTCCGTGCCGCGCGCAATCAGGTGGGCGCAACCGACGGCAATGCCTTTGCCCGCCGCCACGCCGTGCAGCACGATACTCATTATTCGCCCTCGCCGAAGTAGCCGTTGATTAAGTCGGTCAGGGCGCGCATCGCTTCCGCCTCGTCCACGCCGTCCGTCTCCAGTTCGATGACCGTACCCTTGGCGGCTGCGAGCATCATCAGCCCCATAATGCTTTTGCCGTTGACGCGGCTGCCGTTTTTCGTAACCCAGACTTCGCTTTTGAATTGGGACGCGGTTTGGGTGAACTTGCTGGACGCGCGGGCGTGGAGTCCGAGTTTGTTGATGATTTCGATGGATTGTTTGAGCATTTCGGTTCCCGTGTTATGTATATCGGCAGCAGATGCCGTTTAAAATGTTTTCTTGTCCTACCGCTCCTTCAGGCGGCATCATGGTTTTTCCGGCACACCAAATCGTCTGGTGCGGACATAATGGCGAAAATTCCCCTGACGGCGGCCTCCCTGACACTCTCGGTGAAGGCGGCAAGGTCTTCCGCCTCCGGAGAATGTTGGATGGCCTTAATCATCATCGGCGCATTCAGGCCGGTCAGAATGGCCGATTTGTTTTCGCGTACAAGGCGGCGGGCTGCATTGCAGGGGGTCGCACCGAAAATATCGGTCATAATCAGCACGCCGTCGTTGTCGGGAAATTCCTGAAGCGCGGCAATGGCGTTGTTGATGATGTCGTCTTGGTCTTCCGTCGGCTGCACGCCGAGTATGCGGACGTTTTCAGGCATCCCGCTTGGGAAAAAATGATGTGCCAGCTTGCGGTAGGCTTCGCCTATGGTTTCGTGTGTGATGATTAAAAGCCCTATCATGGTGTATATGCGTCCTGTTTATAATTCTTCTGCCAACCTGCCGTATAAACGTTATGCCGTCTGAAAAACATTCAGACGGCATTGCATCCTTATTTTCCGCCCAATGCGTAAATCTCGCCCAGATTGCGCCAGCAGCCTGCCGCATCCATGCCGTAACCGAAAACATAACGGTTCGGCACATCCAGTCCGACATAATCGGCTTTGACCGGTTTTTCTTTGTCGATTAATTTATTGGCGAACACCGCCGAACGGCAGCTTGCCGCACCCATTTCCAAAAGTTTGGCTTGAATGGCGGACATCGTATGCCCTTCGTCCAAAATATCGTCCAACACGACCACGTGCCTGCCTCGGATTTGTTCCGCATCGGGCATACGTTTCCAGTTGAACGCGCCGCCCTCCAGCTTGTCGCCGTAACGGGAAACGTGAACGTAATCAAAATCTAACGGAAAACGCAACAGCGGCAGCAACTGCCCCGTAAACACCACCGCGCCGCCCATCACGGGCAGCAGCAACGGATATTTATCCCCCAAATCGCGCGTAATCTCATCCGCCACTTTTTGCAGCGCGGCACGGCATTGGCCTTGGTCGAACAAAAGTTCGGCGTTTTCAAGCATCGCCTGTGTTTCAAGGCATTTGGTTTCTAAATCGGTCATATGTCGGAATCGGTCGGTAAAAGGAAAATTATAAACCAAAGTATCGGATGCCGTCTGAACTGTCCTGCTCAGCGGTCGGTACGCACGCGCACAAATGTGGCAAATTTCGGCGTACCTTTCTGCGTAAAGCCACGGTAGCGGTAGGTAATCAGCGTACCGATTTTGGGCGGGTTGTCGCGGTCTTGGTCTTTGAAGCCGCTGCCGATGCGGAATTCTCCGTGCCGGTTTTTGCAGCCGACCGCGCCCAGCCGTCCGGCATTGCGCCCTTTGCCTTCATAGTGCCGCGTTACCGTGCATTCGTCGTCGTATTGGCTTTTCAGCTTCAATAATTGGCTGCTCCTGCCACCGTTGTAACGGGATTCGGGCTGGCGCAGCATCACGCCTTCGCCGCCCTGCGCTTCGATTTGTTTTAAAAAGTCCATTGCGTGCTGCCGGTCGCGCACTTTGATTTGCGGGATGATGGTAATCGGCGCGTTCGGATGCGTTTTCAGCCATTGCGTTGCAGCTGCCAAACGTTGGTAGAGGTTGCCCTGCGCCTTGGGTACGTCGAAAACGTGCAGGCGGATGCCGCGCCAGTCTGAAGAAGCAGAACGCACGGCGGCGGAAATCTGCTCGAACTGACCGCGTCCGCTGTACAATTCGCCGTCCAAAGGATAAGGCGGAAACTGCGCGGTAAAACCTTTGGGCGGCGTGAATACATATCCTTGCCGACTGACTAAATGTTTACCGTCCCAA
This sequence comes from Neisseria blantyrii, assembly GCF_962747855.1. Taxonomy (NCBI): domain Bacteria; kingdom Pseudomonadati; phylum Pseudomonadota; class Betaproteobacteria; order Neisseriales; family Neisseriaceae; genus Neisseria; species Neisseria blantyrii. The sequence goes on from NZ_CAUIZY010000016.1 coordinate 20,191, forward strand.
TACGCGCGCACGCCGTCGAGCTTCTCGCTCATCGCCCAGCCTGCAATCTCTTGGTCTTTGTATTCCTGCGCCAGCATCAAATCCGCCGCGCCTGCCGATGCAGGGATGAAAACCGCCGTAAAAATCGGTATGATGCCGCCGATTGTCTTCTTAATCACCTGATTCCCCCAATATCAAAACAGGCGGCAAACCGCCATAAAACAAACGGCAAACCCGATGCCGTCTGAAAAACCGTTTAGGAACACGCCGATGACCCTACGTTACGAAATCCTCCCCGTTACCCCCTTCCGCCAAAACTGCACCCTGATTTGGGACGACGAAAGCGGCGAAGCCGTCCTGACCGATGTCGGCGGCGACGTGCCGTTCCTGCTGCAAGCGTTGGCAAACCGCAAACTCACGTTCACGGCAATCTGGCTGACGCACGGCCATCTCGATCACGCGGGCGGCGTGGTCGAAATGTTGAAAACGCATAAAGTCCCCGTCCTCGGCCCGCACCGCGAAGATGAATTCCTGCTCCAATCGCTGCCGCAAACCACCGCGCAATACGGATTTCCCGTCTCGCCCGCCTTTGCGCCGAACCGTTGGCTCGAAGAAGGCGAAACGCTCACGGTCGGACGCTATGCCTTTCAAGTGCTGCATATTCCGGGCCATACGCCGGGACATGTCGTCTTTTATTGCGCCGAGGCGGAATTGCTGATTGCGGGCGACGTGCTGTTTTACGAAACCATAGGCAGGACCGATTTTCCGCGCGGCAACCACGCCGACTTAATCAATAATATCCGCAACAAATTATTCGCCCTCCCCGAAACCGTGCAAGTTGTCGCCGGACACGGGCGTATGACTTCCATCGGACACGAAAAACGGCACAATCCGTTTTTCTAACCGCCTTCCCTACGGTCTTCAGACGGCATCATCTGCACTGATGCCGTCTGAAACACAAAAGGCTCAGACAACCGCCGCCTTGCCGGAGCACCTCGCCGGACAAGGCTTTGGTAAGTACTTCAAACAAACCCCGAATCAGAACCGGCACAGTTACGCCGCGCTTTCGGCATTCCCGCCCCTGCTGAAACAATATTTTTCCGCACAAGTCAGACTGCTTCATCTTCTGCCGCATATTCCAAAGATTCCGACAACGCCGTTGTTTCATTGGCACGTTCAGTCAAATCTCGTGCAAGCTGCTTGTTTGCCTTCACACCCAACAGACGCAGTTTCTCGGCACGGCCGACCAGATTTCCGCGCCCCTCGGCAAGTTGCTTAAATGCCGTCTGAAAGCTGCTTTGCGCCTGATCGATGCTTTTGCCGACGCTTTCGAGCGTTTGGGCGAAACCGACAAACTTGTCATACAGCTTGCCGCCTTCGTCCGCAATCGCCAGTGCGTTCTGATTTTGCTGTTCGTTGCGCCAAATATTCGCCACCGTCCTCAAAGTTGCCAGCAGCGTACTGGGGCCGACCAGCATAATCCGTTTGTCGAAACACTCTTGAAACAAGCCCGCGTCATGCTGCAACGCCAGCAGGTACGCTGGTTCGACAGGGATAAACATAAAGACGAAATCCAATGTGTTCACACCTTCCAAATCGGTGTAATCCTTCAGCGACAAGCCTTTCATATGCGCGCGTATGCTGGCAACGTGTGCCGCCAGTTCGCGTGCCGCCGCATCCGCATCCGCCGCCTGCGTATAGCGCACATAAGCCGTCAGCGAAACCTTAGAATCAATCACAATCTGCTTGTTGTCGGGCAGGTTGACCAAAACGTCGGGCTGAAGGCGGCGCGTGCTGCCGTCTTCCTCCTTACGGACAGATGCTGCCTGAACCGTATATTCCCGTCCCTTCTGGAGGCCGGAATTTTCCAAAACCGTTTCCAGAATCATCTCGCCCCAATTGCCCTGAACCTTATTCTGCGTACCGGTCAGCGCATTGGTCAGGGCCTTTGCCTCGCTGTGCAGCTGCGCATTCAATCCTTGAAGCCGTTTCAATTCGTTTTCCAACGTCAGCCGCTCGCGCGATTCTTTATCATAGGTTTGCTTGACCAACTCGCCGAAACCGTGAATGCGTTCGTTTAACGGGTTCAAAACCTGATGGAGCTGCTCCCGGTTCTGCTCGGTAAAACGGCGGCTTTTTTCTTCCAAAATCGTGTTGGCAAGATTTTGAAACTGTTCACTCAAGCTCTTGCGCGCCTCGCCCAGTAAGGACAGCTTCTCTTCAGAAGCAAGGCGTTCCTGTTCGATTTGCGTTGCCAAACGTTCGTTTTCAACCGCCAAACCCTGTGCCTTTTCCTGCAACTCGGTATGCGACTGCCTCAACCGCTCCGCCTCTGCCTCTTTTTCCTGCAAATGGGCAATCTGTTTTTCGGCTGCGGCAAAACGGTTGCCTACATCGGAAAGGTCGTTTTGCACATCGCGGACAGTTTGGCGGCTTTCTTCCAAATCGGTTTCGATTCTTTGGCGGATTTGACGTTCCAGCGCATATTGGTCGGCAAATGCCTTCCGCTCCTGTCCGAGCTGAGTTGCCAAACGTTCGTTTTCAACCGCCAAACCCTGTGCCTTTTCCTGCAAATCGATATACGACTGCTTCAGGCGCGCCGACTCCGCCTCTTTTTCCTGCAAATAAGCAATCTGCTTTTCGGCTGCGGAAAAACGGTTGCCCAAAGCATAATTTTCGTCTTGCAAATGCTCGTATTTCCCATCTAAAACGGCAAATTCCGATGCAATTTCTGCGTGTGCCTGTTCAATAAAATCACATCTTGCCGCCTTTTCCGCCAACTGCGCGTTCAATACGGCTAATACACCTTGAAACCGGCTCTTCATCAGTAACCATGTAAACAACACGCCTGACAGCAAAGCCGCCAGCAATAGCAACACAGTCATCAGCTCCATAAATCATCCTAACATTCAAACATTTTCACACCGGACAAAACCGCCGCTTATTCCGATTCTACCTGTTTGTTCGACATAGCTCCAAAAAATATAGCGGATTGGCTTTAAACCTGTTCGACATCGCCTTACCATGCTGCTTGCGGTTTCAGACCTTTTCCTAATTCAATATCAATCTGCCACAAACCCTGATTAAGTTCCCGATGTCTGACATTTTTAGAATGATGCCGTCTGAAATGTTACAGCTATGTTCAGACGGCATACGGGTGCTGATTTTCCCAAGGGGCCGAAGCATGCAAAAAGGGCAAACCCTAAAGGATTTGCCCTTTTGTTCCAAACGCTTAATGTACGTCTTTCCAATATTCTTTTTTCAGGAAATACGCCAAAGGCAGCATAACCGCAAATAGGAAAATCATCACGATATAGCCTATACGTTTGCGTTGCAGTTGTGCAGGCTCGCCCATGTACACAAGATAGTTCACCAAATCGCGTACATATGCGTCGTACTCTTTTTGGATCACTTTGCCGTTCGGCAGGCGGCGGCTGTGCAAACCGGTAGATTCCCAATACAGCTTAGGCTTCATCTCGCCGTGTTCGTCTTTTACCATAACCGGCTGGCCTTTGGCATCCAATTCGACTGCCTGAACACCTTGCTGTTCCCACAACGGGTGGGGCATGCCGACTTTATCGAATACGGTATTGTTCCAGCCGCTCGGACGGGTCGGATCTTTATAGAAGCCGCGCATATAGGCGTAAAGGTAGTCCGCGCCCCTCGAACGGGCAATCAGCGTCAAATCCGGAGGAGCCGCGCCAAACCATTTTGCCGCATCTTTCGGGTTCATCGCCGAATGCATCACATCGCCGACATTATCGGTGGTAAACATCAGGTTTTTCTTGATTTCTTCGTCAGTCAAACCGATGTCTTTCAAACGGTTGAAACGCATACCGCTTGCCGAGTGACATGACAGACAGTAGTTGGTAAAGATTTGTGCGCCACGTTGCAAGCTTACTTGGTCGCGCAAATCGATATCGACTTTCTCATAGTGTGCATGACCGCCCGAAGCAAATGCCGCACTCATGGGTACTGCCAACAGTAAGGCAGCAAACCAGTTTTTCATAACTTGTTTCATTTTGACTGCCCTCATCAGATGTTGGTTGCAAACAGATATGCACAAACCGCCGTAATGCCTACATAAACAAAAAACATGATTTTCTGTTTGGCGGTACTCATGGTTACACGTTCAGGAACCGGTTTGTTAGTATCCAGTTTGGTATAGAACGGCATACCCAAGAAGAATGCAAAATAAACGAAGGACAGGATGCGCGCAACCAAAGTACGCGTATCAGTTGCCACCATCGCACCCAAAATACCCAAACCGATAAAGGCAATGATGAACAGAACCAATGCGGTTTTAAAGATCGGGCCACGATAGCGGACGGATTTAACCTCGCCCCTATCCAGCCAAGGCAACAGGGCAATCAGTACAACTGCCGCACCCATACCGATTACACCCCATACCTGTGTTCCCAAGAACGAGGGAATCGCACGCAAAATGGCGTAGAACGGAGTGAAGTACCATACCGGTGCAATGTGCGGAGGTGTTTTCAGCGCATTCGCAGCATCGAAGTTCGGCGCTTCGAGGAAGTAGCCGCCACCTTCAGGTGCAAAAAACAACACAGAACAGAAGACAATCAGGAATACAACGACGCCCAAGATGTCTTTAACGGTGTAGTAAGGATGGAATGGGATACCGTCGCGCGGGATACCGTTTTCGTCTTTGTTTTTCTTGATTTCAACGCCGTCAGGGTTGTTAGAACCCACTTCGTGCAGGGCGATGATGTGCGCCACAACCAAGCCGAGCAATACCAGAGGTACTGCGATAACGTGCAGGGCAAAGAAGCGGTTCAGGGTAACGTCGGAAACATTGAAGTCGCCGCGAATCCAAGTGGACAAATCCGGACCGATGACTGGAATGGCAGAGAACAGGTTAATAATTACCTGCGCACCCCAAAAGGACATTTGCCCCCAAGGCAGCAGGTAGCCCATAAAGGCTTCCGCCATCAATGCCAAGAAAATCAGGGAGCCAAAAATCCACACCAACTCACGGGGTTTTTTATACGAACCGTAAATCAAACCACGGAACATGTGCAGATAAACAACAATGAAGAAGAAAGATGCGCCGGTGGAGTGCATGTAGCGGATAATCCAGCCGCCGGACACGTCACGCATGATGTACTCTACTGCGGTAAAGGCAGCAGGCAGATGGTAGGCGTTAAGGTTGCCGTCCGGTTTGTAGTTCATGGTCAGGAAAATACCGCTGACGATTTGAATTACAAGGACGAGCAGAGCCAAAGAGCCGAAGTAGTACCAGAAGTTGAAGTTCTTCGGCGCGTAGTATTGAGCCAAATGCTCATTCCACATTTTAGACAGAGGGAAACGAGCGTCCGTCCAGTCTAACAATGCTTTTGCTTTGCTATTGGTTTGGTTTGCCATAATTATCGTTCCTTATTTTTAGTCTTCGCCTACCAAGACTGTCGTATCGCTCAGATATTTGTAGGGCGGAACAACCAGGTTGGTCGGTGCAGGAACACCTTTATACACTCGGCCTGCCATGTCGAATTTCGAACCGTGGCAAGGGCAGAAGAAACCGCCTTTCCAGTCTGCACCCAAATCCGCAGGGGCAACGTCGGGACGGTAAGTCGGAGAGCAACCCAGGTGAGTACAGATACCGATAGCGACGAGGAGGTTCGGCTTGATCGAACGGGTCTCGTTTTTGCAGTTTTCAGGCTGATGATCCACTTCGGAATTGGGATCGACAACTGAGCCATCCAAACTTTTCAAGTCTTTGAGCTGTTGATCTGTGCGGTTGACCAGCCAAATTGGTTTGCCCTGCCATTCGGCAGTCAGCATTTGGCCTGCTTCGATTTTGCTGACATCTACTTCGACAGCAGCACCGGCAGCCTTAGCTTTCTCCGATGGGAAGAAGCTGGCCACGAAAGGCGTAGCTACGCCCAGAGCCGCCACACCGCCTGCACCGCAAGTAGCCAGTGTCAGGAAACGGCGGCGACCGTTGTTGATTTCTTGATTATCCATTATTCAGTCGTCCTAAAATTTTGGGAATACCGAGCCATTAAACATTGCAATTTTACCCAGTTTGCAGTGATACTCAAAGCATTATTTAAAATAAGGTAAAGTTTTATGATATTTCTCAATACTCAAGCCGGGTTGTTTTCGTCAAAATGGCACACTTCCAACCCGAAAGCCTCTGCCGCCGATTCTGCCAGCGCGCGCGCACCGTAGCGTTCCGTCGCGTGATGCCCTGCCGAAATGAAAGCCGTACCCGTTTCATTGGCGAGGTGGTATTGGGCTTCGGAAATTTCCCCCGTCAGATACAGATCGACGCCTTCATCTATTGCCGTCTGAAAAAAGCCCTGTGCACCGCCGGTACACCATGCGACCCGTCGGATTTCGTGTTCGGGATTGCCGATGACGACAGGCTTGCGTTGCAGGACAGTTTCAATGTGCGCCGCCAATGCGCCGAGTGTCTTGGCTTGTTTCAGGCAGCCCGAGTTGAGCAGGTTTTGTTCTCCGAACCGTTTTTCTATCGCAAAACCCAATCTGTCGGCGAGTTGGGCATTGTTGCCCAGTGTGGGATGTGCATCCAGGGGCAGATGGTAGCCTGCCATATTGATGTCGTGCCGTAACAGTGCGGCAATCCGTTCTTTTTTCCAACCGGTAACGGTCGGCGGCTCGCTTTTCCAGAACATACCGTGATGCACCAAAAGCAAATCTGCCTTCTGCTCCACAGCAAAATCAATCGCTGCCCTGCTTGCCGTTACCGACGTAACGATTTTCCCGATATATTCCCTCCCTTCAACCTGCAAACCATTGGGGGCGTAATCTTTAAACGATGCCGTCTGCAACGTTTCGTCGCACCAGGCTAAAAAATCTCTGCGCAAAACCATATTTTTTCCTGTCATTTCCAAACAAGCGGGCATTCTAACCGCAAATGCCCGAAACGCCCATTTTTCCGATTTGCACCCGCATATGAATTATTTTAATATGCGCCGGTTCAATATGCCGTCTGAAGCCTTATGGATTCCATCATCGAATTGCGCCACCTCAAAACCCTGCTGGCACTCGAAGAAACCGGCAGCGTATCCCTTGCCGCCAAACGGATTTTCCTTACCCAATCTGCACTTTCCCACCAAATCCGTATGCTTGAAAACCACTACGGCGCACCGTTGTTCGAACGAAAATCCACGCCTTTACGCTTTACCCCGGTTGGAGAAAGGCTGTTACGCCTCGCTCACGACCTGTTACCGCAAGTTACCGATGCAGAACGTGATTTGGCGCGCATTATAGAAGGAGAGGCAGGAGAATTGCGGATTGCCGTCGAATGCCATACCTGTTTCGACTGGCTCATGCCCGCAATGGGTGAATTCCGCCCGATATGGCCCCAAATCGAATTGGATATCGTATCGGGATTCCAAGCGGACCCTATCGGACTGCTGCTGCAACACCGCGCCGATCTTGCCATTGTTTCCGAAGCGGAAAAACAAAACGGTATTTCTTTCCAACCGCTGTTTGCCTACGAAATGGTCGGCATTTGCGCACCGGACCATCCGCTTGCCGCCAAAAACGTTTGGACGGCGGAAGACTTTATCGGGGAAACCCTGATTACCTATCCCGTTCCCGATGAAATGCTGGATTTACCCAAAAAAATCTTAATTCCGAAAAACATCAACCCACCGCGCCGACACAGCGAACTGACCATTGCCATTATCCAACTGGTTGCCAGCCGGAGGGGAATCGCCGCCCTTCCCTATTGGACAGTCATGCCCTACCTTGAAAAAGGCTATGTCGTCCACCGCCAAATTACTGCCGACGGACTGCAAAGCAAACTGTATGCCTCCGTCCGCACCGAAGATACGGACAAGAGCTATCTGAACAATTTTTGCCAAATCATACGAGAACGCGGTTTTGCAGATTTGCCCGGACTGAGCGAATTGGAACCGGTCTGATTTCCCTTGTTCAAACCATACCCGGGCGTTTTTTCTATTTTTCATCTACTGTTTTTGATTTTTACCCAATCCGTAATCTTTAGATTAACAATGGAAAACCGTCTGCTACAAATAAAAAACCCTGCGATAAGCAGGGTTTTTTGAATTTCCAACATTAACGTTTGGAGAATTGTTTTGCACGGCGTGCTTTGCGCAGACCCGGTTTTTTACGCTCGACTTCGCGGGCATCTCGGGTAACGAAACCGGCTTGAGACAAGGCAGGTTTCAGCGCGGCATCGAAGTCGATCAGGGCACGGGTAATGCCGTGACGGATAGCGCCGGATTGACCGGTTTCACCACCGCCGACAACATTGACTTTGATGTCGAACGATTCTGTGTTTTCAGTCAGAACCAAGGGTTGGCGAACAACCATTCGGCTGGTTTCACGTGCGAAGAATTCGTCAACGGGTCGGCCGTTTACGATGATTTGACCTGTACCTTTAGTCAGGAATACACGAGCCACTGAACTTTTGCGGCGGCCTGTGCCGTAGTAGTATTTACCGTTCATGTCGCGTCCTTATTTCAATTCCAAAACTTTGGGTTGTTGTGCGGCATGGGCATGTTCTGCACCAGCGTACACTTTCAGTTTTTTAATCATGGCGTAACCCAAGGGACCTTTAGGCAACATGCCTTTTACGGCTTGTTCCAAAGCGCGGCCCGGGAATTGCTCTTGCATTTCGCGGAAGGTGCGTTCGTAGATACCTCCTGGGAAACCGGAATGGCGGAAGTATTTTTTGTCTTCGAATTTGGCACCGGTTACACGCAGTTTGTCCGCGTTGATAACAATGATGTAATCGCCGGTATCGACGTGGGGGGTGTATTCAGGTTTGTGTTTGCCACGCAGACGGCTGGCGACTTCGGACGCAACGCGACCCAAGACTTTGTCTTGGGCATCGATGACGAACCATTCGCGCTTCACCTCGTGGGGTTTCGCTGAAAAGGTTTTCATAGTGGAAATCCAGATAGATATAGAAAGTTGTAAATTCTAAAGACAGGATTCGATTTTGTCAATCGCATTACCGCGTTACGGAAGGATTTTCCGGATTTCGGCAGACTGCATACTGCTTTTTCAGGCGGGGCGGCGGCCAATGTGAAAAACCGCATCGTTGCGATGCGGTTTTGAATGGGAATCCCCGCGAGAGCCGTTTCGGCCGAATCCGCTTGAACCTTGCTGACAAGGCGGCTGCCTCGGGTAGTTTCGGGTGCGTCCGCAAAAGGACGCTCGCGCCCACTACTGCTCCCGGCAACCTTAAGCGAACTTATTGGTTCAAAGGAATATATGCCTTCGCGGACACCGCAGGGAAAAAGGGGTTACTCCTGCGCCAAGCGAGATAGTGCTTTTTGGCAGGCGTTGTCCATATCGACTATTTTACGCGCAAAATCGCCGATTGCCAAATCGCCGCCGTTCAGGGAGGTTTTCAACAGGTCGTGGACGACGTTGAGCGCGGCCATAATGACGATTTTTTCGCTGTCCGCGACGCGTCCGCCTTCGCGGATGGCTTCGGCTTTGCCGTTGAGCATTCCGACTGCCTGCAACAGTGTGTCTTTTTCTTCTGCCGGAGTGTTGACGGTCAGCCGGGCGTTCATGACTTCGATGTGGACTTGTTCGATGTTCATCCTTTAATCCTTATTGCTGCGTTTCCTGCAGTTGGGGGAGGCGCGCTGCCAGTGCGCTGATTTTTTCCCTGCTCTGTTCGAGCAGGCTGCGGTATCGTGCATTTTCTTCTGTCAGGCTGTCGATTTTGTTTTGCAGGTCTTCTTTGAGTTTGCCGACTTGGACGAGCAGGGCTTCGCTGAGTTCGTCGACAGCGGTTTCGTGTTCGAGTTTTTGCCGCTCGTGCGCCCGTTTGAGTTCGGCAACGGTTTCTTTGAGGCGGCGGTTTTCGCTGACGAGGGTTTCGAATTTTTGTACCAGTGTATAAACGCTGCTTTCGAGTTTTTCGATATTTTGTTTCATAACCTTACCTGTCCGTATGCCGTCTGAAGGCTTCAGACGGCATCTGTATGTTGTTTATTCGAAACGCGCGCTGCGTTCCATCAGCCTTTCGACGACCTGCTGAGGGGTCATTTCTTTGCGGATGAGTTGCAGCAGGGTTTGGGTAATCGGCATGTCGATTTGGTATTTGCAGGCGGTATTGAAGACTTCTTCTATCGTACTGACCCCTTCGGAAACGTGTCCGATTTCGACAAGCACCTGATGCAGTTCCTTGCCTTCTGCCAAACCCAAACCGACGCGGCGGTTGCGCGAGAGTGCGCCGGTACAGGTCAAGATGAGATCGCCGATACCGGCCAGCCCCATCATGGTTTTGGACTGTGCGCCCATTGCGGAAGCAAGGCGGGTGATTTCGGCCAATCCGCGCGTAACCAATGCGGCGCGGGCGTTAAGCCCGTACTCTAGACCGTCGGACAATCCGGTGGCAATCGCCATGACGTTTTTTACCGCGCCGCCAACCGCCACGCCGATAACATCGGTACTGCCGTAAAGCCGCATAACCGAAGTGTTGAGTTGGGGGACAAGTTCCTCGACCCATTCTTGGTTTTCGGAGGCGAGGACGACGGCACAGGGCAGTTGTTTGGCCAGTTCCTGTGCAAAACTCGGACCGGAGAGTACGCCGATTTTCTTATTATCGGGCAATACTTCTTTCAATACTTGAAAGGTCAGCAGCCCGGTATCCTGCTCGAAGCCTTTGCAGGCGGCAAGGACGGGGAGGTGTCCCGCGCCGTACTGTTTGAGCAGCTCTGCGCTGCTTCTCAATCCGGCAACGGAGGTTACGATAAGGACAAGTCCGCTGTCTTTGAGCGCGTCTGCCAAATCCGTACATACTTCCAGCGTTTCAGGAAAGGGGAAACCGGGCAGCCCGTGCTTGTTTTCACGTTCTTCCTTCATTTGGCGGACTTGATCTGCGTTGCGCGTCCATAGGGATACGCGGTTGCCGTGTTGGGAAAAATGCAGGGCGAGCGCCGTACCCCACGAACCTGCGCCGATAACGGTAATTTTCATTGGTCGTCTTTCAACATATCACTGCCGTTCACTTTAAAACAATCGCTGTTTCTCTGCAAGTGCAGACAGGGAAATGCCGTCTGAAAGGCGTTCAGACGGCATTTTATCCCGAAACGGCACAATCAGCCGGTATTGCGCAAACCTTGCGCCACGCCGTTGATGGTCAGGTGCACCATCAGCAGCGCGTGCGGATTGTCGGGTTCTTTACGCAGGCGTTTGAGCATGGCGACTTGCAGGCCGTTGAGCGCGTTCAGGTATGGAATCCTCAAGGCAAGCGAACGGGCGAGGCTGCGGTTGTCGCGCAGGAGCTCTTCGGTTTGCAGCAGGTCGAGCAGGGCTTTGCGGCTGCGTTGATATTCTTCCTTAATCATGCCGAAGATAACGGCGGCTTTTTCCGGCGATTCGCTCAAGCCGGCGTAGTTTTCCGCCAGGGTGATGTCGGTTTTCGCCATGACTTGTTCCATATTGGAGAGCATGGCTTGGAAGAAGGGGTTGTTTTGAGCGTGTTCGCGCAGGGCGGCGAGGGTTTCGGGACTGCCTTCGCACAAGGTTTCCACCGCGCTGCCGAAGCCGTACCAAGCCGGCAGCATGAGGCGGTTTTGCATCCAAGAGAATACCCACGGAATCGCGCGCAAGTCCTGAATCCGCGCCAAGGTTTTGCGGCTGGCGGGACGGCTGCCGAGGTTGAGGGTGGCGATTTCCTGAATCGGACTGGTTTGCAGGAAATAGTCGATGAAGTCGGGATGGGTAATCAGTTCGCGGTAGTATTTGAACGATACGTCCGACAATGCCTGCATCAGTTTGGCATCAGGGTCTTTTTGATCGGGCAGCAGGCTGGCTTCGAGCGTTGCGGCAACCAAGGTTTCCAAGTTGCGTTGTGCGTTGCCGGGGTCGGCGTATTTGGCGGTGATGACTTCGCCTTGCTCGGTAATGCGGATTTGTCCGGCCACGCTGCCGGCCGGTTGGGCGAGAATGGCTTGGTAAGACGGACCGCCGCCGCGACCGACGCTGCCGCCGCGTCCGTGGAACAGGCGCATGCGGACATCGTATTTTTTGAAGAGTTCGACCAAACCCAATTCCGCCTGATAGAGACACCATGAGCTGGTAACGTAGCCGCCGTCTTTGTTGGAGTCGGAGTAGCCGAGCATGATTTCTTGGATGTTTCCACGGCTTTCGAGCAGGGCATCATACCAGTCGAGGCGGAACATGGTTTCCATGACCGGACAGGCGTTTTCGAGCGCTTCGATGGTTTCAAACAGCGGCACGATATTGATGCGGCTGCGCGGTTTGCCGTTTTCCACCACCAACAGGCCGCTTTCTTTCAGCAGCAATGCCAAGGCGAGCAGGTCGCTGGGTTGTTCGCAGTTGGAAATAATGCTTTGCGTAACGGCATCTTCACCGAATTCGTCTTTGATTTTGCGTGCTTCGTTGAAAATCGCCAGTTCGCGGCGGGTATGATCGCTGTATGTGATGAACGGGCTGTACAACGGACGTTGATGGCTCAATTCGCGCAACAGGGCGGTTTGTTTTTGCTCTTCGTTCAGGCTGTTGTAGTCTTCCAGGCCTGCGTGTTGGAAAAGCTCGGCAACCACATCGGCGTGTTTGCCTGCGTGTTGGCGCAGGTCGAGCGGCATCATGTGGAAGCCGAACACGGATACGCTGCGGATAATGTCGGCAAGACGGCCTTCCGCCAGCAGTCGGCTGCCGTTGTCGATAAGGGAACGTTGCAGTTTTTTCAAATCATCCAGAAACTCTTGTGCCGAAGCATAAGGCTCGAGAAAGCCGAATTTGCAGCCCATACCCAAACCGAGCGCGCGCGCTTTGCCCATAGCGCGCGCCATAATGTAGGCGATGGCGCGGCGGTAGGGTTCTTCGGCGCGGGCGATTTCTTCGTCGGGCGATTTGTCGGACAACGCCGTCACATCGCCGTTGACTTTGACGCGGCGGATGGAGAGCGGCAGTTCGCGGTAGAGTTTGTCGAGTTCGCCGCGATAGAAGCGGAACACGGCATCGGCATGCCGTCTGAACGCAAAGCGCAGGGTTTCGGCAGAAACAAACGGATTGCCGTCGCGGTCGCCGCCGATCCAGCCGCCGATTTTGAGGATGTCCGGAACGCGGACGCCGGGATAGGCCGTCTGAAAGTCGTGTTCCATCTTGCGGTAGAGCTTGGGCAGGGCTTCAAAAAAGCTCATCGGGAAGATGGACACGCCGTTGTTGATTTCGTCGTTGACGCTGAGTTTGTGGTGGCGCGTTTCGCTGGTCTGCCACAAGCCCAAAAGCACGGTGTCGATTTCGCGGCGCAGCCGTGCCAGCGCATCGGCATTGGTGCAGCGTTCGCGTTGCGGCAGCAGCGCGCGGATGCGGCGGTTGAAATTCAAAACAGTTTGGCGTTGCACTTCGGTCGGGTGCGCGGTCAAAACGGCGGTCACGGACGTATTGTCCAACTGCCGCTGCACCGATTTGCCGTCGGCTTTCCCCGCCTTGAGCCTGCGGACGGTTTCCGTCAGGCTGCCTTCTGCTGCGTTGTGGCCGGCATCTTCGTGGATTTGGCGGCGGCGTTCGTGGTGCACGTCTTCGGCGATATTCAGAATCTGGGCGAACAGCCCGCAGGCAAGCGTCAGATCGTAGGTCTGCCGTTCGTCCAATTGCGGCAATACTTTTTCAATCAATGCCGCGCTGTCGTCGGAAGTGGACAAGAGTTTGACCGTTTCGACAACCAACGGCGAGGCTTCTTCGTGCAGGAGGTTGAACAGGGACTGTTTCAAAAATTCCGCGTCCGCCGCCAAAGCGGCATCTTTCGGATTATTTAAGATATGCAGTTGCATGATTTTTCTCTCTCGTTTGCCGTAAATATTGTAAATGTACCCCAAATGCCGCATCCGTGCCAAACCGTTCACACTTTAACCGTCCGTGTCCCGAAATGCCGTCTGAAGTTGAACACCGCCCGACGGCAGCGTTACAATCGCCCGCAACTGTTTTTTCCGAACATCATCATGACCACGACCGAACACGACAACGACGATGCATTCCTGCTGCGGTACAGCCGCCACATCCTCTTGGACGAAATCGGCATCGAAGGGCAGCAGAAACTTTCCGCCGCGCATATTTTGGTCGTCGGCTGCGGCGGATTGGGTGCCGCCGCCCTGCCCTACCTTGCCGCTTCCGGCATCGGCACGCTGACCATAGCCGATTCCGACACGGTCGAACTGCACAACCTGCAACGTCAGGTTGCATTTGACGAGGGCGATGTCGGCAAGCCCAAAGCCGAAGCCTTGGCAGACCGCCTGAAACGCATCAACCATACCGTCAACGTCCGCGCCGTCAACGAAAAACTCGACGGCTGCCGCCTGACCGGTTTGGTTCAAGCCGCCGACATCGTTTTAGACTGCTGCGACAACTACGCCACGCGGCAAGCCGTCAACCGTGCCTGCGTGCAAACGAAAACACCGCTGGTTTCAGGGGCGGCGGTACGCTTTGAAGGGCAACTTGCCGTGTACCGTCCCGACTTGCCCGACTCGCCGTGTTACGCCTGCCTGTTTGACGGCGGATCGGCTTCAGACGGCATCTGTTCCCTCTTCGGCGTGTTCTCGCCGCTGGTCGGCATCATCGGCAGTACCCAAGCGGCGGAAGCTCTGAAAATCCTGCTGGATGCGGGCGAACCGTCGCACGGCAGGCTGGCGGTTTACCGTGCCTTGGAAGGGGGCTGGCAATATTTCGACCTGCCGCGCAACCCCGAATGCCCGGTTTGCGGCGCGGAACGGTAAAACCCTGCCGCCGTTTCAGACGGCATCCAAACGGATGCGGAGGAACGGTTTTAAAAATTTACATTTCTTTGCAAAAAAAAAAAAAAAAAAAAAAAAAAAAAAAAAAAATT
>NZ_CAUIZY010000017.1:0-28441 GCF_962747855.1 Neisseria blantyrii
GGAATCTAGAATCTCGGGGTTTCAGTCATTTCCGATAGATTCCCGCCGCGTCGGGGGTCTGGATTCCCGCCTACGCGGGAATGACGGATTTCAAGATTACGGTGTTGTCGGGAATGATGGAAAATGGTGGGAATTGTGTAAAAAATGCCGTCTGAAACCGTTGGAAGCATCGGAAACGTTGGAGTCGATGAATCGGTGGGCTGAACCCACCCTACAGCCACGCCACAGTTTACCTTGCAGCCAACCCTGCGGCGTACTTAAACCAACACGGAAACTTATATGCCGTCATTCCCGCGTAGGCGGGAATCCAGACTTGTCCGCACGGAAAATTATCGGATAAAACGGTTTCTTTAGATTCCGCATCCTAGATTCCCGCCTGCGCGGGAATGACGGGTTTCGAGATTACGGTGTTGTCGGGAATGACAGGAAATGGCGGGAATTGTGTAAAAAATGCCGTCTGAAACCGTTGGAAGCATCGGAAGCGTTGGAGTCGATGAATCGGTGGGCTTCAGTCCGCCATTTCTATCAATCCAACATTTCTACCGTTTTCATTGAATCCATCGAATCCGCCCCTTTCGACGACCCAGCCCTACGCAACTGAACCGTCATTCCCACGAAAGTGGGAATCTAGAATCTCGGGGTTTCAGTCATTTCCGATAGATTCCCGCCGCGTCGGGGGTCTGGATTCCCGCCTGCGCGGGAATGACGGATTTCAAGATTACGGTGTTGTCGGGAATGACGGTTCGGGTATTTCACTACGCCCGCCCCGCGCCTGTAAACGGCGAGTGCATCAAAAATGCCGTCTGAAGGTTCAGACGGCATCGGTATCGGGGAATCAGAAGCGGTAGCGCACGCCCAATGAGGCTTCGTGGGTTTTGAAGCGGGTGTTTTCCAAGCGTCCCCAGTAGTGGTAGCGGTATCCGGTGTCCAAGGTTAGGTTGGGTGTGATGTCTATGCCTACGCCTGCCACTGCGCCGAAGCCCACGCGGCGGATGCTGCGGCTTTGGTGGATGGGCGCGTGGGCGTTGGTCGGTCCGCTCACGATATTGGCGATGGTAACGGTTACTTGGTCTTCTACGGCAATGCTGTGTTTGATTTTGCCTAAACCAACCCGTGCACCAACATAGGGTTTGAAGCGGGTGCCGGTATCGAAATCGTAGATGGCGGAGATGCCGTAGTTGGATTCGGCTTTGAATGTGCCTTTGTCGGTGTGGTCTATTTCTGTTTTTGTGTTAACAGGACTACCTTGAGAAGGGGTGATTGTTTTAGAATTTTCTGCGTGAATATGCTTGCCATGTCTCCAGGTATTGTAACGGGCGTAATCGAGAGCGATGCGCCAGTTGCCGAAATCGTAGCCGACGGAAAGGCGGGGGTGGGTGGAATGGGTTTTGACGTCGCGGTAGTCGTCGAAGAGTTTGGCGTTGTCAGCGGGATAATCGTGG
Source organism: Neisseria blantyrii (assembly GCF_962747855.1). Classification (NCBI taxonomy): domain Bacteria; kingdom Pseudomonadati; phylum Pseudomonadota; class Betaproteobacteria; order Neisseriales; family Neisseriaceae; genus Neisseria; species Neisseria blantyrii. The sequence goes on from NZ_CAUIZY010000017.1 coordinate 1,443, forward strand.
GTAATGTGTTCGTAGGCGTAGGCTAAATCTGCCTGTACATACGGGCCGCGGCCATTGTCTTCACTTGCTGCCTGCGCTGCGGAAGAGAAGAGAAGAGAAGAGAAGAGAAGAGAAGAGAAGAGAAGGTTTTTTGGGGCTGGATTCATTTTCGGCTCCGTATTCGGTTTAACTGATTAAAAGAGAACGATTTTCACTGATGGTTCAAGGGCGGATTGTATCGGGTTTGGGGCGATGTTTCAACACATAGGGCCGCGCCTGCTGCGCGCTTTATGCGTTTGGTGCGTTCGGAGGCGGGAAATTTGCCTGCTTTTTCCGCGTCGGGCGGGAATCCGGTCCGTTCGGTACGGAAACTTATCGGATAAAACGGTTTCTCCAACCCTGCGTTCTAGATTCCCACTTTCGTGGGAATGACGGTTCAGTTGCATAGGGTCGGATTGCTGAAAGGTGAGGATTCGATGGATTCGATGAAAACGGTAGAAATGTGGGATTGATGGAAATGGCGGGCTGAAGCCCCCTGCGGTTACTGTCAGGTTTCGGTTATGTTGGAATTTCGGGAAACTTATGAATCGTCATTCCCGCGCAGGCGGGAATCTAGTCTGTTCGGTTTCAGTTATTTCCGATAAATTTCTGCTGCTTTTTATTTCTAGATTCCCACTTCCGTGGGAATGACGGCGGAGGGGATAAGTTCTTGCAATCTAAAATTTCGTCATTTCTATAAAATATCAAACCAAAACAGCAACTTAAAAACAGAAACCCAAAAGCAGCAACCCGAAACAGCAACCTGAAACCCCGTCATTCCCGCGCAGGCGGGAATCTAGACCTTCAATGCTAAGGCAATTTATCGGGAATGACTGAAACTCAAAAAACTGGATTCCCGCCTGCGCGGGAATGACGAAGTAGAAGTTACCCGAAACTTAAAACAAGCGAAACCGAACGAACTAGATTCCCACTTCCGTGGGAATGACAGCGGGGCGGATAAATCCTTGCAATCTAAAATCTCGGTATTTCCAATAAATTTCATATTTTTCATTTCTTTATTCTCAATCACTTATTGCCCGAAGGCCGGTTTGTATCGGCCGGTAAAAATCCGTCTCTTAATCGGCCGACGGTTTTGCCCGATTTTTTGGGCGCATTAAGCGTTTCAGACGGCATTTGCCGTTTCGGGTACAGGCAGGGGGTTTTCGGGTAAAATGGCACTCTTTTATCCGGCTGTTGAAAAATATGTCTTCATCTGTTTCAAGTAAAACGCGCTATTGGGTATTGGCACTTGCCGCCATCGTGCTGGACCAGTGGTCGAAGTGGGCGGTGCTGTCGTCGTTTCAGTATCGGGAACGCGTCAACGTCATCCCTTCCTTTTTCGATCTGACGCTGGTGTACAACCCGGGCGCGGCGTTCAGCTTCCTTGCCGATCAGGGCGGCTGGCAAAAATACTTTTTTTTGGTGCTGGCGGTGGCGGTGAGCGCGTATTTGGTACGCGCCATTTTGCGCGATGAGTTTGCAACCCTCGGCAAAACGGGTGCGGCGATGATTATCGGCGGTGCGTTGGGCAATGTCATCGATCGCCTGATACACGATCATGTCGTCGATTTCTTATTGTTTTATTGGCAAAATTGGTTTTATCCCGCCTTTAATATTGCCGACAGTTTTATCTGCGTCGGTGCGGTGTTGGCGGTGCTTGACAATATCGTCCATCGCAAAGATAGCAAAAAAACGTGAATGCCGTCTGAACACGGAATGCAAAACTTATGAACGGAAAAACCATCATCCTTGCCAATCCGCGCGGCTTCTGCGCCGGTGTGGATCGGGCAATCAGTATTGTCGAACGCGCTTTGGAAGAATTCGGCGCGCCGATTTATGTGCGCCACGAAGTCGTCCACAACAAATTCGTCGTGGACAACCTGCGCGAAAAAGGTGCGGTGTTTATCGAAGACTTGGCGGAAGTGCCGCCGGGCGCGACACTGGTTTATTCGGCACACGGCGTATCGAAGGCGGTGCAGCAAGAAGCGGCGGAGCGTGGTTTCCGCGTGTTTGATGCGACTTGCCCGCTGGTGACGAAAGTGCATAAGGAAGTCGCCCGACTGGATGCCCAAGACTGCGAAATCATCATGATCGGGCATAAGGGGCACGTCGAGGTTGAAGGAACGATGGGGCAGCTTGCGCCGGGCAAAATGCTTTTGGTTGAAACCGTCGAAGATGTGGCAAAACTCGAAGTTAGAAACCCCGACAAACTCGCCTATGTCAGCCAAACCACGCTCTCGGTCGATGAAACCAAAGACATCATTGCCGCGCTGAACGCGCGTTTCCCCAATATCCGCAATCCGCACAAGGAAGATATCTGCTATGCGACGACCAACCGGCAAACCGCCGTCAAAGAGCTGGCGGAACAATGCGACATCGTGATTGTGGTCGGTTCGCCCAATTCGTCCAACAGCAACCGCCTGCGCGAAGTGGCGGCAGGCATCGGGACCGATGCGTATATGGTGGATAATGCAGGCTACCTGCAACGCGCGTGGTTTGAGGGCAAAAACAAAGTCGGCGTAACGGCAGGCGCGTCCGCGCCCGAAGTGTTGGTGCAGGAAGTACTGGCAGCCATACGCGGATGGGGGCACGAAACCGTGCACGAAGGGGAGGGCGCGGAAGAAAGCATTGTGTTCGTCCTGCCCAAAGAGTTGCGCCGCGAGGGCGAAACCAAACCCGATTTGTGCAAACGTTGAGCAAGCGTTAACGCAGGCATCGGATGTTTTGGCAACACAAATGCCGTCTGAACAGGCTTCAGACGGCATTTTTGCCGCGTGCCGGATGCGGAAACCGATCAGGCGTAATGCCGTGCAAGAAAACCGGGCAGTTCGGACAAACCGTCCAATACGGCGAGATGCGGTGCGCCAAGGAGCTGTTCGCGCGAATGTGCGCCGGTGGCAACGCCGACTGCCGCCGCGCCCGCGTTTGCCGCCATATGCAGGTCGTGCGCCGTATCGCCGACGACCAATGCCTCTTTCGGGTCGAGTCCCAGTTCGCGGCAGATTCCGAATACCATTTCGGGCGAGGGTTTGGACGGATACTCGCTTGCACAGGCGGTGGCGAGCCAATAGCCGCCGGTGGCGGTTTGGCTGATGGCGTTGTCCAAACCCGCCCGCCCTTTGCCCGTGGCGACGGCAAGCCGGAAGCCTTGCGCTTTGAGCGTGTCCAGACAGGGCAGTGCTTGAGGAAATAAGGACATATTGCGGTTGTTGGGATTGAGGTAATGTGCGGAATAGGTGCGTGCGATGTCGGTAACGGCGGCTTCAGACGGCATTTCGAGCAGGGCGCGGATGATGGCGGGCAGGCTGTAGCCAATCAGGCTGCGGACGCGCTCCGCCTCGGGCGGCGGAAAACCGCATTCGGCGAAGCTGCGGCGCATAGTGTCGATGATGGGTTGGGTGGTATCGGCAAGCGTGCCGTCCCAGTCGAAGATGATGAGTTTGGGCGGGGTCATGGCAGGTTGTTTGCAGTAAAAAAGCAGATTTTATGCGGAAAACGCGGACGTGTCGCATTTTCGACAAAATTTGTCGGCTGCGCGATATGTTTTTCCGAACAAGCCGCGTTGCACTTTATTAAAATAGAACCATTATCATTTATATGAATGGGACAGTTTATGTCAGTTTTCCGCATCAATATGACCGCCACCACGGTTTTGGCAGCACTTTCGTCTTCGGTTTTTGCCGCACAAACGGCGGATTTGGAAACTGTCCACATCAAAGGTCAGCGTTCTTACAACACGATTGCCACCGAGAAAAACGGCGATTACAGCTCGTTTGCCGCCACCGTCGGCACAAAAATCCCCGCTTCTTTGCGCGAAATTCCGCAATCCGTCAGTATCATCACCAACCAGCAGGTCAAAGACCGCAATGTCGATACGTTTGACCAGTTGGCACGCAAAACGCCCGGCCTGCGCGTGTTGAGCAACGACGACGGACGCTCTTCGGTTTACGCGCGCGGTTACGAATACAGCGAATACAACATCGACGGCCTGCCTGCGCAGATGCAGAGTATCAACGGCACGCTGCCCAACCTGTTTGCCTTCGACCGCGTGGAAGTAATGCGCGGGCCGAGCGGACTGTTCGACAGCAGCGGCGAGATGGGCGGCATCGTAAATCTGGTGCGCAAACGCCCGACCAAAGCGTTCCAAGGTCATGCGGCGGCAGGGTTCGGTACGCACAAGCAATATAAAGCCGAGGCGGACGTATCGGGCAGCCTCAATTCAGACGGCAGCGTGCGCGGCCGCGTGATGGTGCAGACCGTCGGCGCGTCTCCGCGTCCTGCCGAGAAAAACAACCGGCACGAAACCTTCTACGCGGCGGCGGATTGGGACATCAACCCCGATACGGTTTTGGGCGCGGGCTATCTTTACCAGCAACGCCACCTCGCGCCGTACAACGGCCTGCCTGCCGATGCCGACGGCAAATTACCGTCCCTGCCGCAACACGCATTTGTCGGCGCGGATTGGAACAAATTTAAAATGCACAGCCACGACGTGTTCGCCGATTTGAAACATTACTTCGGTAACGGCGGCTACGGCAAAGTCGGTATGCGCTATTCCGACAGGAAAGCCGATTCCAATTACACGTTTGCGGGCAGCAAACTCAACAATGCCGGACAAGCCGACGTGGCGGGTTTGGGTACGGACATCAAACAAAAAGCCTTTGCGGTTGACGCAAGTTACAGCCGGCCGTTTGCCTTGGGCAACACCGCCAACGAATTTGTGATTGGTGCGGATTACAACCGTTTCCGCAGCACTAATGAACAAGGGCGTTCGACTGTTGCAAGCAATATCGCCTTGGACGGCTTCCGCTCCGTCCCCTATGTTGATTTGATACAAAATGCCCGTGCCGGCGCGCACGGCTACAAGCATACCCTTGACACCGAGAACCTTGATAAATTCGGCGTTTACGGCAAATCCACCTTCCATCCTGCCGACGGGCTGTCGCTCATCGGCGGCGGACGTTTGGGACACTACAAAATCGAGTCGGGCGACGGCAAAACCCTGCACAAAGCTTCAAAAACCAAATTCACGAGTTACGTCGGTGCGGTTTACGATATAGACGGCAGCAACAGCCTCTACGCCAGCTTCTCCCAGCTTTACACGCCGCAAACCAGCATCGGCACAGACGGCAAGCTGCTCAAACCGCGCCAAGGCAACCAGTTTGAAGTCGGTTACAAAGGCAGTTATATGGACGACCGCCTCAACACCCGCGTCTCCCTCTACCGCCTGAAAGACAAAAACGCCGCCGCACCGCTGAACCCGAACAACCGCAACACCCGTTACGCCGCATTGGGCGAGCGCGTGATGGAAGGCGTTGAGACCGAAATCAGCGGCGCGATTACACCGAAATGGCAAATCCACGCAGGTTACAGCTACCTGCACAGCCAAATCAAAACCGCCGCCAATTCACGCGACGACGGCATCTTCCTACTGATGCCCAAACACAGCGCGAACCTGTGGACGACTTACCAAGTTACGCCCGAGCTGACCGTCGGCAGCGGCGTGAACGCGATGAGCGGCATTACTTCATCTGCAGGGATGCATGCAGGCGGTTATGCCACGTTCGATGCGATGGCGGCATACCGCTTCACGCCCAAGCTGAAGCTGCAAATCAACGCCGACAACATCTTCAACCGCCATTACTACGCCCGCGTCGGCAGCGCGAACACCTTTAACATTCCCGGTTCGGAGCGCAGCCTGACGGCAAACCTGCGTTACAGTTTTTAAAGACCAATATGCCGTCTGAAACGGCAGCCGCAGCATCATCAAACCACAACAAGCTGCGCGGCATACCCTATGCTCTCACAACTGGAGTATGGCATTGCGAAGGAAAACAGACCGAACCGGCAGGCAGACCGCTTTGCCGGTTCGGTTTTACCGCTTGCCGCCAGTCTGACCCACAAGCCGAACATCATGAAACCCATACCGACCGACACATTCCAACCTGCCATACTGCCCCAAGCCTTTGAAACCGAAATCAAATCCACCTGCACGGGGCGAATCTATCGGATTCAGACGGCAACACTCGGCGAAATGCCGTCTGAAGGCTATCCCGTCCTCTTTGTCCTCGACGGCGAAGCCTTTTTTCCCGCGCTGTACAACATCATGCAGTCGCTGATGAACAATCCCGTTACCCGAAGCCGCGCACCCTGCCTGATTGTCGGCATCGGCTACACGACAGGCAGTGTGCGCGACCTGACGCAGCGTGCCGCCGACTACACGCCGCCGCTTGGAGACAACGCCACAGCAGACGAACGGCAGCAGTTCGGACAGGCAGACCGTTTTGCCGAGTTTATCGACAGCGAACTGACCGCCTTTTTAGAAAGCAAATACCGGTTGGACAAAAATGAAACCGCCGTATTCGGGCATTCGTTCGGCGCACTGTTCGGACTGTATTCCCTGCTTTCCCACCGCCGCTTCAGACGGCATTGGCTCGTATCCCCCTCGATTTGGTGGCACAACAGGCGGATACTCGACTTTATGCCGTCTGAAAACCGGTTGGACGGCATCGATGTCTGCCTCAACATCGGCGCGCTCGAACGGGGCAGCGGTTGCAAACGCAGGGAAGAACGCGACATGGCAGGGCAGGCCGAACACATGGCGGCAGAGTTGGACAGGCACGGGGCCGCCGTATTTTTCCGGGAATATCCGAATTCCGACCACGGCAATGTCCCGTTTCACTCGCTGACCGATTGCGTCGAATATTTGAGGAAGGCTTGGCAGAGGTAGGGAATAACCGGCACAAAGGCATTGCCCGAATTTATCACAAGGCTGGAAGCCAAGAAGACCCCAAAAGCCGTCATCGCCGCATTGATGCGTAGGCTTGCCGGTACGTACCACATAGACAAGAAAATCGAAGATGACGGCTCATCGCGTTATAAACCAGCGTAAATCCCGATAAGAAAAAAGGCATTTCTTTTGAAACGCCCGCCTTGCCGCGTGTGAAATCCTTTCAATTGTAAGGATTATGTTATCGATCAAAGGAGTATCTTTTCCATTTTGCAGTGCTACAATCGATCAGATTTGCCGCCCGTTTGAAGTGCTGTTGTAGCTCCCATTCTCATTTCGCAGTGCTACAATAACCCGCCTCGACACATTCATGGTGCCGGAGTTGTAGCTCCCATTCTCATTTCGCAGTGCTACAATTATGTATTTGTCGGGATTGGCATCGACTTTGTTGTAGCTCCCATTCTCATTTCGCAGTGCTACAATAATATAAATATAAAGCATAGCTATATTTATGTTGTAGCTCCCATTCTCATTTCGCAGTGCTACAATCCAAATCGGCAGGCATGGAAAAGTAATTGCGTTGTAGCTCCCATTCTCATTTCGCAGTGCTACAATTCCACTATCAGTATGTCGCCACGTTTTATCGTTGTAGCTCCCATTCTCATTTCGCAGTGCTACAATTACACATTCAATGATGTGCATTGCTACAAGGTTGTAGCTCCCATTCTCATTTCGCAGTGCTACAATCCAACGTTTTTTAATGTAACTACAGTTAGCGTTGTAGCTCCCATTCTCATTTCGCAGTGCTACAATGTTCAGTCAATTTGCAAGCTAACCTGACCAGTTGTAGCTCCCATTCTCATTTCGCAGTGCTACAATTCAAAATTATAAGAAACATTTGGTGTCATTGTTGTAGCTCCCATTCTCATTTCGCAGTGCTACAATCAAGAATACGCTGAAACCTATGGCATTGATGTTGTAGCTCCCATTCTCATTTCGCAGTGCTACAATGCAAAAAAAGCCGACCCGAACGAGCCGACGGTTGTAGCTCCCATTCTCATTTCGCAGTGCTACAATAAGGGGACACGGAACAATGAATGCCGACGCGTTGTAGCTCCCATTCTCATTTCGCAGTGCTACAATTTAACACGCGGATAGGCTGCCATTGGAAGGGTTGTAGCTCCCATTCTCATTTCGCAGTGCTACAATTCGTCTGTCTTCGTCAAGTTCATCAATCGCGTTGTAGCTCCCATTCTCATTTCGCAGTGCTACAATCCAATCTATCTACACCCGCATAGGTAACAGGTTGTAGCTCCCATTCTCATTTCGCAGTGCTACAATGAGGCGCGAAACCTAAAAGAGCGGTGGGGAGTTGTAGCTCCCATTCTCATTTCGCAGTGCTACAATACCCCAACGGGAAATCCTTATTATGTAAGGGTTTCCCGTTTTATTTGTTCTGAAAAAATGGGCTTAAAATAACAATAATTGGTCTGAATTGACCCTTTTTTCTTGGGTTTTCAGCTCTCCCAACAGCAGTTTCATGGCGGCATATTGCTTTTCTGTTACTTCCAAACATCGGATTGAGCCTTCTTGCGGTAGGTTTGCACATAGCCTATTGTGGTGTTTTTGCAACGAATCTCGACCTTTGACAATACGGCTGTATACGGAAAGTTGGAGCATTTGGTATCCATCTTTTAATAGAAACTGGCGGAATTGATTGGCGGCTTTGCGCTTTGCCGCTGTGGTGACCGGTAGGTCGAAGAAGACGATAATCCTCATAAATTTGGCCTCACTCATATTGATATTCTTTCAATGGCAAGATTTCAGGCAGTTTCAGCTGTTTGGCGTTTTTGTCGGTTACGCTGGCTTGAAATGAAGAAACCATTTTGTCGATGGCAGCCAAGGTGCTGAAATGTTGCCGTTCGATGCAGATTTGACAGTGAAGGGTTTTGATAAGGTTTTGTTTGAGGTTGGGTGTCAGTTCAGTTTTCAGACGGCCTTGTTCATGCAAATGTATAACGACCAGATCGGCCAATGGGCGTAAGGGTTCGATAAAGTCATCGGCGAGATTGAATGGATTCAACTCACTTCTATGAAACAAGCCTAATGCAGGCAACCAACCGTATAAGGTCAGGGCGCGTGCAACTGCAGCCCGGAACACAGCGTAGGTATAGTTCAATGCGGCATTGACGGCGTTGTTGTCATTGCGGGTAAATTTTTCGCCAAAGAGGGCTTGGAAGTAGAGGGCGGCGGCTTGGGCTTCGCGGTTTCCTGTATCGCCCGAGCGGACTTCAGATGCCAAAGTGCGCAGCCGTTTGGCTGCAAGATCATTGCCGGTTTCGTCTGCGACAAATGCTTGATTCAGGATTTTTTGGCGGACGATATGTTGCCGGAATTGCTTTTTTAAGGGTTCGCTTATATTCAGCTGCAGTTTGAGGATTTTAAGTTGGCGGTGATATTGGGCATAAGGCAGCCATTGTCCGCAGGGCAGGAACTGCTCGTCACATGTCAGTAAGGTTGCGCCATGTTCGGCTAAGGCTGACAGAAGTGGAGCGGTAATCAGGGTTTCGCGGTTTTCGATGATGATAACGGCGATGTCTTCTAATGGTACGGTGTGGGACTCGTCATTTTGTTGAATCAGCAGTTGCCGGCGTTGCAAGGATAGTTTGCCGCCGTTTTGAATGAGCAGGCTGCGCCAAGTCATGTTTTCCCCTTATTTTGATATAAAAAATCCCTGCTTCAGGTCGTCTGAAACAGGGATAGATTAATTTAACGGACAGGCGGGCGTTTTTTCAGACGGCATGGTCTGATTTCTTTGCCCATTTCGTCGATTTGGTATTTTTGAAAGGAAAGGGCGGTTTTAACGCCGATACGATGCATACCGTCTTTACCTTTTGATTTTTCCAAATCATGCTCCCGAAGAGAAATGGCTCCAGTGGCTCGATCTAATCCTGAAAAGTAACCTAAAAAGCTGTCTTTTTTAAGTTGAACTTTAATTAAATCATTCGAATAAAGTACAAATTTAAATCTGAAGCTTTCATCTATTACAGTCCAGCCCTCTTCATCTGCATAAGCAACAACAGCCCTGTCCGGTAAAATTCCTTTCGCAACCTGCCAACTGTAAATTGGCACCAAATAATATTTGCCAGCTTTTTCAAACACATCTACGCGCACCATGGTTGCGTTGTCGGCAATGCCGTTATGGTTGCGCACCCATACGCCGGTTTTCTGTACTTGCTCTACGCGCACGGCTTTTACCTGTTGGGTGCGGTTGCCTGCTTTATCGTATTTGTAAAACGGTTCGGCAAAGGCTTTGGCTGGGTCGTCTTTATGTGCTTCCAAACGTGCTTTCAGTGCTTCGTATAGCTTAGGTTCGCGCTCCCGATTGACCATTTTTTCCAAGTCTTTCAGTTTTAACTGTGTCAGCGGTACGCGCAACACGCTGATGCCTTCGTCCAGCCGTTTGGCGGATTTGACGGTTTCCATATGGCCTTGCCCGCTCATCTTCCGATTGGGCGCACGCGAAACAAACAGTGGCGTAACGTATTCGTGCACGGCTTCGGGACGAGATGATAATTTTTCTGCGAGCAGGGTACGCAGTTTTTCGGGGGTATCCGCTTCTTCAAATTCGGGTTTCCCGTCCGGTTTGCCGAAGACGCGAATCATGACTTCTTGTGCGAAAAATTCCCAAGGTTGCGGGAAGTGTGTTTTTTGATGCAGCACTTCTCCTGTTTCTTTATCTATGGTTTTCCCGTCAAACGCGTTCATTTCTTTATAGCGTACAAAACGGGTAATTTTCTGCTGCATGGCAACGGTCGAGCAGGCAACGACGACGGCATCCAAGGCGTGATGGCGGTCGTTTTCCGCACGCACTTTGCGCAATCCCCAAAAGCCGCGCAACAGATTGGTAATTTGTCCGTTTGAGGCAAAGACACGTCTTTTCCCTTTGTCTGTCAGCAACATATGGTCGGCAACAAATTGGCACAGGAAACGGTTGACGTAGCGTGTATCGTTCAGATTGCGTTCTTTAAAGCCGTCTTCGTCGAATTTTTGCAGCAGAATCCGTTGTTTTTTACTGCGCGGGAAACGGCTGGTTTCGACACGTGCTTTAAATTCCTGCCATTCGCGGCTGTTGTCTTTGCCGTTGAAGTATTCGTAAGGGGTTTGGTTGCCTTTGTTTTGGTTTTCGCTGCCCAATACCAGCACTTTATTGTTGAAACTGTCGTCCCATGTGCGCGAGAACGGCAGGGCATGGTCGATTTCGACATAGCCTTTTTCGTTCAGACGGCCTAAGTTGATTTCTTTGCCTGAATACAGGCATTTGCCGTGTTGTTGCTCGTACAGGCGCAGTTTCAGAATATCTTTGGATTTGGGTTCGCCGACAAAATTGGGGAAATACTCTCGGAACTTAGCGGCGGCTTTTTCCCGGTCTTTACGGTTTTCTTCTTGGCGTTTTTCGATTTCTTTGCGGTCTTTAAACGATTTGCCTACTTCCCTTGCCGTTTCAATATGGATACGAGCAGGGGAGCCGTACCGGCGTACAACGGCGTTAATGACCTTACGTGCTTGAGATAAGGCGCGCAAGACGACTGGGTTGCGGATTTCGTCGGTAGGGATGGGCGGCAGATAAATCTTTTCTTCCTCATTTTTCTTGCCGTAATGGTCTCCGTAGATTTCGGCACAGGCTTCATCGTAACGTTTGCCTTGCTCCATTAGAGGCACCATTCGGCGCAAGGCTTTCAGGGAAATTTGAACGAACTTATCGAAGCTAATGTGTTTCAACAGCGCTTCTAAGATTTCGGGCTGTACACGGTCTTTCAGACGGCCTGTAATGTCTTCATCGGTTTTGAATAGGGAGAATGCCGTGCCGATTTCATCTTGTAATTCGGGAGAAAGGTTTAATGGGGATTTTTTGTCTTTCAATCCTTCTTTTTCCAGCGCACGGCTGATGGCATGGTAGGCCTTCATTTCCATCAATGTTGAGGCTTCGGCATTGTCTTTGCCGTAACGCAAGCCTTTGAAAAAGGCGGTATCTTCTAAACCCAGCAGCTTACGGGCTTGTGCGTAAGTCAGTTTGGATTTTCTGTATGGCTCGTCCATAAGCGTGGCGCGTTCGGTATCGGTCAATGGCCGCTCGCTGCCTTGCTCTAAAATACGCAGGTTGTTCAGCTTGGTCAGCCAGATGAAACGTTCGGCTGTGTAGGTGTTTTTAGCGGCTTTCGGCTCTGTCGGTTCGAAGGTGCAATGTCCCAACATTTTTTGAACAGCATCGCCGGATAGGGCGGGGCGTTGCGTCATCAGCAGGGTTTCAATACCTTCTTTAAGGCCGTCTGAAATATGCGGATTGCCGAATTCTTTTTGTTTTTCAAACAATAAATTCAGCTCCGCCTGCAAATCTTTGCGGCTGAACGTATGCGAATAATCGCCGCACTGGTTGCGGATATGGCCGCTTTCTTTCTCAAATTTATTTAAAGCCAATTCGGCCGGTGTGCGGAAATCGCCTGTCTGTAAGGCATGGGCATTGCCGGCTACGCCTTTAAGCAAAGCGCCAAGCTCCTTATCGGCAGTTTCGCCTTCGTTTTTTCTTTGCGACAAATAGCCGCGATGTTTGATTAAATGCAACAAGACTGCCGACCACTCCAAAGGCGTCAGTTTGCGGTCTAATGCGGCTGCGCGAAGTTGCCATGGTGTATTCGGCAAGGATTTGATCAAGCCGTTTTCATCAAAATCGGCGGCTTGTAATACACCTTCGCGTTTCAATAGGCGGCGTGCCCGAAGCAGGCGGTGGGCGCGACGGCGGGTCAGGCGGCGAACACTGCGTGCCAAGCGTCTTGCCGCTGCGAGAGAGTCGCCTGTTTTCGGGACTTCGGCACGCTCAAATACGCGCACGCCCAAATCAATCAGGCGGATGGGGTTTTCTTCTTCGTCGATTTCTACCATCGCCCAGCCGACGGATGCGATGCCGATATCGAGGCCGAGGATGTAGTTGATTGGATTAGGTTTGAAGGCAGCCATTTATTACTCCGTAAACAACGTTGCAAATAATGATAATATATCTGATTGTCTTATTTATATACAAATAGATTATTGACTTATCATCTCACAACGGCTAGAATCCCAAACATATTGTCGCACTGCGAAATGAGAACCGTTGCTACAATAAGGCCGTCTGAAAAGATGTGCCGCAACGCTCTGCCCCTTAAAGCTTCTGCTTTAAGGGGCATCGTTTATTTCGGTTAAAAAATGCCGTCTGAAACCGATTTTTGGGTTTCAGACGGCATTTGTATTTTTGGTTACCAATTCACGCGCACCGACCGGCTGCCAAGCAATGTTTCCAGTTCGTCAAACAAGGCGGAACTCGGCGTAACCGTCCATTTCGGCGGCACTTGAAGCCTGCCCGACGCTTTTTCGTTGGCATACGACAGTTGCAGCGGGATGCGCGGCGTGTCGGGCAGTCGGTGGGCGGCAAGCAGTTGTACCAGTCCGCCGATGTCGTGATGCGGGGCGAGGGCGAGGCTGAGGCTGCGGGCGTAGCGTTCGCGTGCCATTTGTAGGGTCATGACTTGGTTTGCCATGATGCGCAGTCCGTCGCCGCCGCCGTAGTCGTCGCGGCTGATTTTGGATTCGATAATCAGCACTTGGTCGGCTTTGAGGCAGTCGGCGCAGTTTTCCAGCGTCTGGCCGCCGATTATGATTTCAACCTGCCCGCTCAAATCTTCAAGGCTGACGAAGGCGATTTTGCCGCGCTTGCCCATCATGGTGCGCACGGTGGTTACGAACCCGGCGAGGCGCACGCTGTCTTGCGGTTTGAGTTTCGACAGTTTCTGCGGGGCGATTTGGCGGACTTCTTGGGCATACGGGCCGAACGGGTGGCCGGACAGGTAAAAGCCGATGACGGTTTTTTCTTCGGCGAGTTTTTCCGATTCGCTCCACATCGGCGCGTCAATGAGCCGCACCGGTTCGATAGCGTCTTCCATCATGTCGAAAAGCCCGCCCTGATTGGCGTTGGCGGCTTTTTGGTCGGCGTTGTTCATGGCAAGGTCGATGTTTGCCAAGAGCATGGCGCGGTTGGGTTCGATGCTGTCGAACGCGCCGCCGCGTATCAGGGCTTCGAGGGTGCGGCGGTTCATGTGTTCTTTTCCGACGCGCTCACAGAAGTCCAAGAGGCCGGTAAACTTGCCGCCGCTTTGCCGCGCGGCGATGATGGATTCGACGGCGGCTTCGCCCGTGCCTTTAATCGCGCCGAGTGCGTAGCGGATTTTCATGTTCGGATACGGCGTGAAGCAGTAGTCGGATTCGTTGATGTCGGGCGGCAGGAACTCGATGCCGTTGGCGCGGCAGTCGTCGTAGAAATGCTTGAGCTGGTCGGTGTTGTCCAATTCGGACGACATGGTCGCCGCCATAAATTCGGCGGGGTAATGCGCTTTGAGCCATGCGGTCTGGTAGGAAATCAGGGCGTAGGCGGCGGCGTGGGATTTGTTGAAACCGTAGCCGGCGAATTTTTCCATGTAGTTGAAGATTTCGTCGGATTTTTCGCGCGAAATGCCTTGTTTCGCCGCACCTTCGGCGAAGATTTCGCGGTGTTTCACCATTTCTTCGGGTTTTTTCTTACCCATAGCGCGACGCAGCAGGTCCGCGCCGCCGAGCGAGTAGCCGCCGATAATCTGAGCCGCCTGCATCACTTGTTCCTGATACACCATAATCCCGTAGGTCGGCGCGAGGATGCCTTCCAACAGCGGGTGGATGTATTGGAACTCCTGTCCCTTCATACGCGCGACGAAGTCGGGAATGTTGTCCATCGGGCCGGGTCGGTAGAGCGATACGAAGGCGATGAGTTCTTCAAACTTGGTCGTATGCGCCGTTTTCAGCATTTTTTTCATGCCGGTCGACTCGAACTGGAATACGGCGGTGGTGTTCGCATCGCGGAAGATTTGGTAGGCAACCTGGTCGTCAAGCGGAATCTTGCCGACATCGACAATATCGCCGGTGGTGTTTTTGATGTTGTTCTGCGCCATTTCGATAATGGTCAGGTTGCGCAGGCCCAAAAAGTCGAACTTCACCAAACCCACGTCTTCCACGTCGCCCTTGTCGTACATGGATACGGGCGAGGCGGATTCGTCCGCCTGATACACGGGGCTGTAATCGGAAATCTTGCCCGGCGCAATCAACACGCCGCCTGCGTGCATACCCAAACCGCGCGTCAGGTCTTCCAGCTTTTTCGCCAGCGTAATGAGTTCGTCCGCTTCTTCCGCTTCGATTAATTCCTGAATCTGCGGCTCGGCCTCCATGGCTTTTTCCAAACTCAGGGGTTTGTTGGCTTCCAACGGAATCAGCTTGGACAGTTTGTCGCACAGCATAAACGGCAGTTCCAGCACGCGCCCCACGTCGCGGATGACCGCTTTGGACGACATCGTGCCGAAGGTAACAATCTGGCTCACCGCCTCCGCGCCGTATTTTTCGCGCACATATTCAATCACGCGCCCCCGGTTGGATTGGCAAAAGTCCACGTCGAAGTCGGGCATGGAAACGCGTTCGGGGTTTAGGAAACGCTCGAACAGCAGCGCGTATTTCAGCGGGTCGAGATCGGTAATCTTCAGCGAATACGCCACCAGCGAACCCGCGCCCGAACCGCGTCCCGGCCCGACCGGACAGCCGTGCGTTTTCGCCCAGTTGATAAAGTCTTGTACGATAAGGAAATAGCCGGGGAATTTCATCTGGATGATGATGTTCAGCTCAAAATCCAGCCGTTCCTGATATTCCGGCATTTTTGCCGCCCGCTCCGCCTCGTCGGGATAAAGCTGAACCATGCGTTCCTGCAAACCCTCGTTGGACAGTTTCACCAAATAATCATCCAGCGACAAGCCGTCCGGAGTAGGGAAGAGCGGCAGGAAGTTTTTGCCCAATGTGATGTGCAAATTACAGCGTTTGGCGATTTCCACCGTATTTTCCAAGGCTTCGGGCAAATCGGCGAAACGTTCCAGCATCGTTTCCGGCGGAATGAAAAACTGGCTCGGCGTAAAATCGCGCGGACGTTTCTTGTCCGTCAATACCCAGCCGCCCGCGATGCACACCCGCGCCTCGTGCGCGTTGAAATCGTCGCGGCTCATAAACTGCGTCGGATGCGTCGCCACCACCGGCAAACCCAATTCTTCCGCCAGCTTCACGCTGCCCGAAACGCAAGCCTCCCATTCTGGGCGTTCGGGCAGGCGTTGCAGTTCCAGATAAAACGCATCGGGAAACCACGCCGCATATTTCAACGCCGCCGCACGCGCCGCATCTTCATTGCCGTTCAACAGATTTACGCCCACTTCGCCGTAATGCGCGCCGCTCAAACAAATCAAGCCGCTGTTGTCGCCGTTTTCCAGCCATTCGGGATTGAGTTCCGCATGATGGATATTGCGGTCTTTGCCGACATAAGCCTCCGTCAAAAGCTCGCTCAAGCGCAGATAGCCCGCATCGTTGCGGATAATCAGCATGGCGCGGAACGGCTTGTCGGGCGCATTCGGATTGCCTATCCATACGTCCGCCGCGCCGACGGGCTTAATCCCCGCGCTGCGGCAGGCTTTATAGAATTTCACCAAACCGAATTCGTTCATCAAATCGCTGATGCCCAAAGCAGGCAAACCGTATTCCTGCGCTTTGGCAATCAGTTTTTTAATCCGCACCATACCGTCGGTAATCGAAAACTCGGTATGCAGGCGCAGCGGGATGTAGGTCGGTTCGGTCATGGCAAAATCGGCGTGGACAATAAAAGGCGTATTGTAGCAGGGTTGTCTTTAGATGGCGGTGTAGGTCATGCCGTTTCGGATTCAGACGGCATTGCCTGCAAATGTTTTTGAGCTTTTACGACGTCAAAAAAATGCCTCCTGCCGTATGGCGGAGGCTTCCCAAGGAGTATTGATAGATATAAAGAACTATCAAACTAGTTATAAAGAACTATATACCTTATTCGGACGGATGGCAAGCAGTTAAATTAATTTTACGTTCAAACAGGTTTTTGATTTCGTTTTGATGGCTGATGCCGATGACCAGTGTATCGGGCAGTTCGCGTTTGAGGATGTGCATCAGCGTCAATGCGGATTCGTCGTCGAGCTGGTTGGTGGCTTCGTCGAGGAACAGGATTTGCGGTTTGTGCAGCAAGGCTCGGACAAGGCTGAGCCGCTGTTGTTCGCCGCCTGACAGGAGGGAGTGCCATTCCTTTTCGGTATCCAAGTCGTCGGTCAGACGGCCTAACCCTACCTGTTCCAATGCCGTCTGAAGGGCGTGGTTGTCTGTATGTGCGGCATTCGGGTAGTTGGCGGTTTGACGCAGAGTTCCGGCGGGAAGATAGGGGCGTTGCGGTAGGAACAATGTTCTGCCTTTTAATGTGAAATTGCCGAGATAATAAGGCCACAATCCTGCCAATACGCGCAGAAGGGTGGATTTTCCGATGCCGCTCTTGCCTTCGAGCAATACCCATTCGGGGGCGCGGGCTTTGAAGGCGATACCGGAGAGCAGTTTGCCGCCGCCTTGGGTGTGGACGGTCAGGTCTTGCAGGACGAGGATGCCGCCTGCTTTGTTGCCGGACGGTGCTGGGTCGGGCTTTTGTATTGCGGCTGCCGTTGTCCTTTTTTCACTTATTTGTTCCTATGCCGTCTGAAAACCGGAAAGGCGTTCGACGACCGCCGCCCATTCGATAAGGCTGCGGTAGTAATCGGTAAACCAGCCGAAGCTGTCTTGAACCCGGGCAAACGATGTGCGGGTCTGCATCATATCGCCGAAGGTCAGGGTTTTCGCCAGATACATGGGTAATGTGGCGAGGATGGGGATAAAGATGCTGATGCGGACGTAGGTTGCAAAGAAGGTTTCTTGGCGGAATTCGCAGTTGGTCAGCTGCCGCCAGTTGTCGCGGATACGCTTGAAACGCTGTTTCAGGCGGTCTGCTTTGGCATCGTTGCCATTGTAAAAGGCGATTTGTTCGGCATTATCGCGCACACGCAGGAGGGCGGCGCGGTAATCGGCTTCGCGGTGTTGTCGGTCGATATTGAGGATTTTCAGTTTGCGGCCGACGAGGTGTGCGAAGAGTGTGCTGATGACGGAATAAATCAGGGCAACCCAGACGAGGTAGCCGTGCAGGGTGATGTTTTGTCCGCCGATATTGAAGGTTTGTACGCCGGAGAGCGTCCATAATACGGTAACAAAGGCACCGAGTTTGGTGATGTTGCTGATAAAGGAGCGAAACAGGCCGATACTTTGGTCGGCAAGCAGGTAGATGTCTTCGGCGATACGCTGGTCGGGGTTGTCTGGTTCGCCGGTCAGGCGCAGGCGGTAGTGTTTGTGTTCGTCAAGCCAGTGGTGTTGGAACTGCTCGGTCAGATGGGAACGCCAGCGGAAAATGAGGCGTTTTTGCAGCCAGTCCCCAAATCCGATGCAGGCAACAATCATTGCCATATATCCTAAAAATTCACTGATCAGGGAGGGCATGGACGCGCCGTCGAATGCGGCCAGCGCATCATAGAAGCGTTTGTCCCAAGCGGCTATCCAAACGCTGACGGTGGTTGAAAAAAGCGTAAGGCCGATGAGTGGGGCGAGTATCAGCCATTGGGTTTTGCTGTGTCTGCCTGTCCAAAACGGACGGGCAAGATTAAGGAAGTTTTTTAGGGGTTTCATGATGTTTTTAATGCATACGGCAAGCCGTCCGAAAGCAGGGTCAGGCTTTCAGACGGCCTCTTTGATTAAAAATGATACTTTTGCAGCGAAGGCACGCCTTACATCTTCCACTTCAGGCTGAACACGGCATTGCGCGGTTCGCCGTAGAAGTTGCCGTAGTTTTTTGTACGGTTGCTGTTGTTTTCATAGTAGCGTTTGTCGGTCAGGTTATTGACCGCCAGCCCCAGTTGCAGGTTTTTGCTTGGGCGGTATTGGACGTTGGTATTCCAAACCGTGTAGCCGCCTTGCTTGATGAAGCCGTAGGAGTTGGCGGTTTTGCTGCTGCTCTTTAAGCCCAGCCCGACCGTCCATTTGCCGTCATCCACCGGTGTGCGGGATGTGCTGCCGGTTTTGCGGTAATTTTGGGTGAGGCGGCGGCAGGTGCTACAATAACGGTCTCTTTCTGCAAGGGAACATCATGGAAGCCACCGTCTATCTCGAAGACAACGAATACATCGCCTTGTGCGACCTCTTGAAATTAGCCGGACTTGCCGAAAGCGGCGGGCAGGCAAAAGCGTTTATCGCCGAAGGGCTGGTGTTGCGCAACGGCGAAACCGAAACCCGCAAAACCGCCAAAATACGCGGCGGCGAAGTCATCGAGTTTGACGGCGCGCGCTTGGAAATCGCAGATGGATACGACCCTGAAGCATAAAGCCGAAGCCCTTTTGGGCGAGCCGCTTTTAGACGAACCCGTCCGCCCCGAGTCGTGGGAATGTTGCGGCAGCGACTGCGGCGAGGTGTGTATTCAGACGATTTATTGGGCAGATAAGGCCCGCTACGACGCGCAACGGCAGAAATTGAAAGAAGCGGGTTGGTCGGACGATGCCGTCTGAAACCGATTCGGCTTGATATAGTGAATTAACAAAAATCAGGACAAGGCGGCGAGCCGCAGACAGTACAAATAGTACGGAACCGATTCACTTGGTGCTTCAGCACCTTAGAGAATCGTTCTCTTTGAGCCAAGGCGAGCCAACGCTGTACCGGTTTAAATTTAATTCACTATAAAACCACGTTTTCAGACAGTCTTTTATAGTAGATTAAAATTGAAAACGTTCATATCGCCATTCCCTCGAAAGCAGGAATCCGGAAGTTTGAAATAGCGGTTAACCTTAAACATTTCCAATAAATCAAAGTCTGGATTCCCGCCTGCGCGGGAATGACGGCATAGCGGCTTTTCCTTTGCATTTGCCATACGCCCGTCTTCAACATTACCGCCGCCACACCGCCCGACAATATTGAAACACCCTGCCCACCATTTACCACACACATAACGCCTTATGATAGACCTGCACTGCCATTCCACCGTTTCCGACGGTATGCTTTCCCCCGCCGAAGTCGTCCGCCTCGCACATCAAAACGGCTGCACGCTGCTGGCGTTGACCGACCACGACCACACGGGCGGCATCGCCGAAGCGCGTGCCGAAGCCGACAAACTCGGTTTGCGCCTGATTAACGGCGTGGAAATCTCCGTAACGTGGCGCGGGCGCACCATACATGTTGTCGGTTTGGATTTTGACGAAACAGACGAAAATCTGCAAAACCTGTTGGCGCAAGTGCGGCAAGGCCGTCTGAAACGCCTCGAAGCCATCGCCGCCAAGCTCGAAAAGAAAGGCATCGGCGGCGCATACGACGGCGCGCTGGCACTGGCGGCAAACAAAGAAATGGTCAGCCGCACCCACGTCGCCGAGTTCCTCATCCAAGCGGGACACGTCAAAAACAAGCAGCAGGCGTTCACCAAATACTTGGGTGACGGCAAATCCTGCGCCGTCCGCCACGAATGGGCGACGCTGGCAGACTGCGTCTCCGCCGTCAACGGCGCGGGCGGCATGGCAGTCATCGCCCACCCCATGCGCTACGATTTGTCCGCCACCGCCAAGCGCAATCTGTTTGAAGAATTTAAAAACCTCGGCGGCGCAGGCATCGAAGTCCACAGCGGCAACTGCTGCAAAAACGACCGCCTCAACTACGCGCTTTTGGCAGAACGCTTCGGTATGCTCGCCAGCGCGGGCAGCGACTTCCACCGTTTAAACGACTTTAGCGGCGGCATCCTCGGCGCGTGTCCTGAGCTGCCGGAAAACTGCAGGCCGGTGTGGGCGCATTTTTCCCGACATTGAATGCGGATAAAAATGCCGTCTGAAAACCTTTCAGACGGCATTTTTTGCGGTTTAAACGTTGTCGTACAGTTTTCGGACGGTTTTGCCGATGGCGGCAATGCCTTTTTCCAGCGTTTGAGCGTCCTGCGCGATGCTCATGCGGATGCACTCGCCTGCGTGCGGGTAATCCTGCGTGTCGATGCCGACGAAGAAATGCTCGCCCGGAATAATCAGCGTGCCTTCGGCTTTGAGCATTTCGTACAGGGTTTGCGACGAAACGGGCAGGTTTTCAAACCAGAGCCACAGGAAAATCGCGCCTTCGGGTTTGTGGATTTTCATCGGGTACGCGCCCAGCTCCCGCTTGAGCAGCGAGACGGCGGTTTGCGCCTGATTGCGGTAAAACGGCCGGATGACTTGGTCGGCAAGCCGTTTCATCTCGCCGCTTTCCAGCAGCGGCGTTGCGATGGCCGCGCCGAAGCGCGTGGGGGCAAGGTTCACAATCGCGTTCAGGCTGCTGACGGCTTTGACGACTTCGGGCGCGGCGACGATGATGCCGGTGCGAACGCCCGGCAGGCCGACTTTGGACAGGCTGAAGCAGAGGATGATGTTTTCGTGCCAATTCAGCGTTACGTCGCTGTAAATGATGTTGGGGAACGGCATTCCGTAGGCGTTGTCGATAATCAGCGGAATCCCGTGTTCACGCGCCAAAGCGTCCAAACGCGCCATTTCGCCGTCGGTCAGCACATTGCCGGTCGGGTTGGTCGGGCGCGAACAGCAAATCGCGCCGATTTTGCCTGCTTTGAGTTCGGGCAGGTTTTCCAGTGCGTCAAAGTCCACGCGGTATTTGAAGAAGCCTGCTTCGCCTTCGTGTTCGACGTTTTCGATTTTGGGCTTGACGGAAACGAAGTGCTTCCCTTCGATATGTACGTCGGCATAGCCGATGTATTCGGGCGCGAGCGGCAACAAAATGGCTTTTTCTGCGGATGTGCCGTCTGAAAGCTTGAATTTGCCGCCGAAGAGGTTGAACAAATAGAAAAACGCGTTTTGCGAACCATTGGTCAGCGCGATATTGCCGGCGGTCAGATTCCAGCCGTATTCGCGGTTGAGGAAGGCGGCCAGCGCGTCAATCAGCGCGGCATCGCCTTGGGGATTGGAGTAATTGCCGATGTTCTCGACGGCGTGTTCTGCCGCCAGTTTGGAAAATACGTTGGCGAACACGGCATTGACTTCGGCGATTCGTGCCGGGTTGCCGCCGCCGAGCATATTGACGGGCTTGTCGCTTTTGAGCGCGTCGCCGAGGTCGTCCATCAGTTGCAGGATGCCGCTGTGTTGCGTGAATTTTTCGCCGAATGCCGAAAACTGCATATCAAACTCCGTGTGTGTAAGGCAGGTTGGTTTGTACGGTATGCCGTCTGAAGGTTCAGACGGCATTTTTTCTGTGTGTTTCTCGTACCCAAAGCAGGTCGCAGATGCCGCCGGCCGGGGCAAAGCCGGTCGGGGCGTTGATGAGCAGGTCGCGGATTGCCTGCTGGTCGTAACGGTCGCAGGCGGTACGCAGGCGGTTGAGGATGGGCAAAAGCTCGTGCCACGGCAGCATCACTTCGTCAGCCGTCATAATGCGCGGATGGGCGGTTTGGCGGACATTGTCGCCGATGAGCAGCTCTTCGTAGAGTTTTTCGCCGGGACGCAGCCCGGTAATGAGGATTTCGATGTCGCCGTCGGGTTGTTCGGGCGTTTTGGGTTTGAGTCCGCTTAAGGTAATCATTTGGCGGGCAAGGTCGATGATTTTGACGGATTCGCCCATATCGAGGACGAACACGTCGCCGCCTTTGCCCATCGCGCCGGCTTGGATAACCAGTTGCGCCGCTTCGGGTATGGTCATGAAATAGCGCGTGATTTCCGGGTGGGTCAGGGTGAGCGGGCCGCCTTGGGCAATCTGTTTTTCAAACAGCGGGACGACGGAGCCGGACGAACCTAAAACATTGCCGAAACGTACCATACTGAAGCGGGTTTGCTGTCCGGGTTCGGCGGCGAGCGCCTGAAGGCAGAGTTCCGCCATACGTTTGCCCGCGCCCATCGTGTTGGTGGGGCGGACGGCTTTGTCGGTGGAGATGAGGACGAATGTTTTTACGCCCGATGCCGTGGCGGCAAGCGCGCACTCGAGTGTGCCGAAGATGTTGTTGCGTATGCCTTCGACGGTGTTGAATTCGACCATGGGGACGTGTTTGTAGGCGGCGGCATGGTAAACGGTGGAGACTTGGCAGGCGGTCATGATGCGCGTGAGCAGCGTGCGGTTCTGCACCGAGCCGAGGAAGGGCAGGATTTCGGTATCGGTATTGTTTTGGGTGCAGTATTCGCGCAATTCTTTTTCGACGGTGTACAGGGCGAATTCGGATAACTCGAACAGCAGCAGCTTTTCGGGGCGGCGGCGGATAATCTGGCGGCAGAGTTCCGAACCGATGGAGCCGCCCGCGCCGGTTACCATGACGGTTTTGCCTTCGATGTCGGCATTCATGAGGCGGTCGTCGGGTGCGACGGAATCGCGCCCGAGCAGGTCGGACACAGAGATTTTTTTGAGCGTGCCGATGCTGATTTTCCCGTCCATCAGGTCTTTCATTCCGGGAATGGTCAACACTTCGCACGGATAGGCTTCCAGTTTGCTGATGATTCGGCGGCGTTGTTCCTGGGTCGCACTGGGGATGGCGAGCAGGATTTTTTCCACGCCGTAGCGTTCGATGAGGAAGGCGATGGCATCGGGCTGGTAAACGGCAAGGTCGTAGATGACGGTGTGCCAAAGCTTGGGGTTGTCGTCCACAAAGGCGACCGCGGAATATTCGCGTATCTGTTTGACGGCCTCGAGCAGTTGTCTGCCCGATCGTCCCGCGCCGTAAATGATGACGGGGGTCATCTGTTTTTTGGGGTGTTCGGACAGCAGCCCGCGCAAAACCATACGCGAGCCGGTTACGGAAACAAACAGCAGTAAGAAATAGACAATCGGCAGGGCGAGGCGCAGCCGTTCTTCAAATATCAGCGTATTGAGGAAAAACAACACGGCGGAGGCGAGGCTGCCCGCCAGTGCGGTGGTGAGGATGCGGAAGCTGACGAAGCGTGTAACGGCGCGGTAAAGCCCCATTCGGATAAATAATGTGATGGTCAGCAAGGCAGTCAGCAAAAAAGACTGCCAGTTGGCAAAATCGAACCATTCGTCCGAGTAGTCGGCCTTCAGGCTTTGGGTAAACCAGAAGGCGGTGAAAATCATCAGAAAATCGTGTATGAGGAAACAGATTTTCTTGATGTTGCGCGGTAGGGCAAGCAGGGTTTCCAGAGTCATATCGTGGGGCGGTATGTGCTTTCAGGCGGCATATGCCGTCTGAAGGGTTATCGTGTGGCTTCTGCCAATACGGCTTCGATGTGTTCTTTGCAGAACGCGATTTCGCCGTCGGTTAGCGTCGGGTGCACCAAGAACATCAGGCTGGTGTCGCCCAGTTCGACGGCGTTTTTCAGCCGCTCTTTCGGACGCCAAGGCGTGTTGTCGAAGGCTTTTTCCAAATACACTTCGGAGCAGCTACCTTGATAGCATGGGACTTTGCGCGCGTTCAGTTCATTGACGATGCGGTCGCGTGTCCAGCCGTCTTTCAGGTGTTCGGGGCGGACGAAAACGTAGAACTTGTATTGCGCGTGTTCGATGTAGCCGGCGACTTCAACCAAACGGATGCTGGCAAACTTGCCCAAACTTTCCGCCAGCTTGGCGGCGTTTTCTTGGCGGCGCGCCGTCCATTCGGGCAGGCGTTTGAGCTGGATGCGCCCGATTGCCGCCTGCATTTCCATCATGCGCCAGTTGGTGCCGAAGCTTTCGTGCAGCCAGCGGAAACCGGGTGCGTGTTGGCGGCAGTACACGGCATCGTAGCTTTTGCCGTGGTCTTTGTACGACCACATTTTGCTCCACAGCGCTTTGTCGTTGGTCGTAACCATACCGCCTTCGCCGCCGGTGGTCATGATTTTGTCTTGGCAGAACGACCATGCGCCGACGTGTCCAATGGAGCCGACGGATTTGCCTTTGTATTTCGCGCCATGAGCTTGGGCGCAGTCTTCGATAACCCACAAATCATGTTCTTTGGCCAAAGCCATGATGCCGTCCATTTCGGCGGGCATACCGGCAAGGTGAACCACGATAATCGCTTTGGTGTTTGGTGTCAGTGCGGCTTTGATGGTTTCCGCGCTGATGTTTTGGCTGTTCAAATCCACGTCGGCAAACACGGGGTTTGCGCCTGCGTTAACGATGCAGGACGCGGAGGCGAGGAAGGTGCGCGAGGTAACAATCACATCGTCGCCTGCGCTTATGCCCATTGCTTTGAGCGCGACATCGAGTGCCAGCGTGCCGTTGGAAAGGGCGACGGCGTATTGCGTGCCGGCAAAGGCGGCAAATTCTTTTTCAAATTCGCGGCATTCGCTGCCCGTCCAGTAGTTGACTTTGTTGGACAAGAGGACGCGGGAAACGGCATCGGCTTCTTCTTGGGTGAAGCAGGGCCACGGGGAAAGGGAAGTGTTCAACATGATGGTTTGTCCGTGGGTTTTCAGACGGCATTTCCGACCCTATGCCGTCTGAAGGGGGCGTGTTCCGAAGAATCGGGCGCACGCCGCAGGTGTTGTCAAAATCGGTCTGTACGGGGGTGTATTTTAATCGCTTATGCCGTCGCGGTCTCGGGGTTTTTGCGCGGCAGCGGCTTTGCCGGATTGCCCGCGACGGTTATGCCGTCTGAAACGTCGCGCACGACGACTGCGCCCGCTCCAATGGTTGCGCGGCTGCCGATACGGATCTGCTGGCGGCTGCACGCGCCCGTGCCTATCCAGCTTTCTTCGCCGATACGCGTGTTGCCCGACAGGTGCGCGCCTGGGCTGATGTGGACGAAAGCATCAAGCAGGCAATCGTGATCGACGGTGGCGGCAGTGTTCACGATCACGCCGTCTTTCAATACGCTGCTTGCCTGTACGACGGCTTTCGCCATAACGACGCTGCCTTGTCCGACTGTTGCAGAAGGCGAGACGGTCGCGCTCGGATGAATCAGGACGGGCAGTTTGAAGCCGAGCGCGGCGGCTTTTTCGGCGATTTGGCGGCGGATGCGGTTGTTGCCGACGGCGACGGCGATGTCGAATTGTTCGGGCGATAAACTGTTTTCGAGCAGCAGCGTCGTGCCGATGACGGAAAAGCCGTTGACGCTGCCTTGTGCGCGGTCGTCCAGAAAAACGATTTCGCCGTATGTGCCGAGTGCGGCGGCAAGCTCGGCAACGACTTTTCCGTGTCCGCCCGCGCCGACGACGGCAAGTTTGCGTTTTCCTGTGAAAGGGGGCATGGTGGCTTCGCCCTGTGCGGAAATCCCTTCCTTGATTAATACTTTTTTAACCGTCAGCAGTAGGATTTTGATGTCGAGGCACAGGCTGAAGTGGTCGATATACCAGATGTCGCATGCGAAGCGTTCGTCCCATGAGGCGGCGTTGCGCCCGTTGACCTGCGCCCAGCCGGTAATGCCGGGTCTCATTTCGTGGCGGCGGTTTTGAAATTCGTCGTAAAGCGGCAGGTAGTGCATCAAAAGCGGGCGCGGGCCGACCAGGCTCATGTCGCCTTTTAAGACATTCCATAATTCAGGCAGTTCGTCCAAACTAGCGGCACGCAGTTTTTTGCCGAAGGGTGTGAGCCGCTCGCTGTCGGGCAGCGGAATGCCGTCTGAATCAAGCGCGTCGCGCATGGAACGGAATTTGACCATTTTAAAAGGTTTTCCGTCCTTTCCAGGGCGTTCCTGAATGAAGAAGACGGGCGAACCCAGATTCTTGCGGATGAGGTACGCCAAAATCAGGAAAACGGGTGAGAGGACAATCAGTCCCGATGCGGATGCGATGATGTCGAACAGGCGTTTGACGGCTTTACTCATTTGCCAATCTTTCAATCAGGTTGACGATTTTCCGATAGGAAATGTCGCGCCTGAAGCGGCGGACGATTTCGTCGGACTGAATGGGGTCGTTTTTGCGTTTCAAAATATCTTTGGCGGCTTGAACGAAGCTGTCCACGTCGCCGGAACGGTAGTTTTCGTGCGGCAGCAGGTTCAGGAGGCCGAGGACTTCGGTATTGGTCTGGCTGTTTAAAATCGGTTTTTGCAATGCCATATAGTCGGAAAGTTTGTTGGTAACCGACTGCATGGCGTGGCTATGGATGGCGTTGACGGCGATGTCGCACGCTTTGGCAATCGACATCATTTCAGAATAGGTTAAATAACCGTAAAACTTGATGGCGCGATTTTCATATTGTTTGAGTTTCTCCAAATCGGGTCCTCCGCCCATAATGTGCAATTCGACGTTTTCGCCGTCGTCTAAAAGTTTCCGAACACCTTTGCACACGGTTTCCACGTCGTAGCTGTAACTGAGCGTGCCCAAGTAGAAAAGGCGGACGGTTTTGGAGCGGAATCGCGGGGGGGGGG
>NZ_CAUIZY010000018.1:0-20018 GCF_962747855.1 Neisseria blantyrii
CGTAGGCGTATTGCTGCGTGGTACTAAACGTGAAGACGTAGAGCGTGGTCAAGTATTGGCTAAACCGGGTACCATCACTCCGCACACCAAGTTCAAAGCAGAAGTGTACGTATTGAGCAAAGAAGAGGGCGGCCGCCATACCCCGTTCTTCGCCAACTACCGTCCCCAATTCTACTTCCGTACCACCGACGTAACCGGCGCGGTTACTTTGGAAGAAGGTGTGGAAATGGTAATGCCGGGTGAGAACGTAACCATCACCGTAGAACTGATTGCGCCTATCGCTATGGAAGAAGGCCTGCGCTTTGCGATTCGTGAAGGTGGCCGTACCGTAGGTGCAGGTGTGGTTTCTTCTATCATCGCTTAAGTTTAGAGGCCAATAGCTCAATTGGTAGAGTATCGGTCTCCAAAACCGAGGGTTGGGGGTTCGAGACCCTCTTGGCCTGCCAAATAAAAAATTAACCGGCCTTGTGTCGGTTAATTTTTTTGTATTTGTTATTTAGTAAACTCTCTTACCATTTACATGGATTGAGAATAGACAGATGCTATGATGAGTAAATAATATGACAGAACATACGCCTGAAAAAAAGAACGTTAAAGTGGATCAATTGGTTGTTCAGGATAGAGAATCTGCATCTAATTCCGGTAAGGAAGGTTTTTTTGCATATTTCTCGAATTCTTGGTCCGAATTCAAAAAGGTGGTTTGGCCTAAGCGTGAAGATGCTGTCAGAATGACTGTATTTGTTATAGTGTTTATTGCTGTGCTTTCTATATTTATCTATGCGGCAGATACAGCAATTTCGTGGTTATTTTTTGATGTATTGCTGAGAAGGGAAGGTTGAGATGTCGAAAAAATGGTATGTTGTACAGGCGTATTCGGGGTTTGAGAAGAATGTCCAACGAATATTGGAAGAGCGAATTGCCCGTGAGGAGATGGGAGATTATTTCGGACAAATTCTGGTGCCTGTAGAGAAAGTTGTTGATATCCGCAATGGTCGTAAGACTATTAGTGAAAGAAAGTCATATCCTGGGTATGTGCTAGTTGAGATGGAAATGACAGATGACTCTTGGCATCTTGTAAAAAGCACTCCCCGTGTTTCGGGTTTTATTGGAGGGAGGGCTAATAGACCCACGCCGATTAGTCAGAGAGAGGCTGAAATTATTTTACAGCAGGTTCAGACCGGCATAGAGAAGCCGAAACCAAAAGTTGAATTTGAGGTCGGTCAACAGGTTCGTGTAAATGAAGGGCCGTTTGCGGATTTTAACGGGGTGGTTGAGGAGGTCAATTATGAACGGAATAAGTTACGCGTGTCTGTTCAGATATTTGGTAGAGAAACACCTGTTGAGCTGGAGTTCAGCCAGGTTGAAAAGATTAACTGATTTTTATACTTGAAAAAAAAGCAATAAGAGGATAGAATCAAAAATTAACTTGGGGAGCGGAAATGGTTCCGCGTCTTACCCGTTTTTAGGAGTCCGTTAAGTGGCAAAGAAAATTATCGGCTATATTAAACTGCAAATTCCTGCAGGTAAAGCCAATCCATCTCCTCCGGTTGGTCCTGCTTTGGGTCAGCGCGGTTTGAATATTATGGAATTTTGTAAGGCATTCAATGCTGCAACCCAAGGTATGGAGCCTGGCTTGCCGATTCCGGTTGTGATTACTGCATTTGCAGATAAATCATTCACATTTGTGATGAAAACCCCGCCGGCTTCTATCTTGTTGAAAAAAGCTGCCGGTTTGCAAAAAGGTAGTTCTAATCCTCTGACCAATAAAGTGGGTAAATTGACCCGTGCCCAGTTGGAAGAAATTGCTAAAACTAAAGAGCCTGATTTGACTGCTGCTGACTTGGATGCGGCTGTTCGTACTATAGCAGGTTCTGCTCGCTCAATGGGCTTGGATGTGGAGGGTGTTGTATAATGGCTAAAGTATCTAAACGCTTGAAAGTTCTTCGCTCTTCTGTTGAAGCTAACAAACTGTACGCAATCGACGAAGCAATTGCTTTGGTTAAAAAAGCTGCTACCGCTAAATTTGACGAATCTGTTGACGTATCTTTCAACTTGGGCGTTGATCCTCGTAAATCTGACCAAGTTATTCGTGGTTCGGTCGTTCTACCTAAAGGTACCGGTAAGACAACCCGTGTGGCTGTATTTACTCAAGGCGCAAATGCAGATGCTGCCAAAGAAGCCGGTGCGGATATCGTCGGTTTCGAAGATTTGGCTGCTGAAATCAAAGCAGGCAATCTGAACTTTGATGTCGTTATTGCTTCTCCCGATGCAATGCGTATTGTTGGTCAGTTGGGTACTATTTTGGGTCCTCGTGGTCTGATGCCAAACCCTAAAGTAGGTACGGTTACCCCTAATGTTGCCGAAGCAGTTAAAAATGCAAAAGCAGGTCAGGTTCAATATCGTACAGATAAAGCTGGTATCGTTCATGCAACGATTGGTCGTGCTTCTTTTGCTGAAGCTGACTTGAAAGAAAACTTCAATGCGTTGCTGGATGCTATCGTTAAAGCCAAACCTGCTGCTGCTAAAGGTCAGTATTTGAAAAAAGTTGCTGTATCCAGCACTATGGGTTTGGGTGTTCGTGTTGATACTGCAAGCGTGAACAACTAATGAAATTTTCAGGTAATCCGGTTTTCCGGATTACCTGAATTTGGGCTACTTAAAATTAAGTAGATGTCCAAGACCGTAGGGATCGTAAGATTTAATCGTAACTGCCCTACGCAGACGGTAGTCCTGAAACACATTACAAGATTGCTTGTAAGATGTCTTTTTAGGTTACCGCGCTGGTGGGATATCGTTTTGGTATCCTGTTTATAAACAGTGGGAGGTAGACCTTGAGTCTCAATATTGAAACCAAGAAAGTGGCGGTCGAGGAAATTAGCGCGGCAATTGCTAACGCTCAAACCCTCGTAGTCGCTGAATATCGCGGTATCAGTGTTTCCAGTATGACTGAGCTTCGTGCGAATGCACGTAAAGAAGGCGTTTATTTGCGCGTTCTGAAAAATACTTTGGCTCGTCGTGCAGTGCAAGGTACTTCATTCGCAGAATTGGCCGATCAAATGGTTGGTCCGTTGGTTTACGCTGCTTCTGAAGATGCTGTTGCTGCTGCTAAAGTGTTGCACCAATTCGCGAAAAAAGATGACAAAATTGTCGTTAAAGCCGGTTCTTACAATGGCGAAGTAATGAATGCTGCTCAGGTTGCTGAGTTGGCTTCTATTCCGAGCCGCGAAGAGCTGTTGTCTAAACTGTTGTTCGTTATGCAAGCCCCTGTATCGGGCTTTGCGCGCGGTTTGGCTGCTTTGGCAGAGAAAAAAGCCGGCGAAGAAGCCGCTTAATCGATTTTGTTTCTGTTAATCAATTATTTTTTTAATACAATATTCGGAGTAAATATAGCATGGCTATTACTAAAGAAGACATTTTGGAAGCAGTTGGTTCTTTGACCGTAATGGAACTGAACGACTTGGTTAAAGCTTTTGAAGAAAAATTCGGCGTTTCTGCTGCCGCTGTTGCAGTTGCAGGTCCTGCTGGTGCTGGTGCTGCCGCTGCTGAAGAAAAAACCGAATTTGATGTCGTTTTGGCTTCTGCCGGCGATCAAAAAGTTGGCGTGATTAAAGTTGTCCGTGCAATTACCGGTTTGGGTCTGAAAGAAGCTAAAGACATCGTTGACGGTGCACCTAAAACCATTAAAGAGGGTGTTTCTAAAGCCGAAGCCGAAGACATCCAAAAACAATTGGAAGAAGCAGGTGCTAAAGTCGAAATCAAATAATTTGATGCTTCCTATGAAGGCTGGCAGTTTTCTGCCAGCCTTATTTTGCTTCTTAAAATAAGCATCAAGCATTGTTTACATTTATTTGCATAGTCTTTATCAAATCATTGTAAATAAATGTAAATATTAAATTGATGCATACCGTTGTTTCAGACGGCCTATTATTTAAAATTGCTTTTCGGAGTGTATATGAGCTATTCGTTTACCGAGAAAAAACGTATCCGTAAGAGTTTTGCAAAGCGAGAGAATGTTTTAGATGTTCCTTTCCTGCTGGCAACCCAAATTGATTCTTATGCGAAGTTTTTGCAGCTGGAAAATGCTTTTGACAAACGTACCGATGACGGTCTGCAGGCGGCATTTAATTCTATTTTCCCGATTGTGAGCCATAACGGTTATGCGCGATTGGA
Organism: Neisseria blantyrii; assembly: GCF_962747855.1. Taxonomy (NCBI): domain Bacteria; kingdom Pseudomonadati; phylum Pseudomonadota; class Betaproteobacteria; order Neisseriales; family Neisseriaceae; genus Neisseria; species Neisseria blantyrii. Next base: position 4,171 of record NZ_CAUIZY010000018.1, read on the forward strand.
GTTTGTGCATTACACATTGGGCGAGCCTTTGTTCGATATTCCTGAATGTCAATTGCGCGGAATCACTTATGCTGCCCCCCTGCGCGCGCGTATCCGTTTGGTGATTTTAGACAAGGAAGCGTCTAAACCGACGGTAAAAGAAGTTCGTGAAAACGAAGTATATATGGGTGAAATTCCGTTGATGACCCCGAGCGGTTCTTTTGTGATTAACGGCACAGAGCGTGTGATTGTTTCCCAGTTGCACCGTTCGCCCGGCGTGTTCTTCGAGCATGACAAAGGTAAGACACACTCTTCCGGCAAATTGTTATTCTCCGCCCGCATCATTCCCTACCGTGGTTCATGGTTGGATTTTGAATTTGATCCGAAAGATTTGCTGTATTTCCGTATCGACCGCCGCCGTAAAATGCCGGTAACGATTTTGTTGAAGGCTTTGGGCTACAACAATGAGCAAATCTTGGATATTTTCTACGACAAAGAAACGTTCTATTTGTCTTCAAACGGTGTTCAAACCGATTTGGTCGCAGGCCGTCTGAAAGGCGAAACTGCCAAGGTCGATATCTTGGATAAAGAAGGCAATGTATTGGTTGCCAAAGGTAAGCGCATTACTGCGAAAAATATCCGTGATATTACCAATGCAGGCCTGACCCGTTTGGATGTAGAACCGGAAAGCCTGTTGGGCAAAGCATTGGCTGCCGATTTGATTGATTCGGAAACCGGTGAGATATTGGCTTCTGCCAATGATGAAATTACAGAAGAGTTGTTGGCCAAATTTGATATCAACGGCGTAAAAGAAATTACGACCCTTTATATCAATGAGCTGGATCAGGGTGCTTATATCTCCAATACCTTGCGTACGGATGAGACTGCCGGCCGGCAGGCGGCGCGTGTTGCGATTTACCGTATGATGCGTCCGGGCGAACCGCCCACCGAAGAGGCGGTCGAGCAATTGTTTAACCGCTTGTTCTTCAGTGAAGACAGCTACGATTTGTCCCGCGTAGGCCGTATGAAATTTAATACGCGCACATACGAACAAAAACTGTCCGAAGCCCAACAAAACTCTTGGTACGGCCGCCTGTTGAACGAAACGTTTGCCGGTGCTGCCGAAAAAGGCGGTTATGTCCTGAGCGTCGAAGATATTGTTGCCTCGATTGCGACTTTGGTCGAGTTGCGTAACGGTCACGGCGAAGTGGACGATATCGACCACTTGGGCAACCGTCGTGTTCGTTCCGTAGGTGAGTTGACTGAAAACCAATTCCGCAGCGGTTTGGCCCGTGTGGAACGCGCCGTTAAAGAGCGTTTGAATCAGGCGGAATCCGAAAACTTGATGCCGCATGACTTGATTAATGCGAAACCTGTTTCTGCCGCGATTAAAGAATTCTTCGGTTCCAGTCAATTGAGCCAATTTATGGATCAGACCAACCCATTGTCTGAAGTAACCCATAAACGCCGTGTATCTGCATTGGGCCCGGGCGGTTTGACCCGCGAACGTGCAGGCTTTGAGGTGCGAGACGTGCATCCGACCCACTACGGTCGCGTATGTCCGATTGAAACACCTGAGGGTCCGAACATCGGTTTGATCAACTCACTGTCCGTTTATGCGCGCACCAATGATTACGGTTTCTTGGAAACGCCTTACCGCCGCGTTATCGACGGCAAAGTAACCGAGGAAATCGATTACTTGTCTGCCATCGAAGAAGGTCGCTATGTGATTGCACAGGCGAATGCCGATTTGGATTCAGATGGCAATCTGATTGGCGATTTGGTTACCTGTCGTGAAAAAGGTGAAACCATTATGGCAACGCCCGACCGCGTCCAATATATGGACGTGGCAACCGGTCAGGTGGTATCCGTTGCGGCATCCCTGATTCCGTTCTTGGAACATGATGACGCGAACCGCGCATTGATGGGTGCCAACATGCAACGTCAGGCAGTGCCTTGCCTGCGTCCTGAAAAACCGATGGTCGGTACCGGTATCGAGCGTTCCGTTGCCGTTGACTCTGCTACTGCAATCGTTGCCCGCCGAGGCGGCGTGGTCGAGTATGTCGATGCCAACCGCGTTGTGATCCGTGTCCATGACGACGAAGCGACTGCCGGTGAAGTGGGTGTCGATATTTACAACTTGGTTAAATTCACCCGTTCCAACCAATCTACCAACATCAACCAACGTCCGGCCGTTAAAGTCGGCGATGTGTTGCAACGCGGCGATTTGGTGGCCGACGGCGCGTCCACCGATTTGGGCGAATTGGCTTTGGGTCAAAATATGACCATCGCCTTCATGCCGTGGAACGGTTACAACTACGAAGACTCGATTCTGATTTCCGAAAAAGTGGCTGCGGACGACCGCTATACTTCGATTCACATTGAGGAATTGAATGTCGTTGCCCGCGATACCAAGCTGGGTGCGGAAGATATTACCCGCGATATTCCGAACTTGTCCGAGCGTATGCAAAACCGTTTGGACGAATCAGGTATCGTTTACATCGGTGCGGAAGTCGAAGCAGGCGATGTGTTGGTAGGTAAAGTAACGCCTAAAGGCGAAACCCAACTGACTCCGGAAGAAAAACTGTTGCGCGCCATCTTCGGCGAAAAAGCGTCTGACGTAAAAGATACTTCATTGCGTATGCCTACCGGTATGAGCGGTACGGTTATCGACGTTCAAGTCTTTACCCGCGAAGGCATCCAACGCGACAAACGCGCCCAATCCATTATCGATTCCGAGTTGAAACGCTACCGTTTGGATTTGAACGACCAATTGCGTATTTTCGACAACGACGCATTCGACCGTATCGAACGTATGATTGTTGGTCAAAAAGCCAATGGTGGTCCGATGAAGCTGGCTAAAGGCAGTGAAATCACTACCGAATATTTGGCAAGCCTGTCCAGCAAACATGATTGGTTTGACATCCGGCTGGCTGACGAAGACTTGGCCAAACAGTTGGAACTGATTAAATTGAGCCTGCAACAAAAACGCGAAGAAGCGGATGAGTTGTATGAGATCAAGAAGAAAAAACTGACCCAAGGCGACGAGCTGCAACCGGGCGTACAAAAAATGGTGAAAGTATTTATCGCCATCAAACGCCGTCTGCAAGCCGGTGACAAAATGGCGGGCCGCCACGGTAACAAAGGCGTGGTATCACGCATTCTGCCTGTGGAAGATATGCCTTATATGGCGGACGGTCGTCCCGTGGACATCGTATTGAACCCGTTGGGCGTACCTTCCCGTATGAATATCGGTCAGATTTTGGAAGTCCACTTGGGCTGGGCGGCAAAAGGTATCGGCGAGCGTATCGACCGTATGCTGAAAGAGCAACGCAAAGCCGGCGAGCTGCGCGAGTTCTTGAACAAACTCTACAACGGCAGCGGTAAGAAAGAAGATTTGGACAGCCTGACAGATGAAGAAATCATCGAATTGGCTTCCAACCTGCGTAAAGGCGCATCTTTCGCATCACCGGTGTTTGACGGTGCGAAAGAATCCGAAATCCGCGAAATGCTGAACTTGGCTTATCCGAGCGACGATCCTGAAGTTGAAAAATTGGGCTTCAACGACAGTAAAACCCAAATCACGCTGTACGACGGCCGTTCCGGCGAAGCATTTGACCGCAAGGTTACAGTCGGTGTGATGCACTATCTGAAACTGCATCACTTGGTTGACGAAAAAATGCACGCCCGTTCTACCGGTCCATACAGTCTGGTTACCCAACAACCTCTGGGCGGTAAAGCTCAGTTCGGTGGCCAACGTTTCGGTGAGATGGAGGTTTGGGCATTGGAAGCATACGGCGCGGCATACACGCTGCAAGAGATGCTGACCGTGAAGTCTGACGACGTGAACGGCCGTACCAAAATGTACGAGAACATCGTCAAAGGCGAACACAAAATCGATGCCGGTATGCCTGAATCCTTCAACGTATTGGTTAAAGAGATTCGCTCACTGGGCTTGGATATCGATTTGGAACGCTACTGATACGGGTTTCAGACGGCATAAGGGGAGCTGTTCTGCAGGTTGTGGGGCAGCCGACAATGTTTAAAAACGAAATGCCGTCTGAAAACGCTGTACCGCTATCCATATCGAATCATCCGCCATGCGGTAAAAATACTTCCTTCAAGGAGCAAAAATGAATTTGTTGAACTTATTTAATCCGTTGCAAACTGCCGGCATGGAAGAAGAGTTTGATGCCATCAAAATCGGTATTGCCTCTCCCGAAACCATCCGCTCATGGTCTTATGGCGAAGTTAAAAAACCTGAAACCATCAACTACCGCACGTTCAAACCTGAGCGCGACGGTTTGTTCTGCGCCAAAATCTTTGGCCCGGTCAAAGACTATGAATGTTTGTGCGGTAAATACAAACGCTTGAAATTTAAAGGCGTAACCTGTGAAAAATGTGGCGTAGAAGTGACTCTGTCCAAAGTGCGCCGTGAACGCATGGGTCACATCGAATTGGCAGCACCAGTTGCCCATATTTGGTTCTTGAAATCCCTGCCTTCCCGCTTGGGTATGGTATTGGACATGACTTTGCGCGATATTGAACGCGTATTGTACTTTGAAGCATTTGTGGTAACCGATCCCGGTATGACTCCGTTGCAACGTCGTCAATTACTGACTGAAGACGATTACTACAACAAACTGGACGAATACGGCGACGATTTCGATGCCAAAATGGGTGCGGAAGGTATCCGCGAATTGTTGCGCACCTTGGATGTAGCAGGCGAAATCGAAATCCTGCGCCAAGAGCTTGAGTCGACCGGTTCTGATACCAAAATCAAAAAAATCGCCAAACGATTGAAAGTATTGGAAGCCTTCCATCGTTCCGGTATGAAACTGGAATGGATGATTATGGATGTGCTGCCAGTATTGCCGCCTGATTTGCGTCCTCTGGTTCCGCTGGACGGCGGTCGTTTTGCCACTTCCGATTTGAACGATTTATACCGTCGCGTCATCAACCGTAACAACCGTCTGAAACGCTTGCTGGAACTGCATGCGCCCGACATTATCATCCGCAACGAAAAACGTATGTTGCAAGAAGCAGTTGACTCTCTGTTGGATAACGGCCGTCGCGGTAAAGCCATGACCGGTGCCAACAAACGTCCGTTGAAATCATTGGCAGATATGATTAAAGGTAAAGGCGGCCGTTTCCGTCAAAACCTGCTGGGTAAACGTGTGGACTATTCAGGTCGTTCCGTGATTACCGTAGGCCCATACCTGCGCCTGCACCAATGCGGTCTGCCGAAAAAAATGGCGTTGGAACTGTTCAAACCGTTCATTTTCCATAAACTGGAAAAACAAGGTCTGGCTTCCACCGTTAAAGCTGCGAAAAAATTGGTAGAACAAGAAGTACCTGAAGTATGGGATATCTTGGAAGAAGTGATCCGCGAACATCCGATTATGTTGAACCGTGCGCCAACCCTGCACCGTTTGGGTATTCAAGCGTTTGAACCTATCCTGATTGAAGGTAAAGCCATTCAGTTGCATCCGTTGGTATGTGCCGCATTTAACGCCGACTTTGACGGTGACCAAATGGCGGTACACGTTCCATTGAGCTTGGAAGCGCAAATGGAAGCACGCACGCTGATGCTGGCTTCAAACAACGTATTGTCTCCAGCCAACGGCGAACCAATCATCGTACCTTCTCAAGATATTGTATTGGGTCTGTACTACATGACCCGCGACCGTATCAATGCCAAAGGCGAGGGCAGCCTGTTTGCCGATGTGAAAGAAGTGCATCGCGCATACCATACCAAACAGGTCGAGCTGGGTACGAAAATCACCGTACGTCTGCGTGAATGGGCGAAAAACGAAGCAGGTGAGTTTGAGCCTGTCGTTAACCGTTATGAAACAACCGTCGGCCGTGCATTGTTGAGCGAAATCTTGCCTAAAGGTCTGCCGTTCGAGTACATCAACAAAGCGTTGAAGAAAAAAGAAATTTCTAAACTGATTAACGCATCGTTCCGCCTGTGCGGCTTGCGCGATACGGTTATCTTTGCTGACCACCTGATGTACACCGGTTTCGGATTTGCGGCAAAAGGCGGTATTTCCATTGCCGTTGACGATATGGAAATTCCAAAAGAAAAAGCAGCCTTGCTGGCTGAAGCTAATGCCGAAGTTAAAGAAATCGAAGACCAATACCGTCAAGGTTTGGTAACCAACGGCGAACGTTACAACAAAGTGGTCGATATTTGGGGTCGTGCCGGCGATAAAATCGCTAAAGCGATGATGGATAACTTGTCCAAACAAAAAGTCATCGACCGTGACGGCAACGAAGTTGACCAAGAATCCTTCAACTCCATCTATATGATGGCAGACTCCGGTGCTCGTGGTTCTGCGGCTCAGATTAAACAGTTGTCCGGTATGCGTGGCTTGATGGCAAAACCAGACGGCTCGATTATTGAAACACCGATTACCTCAAACTTCCGCGAAGGTCTGACCGTATTGCAATACTTTATTGCGACCCACGGTGCACGTAAGGGTTTGGCGGATACCGCATTGAAAACCGCGAACTCCGGTTACCTGACCCGTCGTCTGGTAGACGTAACTCAAGATTTGGTCGTTGTTGAAGACGATTGTGGTACTTCAGACGGCTTTGTTATGAAGGCAGTTGTACAAGGCGGTGATGTGATTGAAGCATTGCGCGATCGTATTTTGGGTCGTGTTACCGCGTCTGACGTTGTCGATCCGTCAAGTGGCGAAACCTTGGTTGAAGCCGGTACGTTGTTGACTGAAAAACTGGTGGATATGATCGACCAATCCGGTGTTGATGAAGTCAAAGTCCGCACCCCGATTACTTGTAAAACCCGCCATGGTTTGTGTGCGCACTGTTACGGTCGTGACTTGGCGCGCGGTAAACTGGTTAATGCTGGTGAGGCTGTAGGTGTCATTGCTGCACAATCTATTGGTGAACCAGGTACTCAGCTGACCATGCGTACGTTCCACATCGGTGGTGCGGCATCCCGTGCGGCAGCAGCCAGCCAAGTGGAAGCCAAATCCAACGGTACGGCACGTTTCAGCAGCCAAATGCGTTATGTTGCCAACAACAAAGGCGAGCTGGTTGTCATCGGCCGTTCTTGCGAAGTCGTGATTCACGATGATATCGGCCGTGAACGTGAACGTCACAAAGTACCTTACGGCGCAATCTTGCTGGTACAAGACGGCGAAGCCATTAAAGCCGGTCAAACCTTGGCAACTTGGGATCCGCATACCCGTCCGATGATTACCGAACACGCAGGTATGGTGAAATTCGAAAACGTGGAAGAGGGCGTAACCGTTGCCAAACAAACTGACGATGTAACTGGTTTGTCTACTTTGGTGGTTATTGACGGCAAACGCCGCTCCGGCAGCGCATCCAAACTGCTGCGTCCGACTGTAAAATTGTTGGATGAAAACGGCGTGGAAATCTGTATTCCCGGTACGTCCACTCCGGTTTCGATGGCATTCCCCGTTGGTGCGGTGATTACCGTACGCGAAGGTCAGGAAATCGGTAAAGGTGACGTATTGGCGCGTATCCCGCAAGCCTCTTCCAAAACCCGCGACATTACCGGTGGTCTGCCGCGCGTTGCCGAGTTGTTTGAAGCACGCGTGCCGAAAGATGCAGGTATGCTGGCGGAAATTACCGGTACCGTTTCCTTCGGCAAAGAGACCAAAGGCAAGCAACGTCTGATTATCACTGACGTGGACGGTGTAGCATACGAGACTTTGATTTCCAAAGAGAAACAGATTCTGGTACACGACGGTCAAGTGGTAAACCGCGGCGAAACCATCGTGGACGGAGCTGTTGATCCGCATGATATTCTGCGTCTGCAAGGTATCGAAGCATTGGCGCGCTACATTGTCCAAGAGGTGCAAGAGGTTTACCGTCTGCAAGGTGTGAAGATTTCTGATAAACACATCGAAGTCATCATCCGTCAGATGCTGCGCCGTGTGAATATTGTCGATTCAGGCGAAACCGAATTCATTACCGGTGAGCAAGTTGAACGTGGCGATGTCATGACAGCCAATGAAAAAGCGTTGGAGGAAGGTAAAGAGCCGGCACGTTATGAAAACGTACTGTTAGGTATTACCAAAGCCTCCCTGTCTACCGACAGCTTCATTTCTGCCGCATCGTTCCAAGAAACAACCCGCGTTCTGACCGAAGCCGCGATTATGGGCAAACAAGACGAGTTGCGTGGTCTGAAAGAGAACGTCATCGTCGGACGTCTGATTCCTGCCGGTACCGGTTTGACTTACCACCGCAGCCGTCATCAACAATGGCAAGAGGTAGAGCAGGAGACTGCTGAAACCCAAGTAACGGATGAATAATCTTTGGTGCGTTTATTCAATACAAAACCGCAAGCTTTAAGCTTGCGGTTTTTCTTTGTCCGATTAAGGCAAAAACAAGCGTTTTCGTCATTTTGAGGCGTGTGGATATAAGCCCGATAAGCGTTCCATATCTTCGTACCGCCAAATCATGCATCGAATAGAACGAGTTAAATCCAAAGGTTATTTTGTTAAATATTGCAAAAATGCTTTAAGAATTTTGAAGGGGGGGTAGAATTGCCGAGCTTAAAACTTAGCTTATTCTTAATAAGAGTTTAAGAAATGTAAATAAAACATTTAATTCGGTAACGGGTAAACTTGCCGCCAAAACAATATCTTAGGAGATAATTATGCCTATTCCTTTTAAATTTAAACCGAGTTTGGCGGCGATTGCCTGTGTTTTTGCCCTTTCTGCCTGTGCTTCAGGTGGCGGCTCGCCTAGTATCGAACCTACATTAACTACTTCCGAGAAATTAGATCGGGCAGTTAAAGCAATTGAAAATGCCGATAAAGAGATTGCCGATAAAGAAAAACAAGAAAAAGAGGCAACCATTTCAGATATGGATAACTCAAGTCGTCCAGCTGATATTATCAAAGGGGTTCGAGAATATGCCAATGCTCAAATAGAGCTGAAAAAAGCACGTGAAGCAAAGGTATCAATCGTGAGGCAGCAAATCAAACAGCTCGAAGATGCGGTTAAGTTGGCGGAGCAGGGGAAGACCGAATCCCAACCTAATGCCGATCAAGCGGATTTGGATAGTAAAAAAGCCGAATTAGAGAAAAAACTAGACGAATGGAAAGCACAACTTGCACCATCGGAGCAAAAATTGAAAGAGGTTGAAACGGAGGTTCAACAATTTGAAAAGTTTAAGAAACATTTAGAAAATTCATCATTACAAAGTGTTAAACCCGAATTGCGTAAGCAGGTATTGGATACAAAAGGCAAGGAATTTCACGGTCTTGGAGAATATAAGGATGGATTTGAAACCGCTACATTGTTTAAAGCATACTTGGTTAAAGAAAATCAAAAAAATAAAAATACCGCCTTCACCAAGGAAAAAGTCAAGGGTATGGATGTGTATATCAATGGGGAAAAATACGAAGGATACGGTGAAGAATATGCTGTTAAACCGCTGGGTTTGCAGTCGCAGACTGTAGAAATTTATGGGCAAGATAAAGATCAAAATTATTATTCAGAAAAATCTTGGGTTTATGAGCAACCATATTCTGTTGTGGCAGGATATTTTACCCAAACGATACAAAACGGTAAGCGGGATGAGGATGGAGCAGACAAACTTGACATTGGCTTGAGTGATATACAAGGCCTGGCGACAGAAAAAGCACAATTGCCGACGGCAGGCGCTTTCGATTATGAAGGCAAGGCATTCGGAGGCTCTTCGGCTAAGCTTGATAGCGCGTTGGAAGAACATCAAGGTAAATTCAAGTACCGTATCGACTTTGACAAACGTAAAGGTTCGGGCTCAATTGAAGGTTTGTCCGAATATGGCCGTATTGATTTGAAAGAAGCCGATATCGGTATTTTAAAAGTGAATAATGACGAATCCAGCTACGAGATGGTCAGTGATGAACCGGCTTTGGATCCTCATCCCGGCTATTATTCCTTTTATGGGGTAGGCAAAGGCGAGGCGGCTTCGGAACATGGCGGGCTTAAATATTATTCCTTAGGTATTTTCGGGCCGGAGGCCAACGAGGTGGCGGGTGTCGTCGGTACGTCCGGAGACCAAAATAACTTTGCTAGGGATGTCGGTTTCGGCGGTCAAAAAAAGTAGCGTCTTAATGTTTTCCATTTAAACAAATGCCGTCTGAAACTTCAGACGGCATTTCCTTTAAGAAATAAATATGAAACCCAGAAATCTCTTTTTTGCAGGCTGCCTGCTGACTTCGGCGGTGTTTGCTGAGGATGTTGCCGTGCCTGTCGAACCGATTAACGTCGGTAGTTGGGCTGCGATGCCGTCTGAAGGGGAAAGCCTCGCTCTCCTGCCGTTTGCAGAGGATGTGCCGCCGGTTCGCGATGCAATGCCGTCTGAAGTTCCTAAAAGTGCGGCAGGCGGCGATGTTCGGGGTGACCGGATGGGAATGCAGATTAACCGGGCGTTGTTGGCGCGCGACTGGGCGGCACTGAAACGCCTGTTGGCCCAATATGCCGAACAACCGCAATATGATGCGGTGCTGTACCGTTATGCCCTCGGCGCGTTATACCGCAGCGAGATGCGGCAGGGTGAGGCGGTCGATCTATACCGTGAGTTGTTGTCGGAAAGGCCTGACCTTGTTTATCCCCGTTTTGATTTGGGCGTGATGCTGTTTGAAGACAAACAATATCGTGAGGCATTGGTTCAGTTGCACCGGGTCGAGGAGGCGTTGCCTCCCGATATGCGGCAGCTTGCACGGGAATATATCCGTCAGGCGGAAGCGGTGCAGGCGTGGCATCCTTCGTTCAATATGAATTACGAACAAACAGATAATGTAAACAATGCTTCCCCTTCACGGGGCATCATCCTCAACGGCCGGAAATGGACAAAATCAGAAGACAGCCTGCCCAAACGCGCCAACGGGATAAGGTACGAACTGGGTATTGACCGGATGTTTAACATTGCAGGCAATCACTTTGCCCGCTTAGGCATCAGCGGTTCCGGTGTGCATTATTGGAATGCCCGGGATTTTAGCGAACAGGCGTTTCATGCCGAAGGAGGCTACCGTTATCGGAATAGCCGTCTAGAGTGGGGATTCCGGCCCTTTGTCGAACAAAACCGGCTGGGCAATAACCGTTATACGGCAAATACGGGTATTGCGTTGGATTACAGCCGCCGTCTGAATGAAAAATGGCGCAGCACCCAATCTCTCCAGTACGGCCGCAAACAATACTATGACGAATATTTGGCAAAACGTTACAACAGTAAAACGATTTCAGTCAGCAGTACGTTCGGCTATTACGCTATGCCGTCTTGGCAGTTGTATGGAGGCATTAGCGGTATGTTTGATAATACTGTGGAGAAAGAGCAGGCTTCACGGCGTTATGGTGTAAGTTTGGGTACGGTGAAAATATTAGACGGCGGTCTTGGACTGAAGTTGGGTGCGGGTTACACGAAACGGATATTTAAAGCCCCTGCAACATTAATTTACAATTTTACTCGGCGTGATGATGAATATCGGATGAGCGCGGCTTTATGGCATAAAAAACTGTCGTGGAAAGGGTTTACACCCCAAATAAATTTCCGTTACAACAAGATCAACAGCAATATGCCCGCCTTTTATTCGCGCAGCGGCAAGGAATGGTTTATCAGTATAGAAAAAACGTATTGACGGTATTTTCTTCAGCCGTCTGACTGATTGTGAGGGAAGTCGGTAAATATTTATCGGCAAACAAGAAAATCATCTTTCTTCTTGTCGTTATGCTTGACTGTATGCTTGCAATAAAAATATAATTCCACTCTTGCCGACATGGTGTCGGCAAGTATTTAACTCAACAGGACGAGAAAATATGCCAACTATCAACCAATTGGTACGCAAAGGCCGTCAAAAGCCCGTGTACGTAAACAAAGTGCCTGCACTGGAAGCCTGCCCGCAAAAACGTGGCGTGTGCACCCGTGTATACACGACTACCCCTAAAAAACCTAACTCTGCATTGCGTAAAGTATGTAAAGTCCGCCTGACCAACGGTTTTGAAGTCATTTCATACATCGGCGGCGAAGGCCACAACCTGCAAGAGCACAGCGTCGTACTGATTCGCGGCGGCCGTGTAAAAGACTTGCCGGGTGTGCGTTACCACACTGTACGCGGTTCTTTGGATACTGCAGGTGTTAAAGACCGTAAACAAGCCCGTTCCAAATACGGTGCTAAGCGTCCTAAATAATTATAGGGACTCAAATAGGCACGTCGGCCGCCTAAGCTGAACAACGGCCGAGTAAGTGAATACTCAATTGGGTATTCATGGGAATTGACCCGACTGAATAGATTAAAGGAAATTAAAATGCCAAGACGTAGAGAAGTCCCTAAGCGCGACGTACTGCCAGATCCTAAATTCGGCAGCGTCGAGCTGACTAAATTCATGAACGTATTGATGATTGACGGTAAAAAATCTGTTGCAGAACGTATCGTTTACGGTGCCCTGGAGCAAATTGAGAAAAAAACCGGCAAAGCAGCAATCGAAGTATTTAACGAAGCCATTGCAAACGCCAAACCTATCGTGGAAGTGAAAAGCCGCCGTGTAGGTGGTGCAAACTACCAAGTTCCTGTTGAAGTTCGTCCTTCACGTCGTCTGGCTTTGGCAATGCGTTGGGTTCGTGATGCGGCCCGTAAACGTGGTGAGAAATCTATGGATCTGCGTTTGGCAGGCGAATTGATTGATGCGGCTGAAGGCCGTGGTGGTGCGTTGAAAAAACGTGAAGAAGTACACCGCATGGCTGAAGCCAACAAAGCATTCTCTCACTTCCGTTTCTAATATCGAAAGGCTAACAAAATGGCTCGTAAGACCCCGATCAGCCTGTACCGCAACATCGGTATTTCCGCCCATATCGATGCGGGTAAAACCACTACCACAGAACGTATTTTGTTCTATACCGGTTTGACCCACAAATTAGGCGAAGTGCATGACGGTGCGGCTACTACCGACTACATGGAACAAGAGCAAGAGCGCGGTATTACCATTACCTCTGCTGCCGTAACTTCCTACTGGTCCGGTATGGCGAAACAATTCCCTGAACACCGCTTCAACATCATCGACACCCCGGGACACGTTGACTTTACCGTAGAGGTAGAGCGTTCTATGCGTGTATTGGATGGTGCGGTAATGGTTTACTGCGCGGTGGGTGGTGTTCAACCTCAATCCGAAACCGTATGGCGGCAAGCCAACAAATACCAAGTGCCGCGCTTGGCGTTTGTAAATAAGATGGACCGTCAAGGTGCCAACTTCTTCCGCGTTGTCGAGCAAATGAAAACCCGTTTGCGCGCAAACCCTGTACCTATCGTAATCCCAGTTGGTGCAGAAGACAGTTTCACCGGTGTTGTTGATCTGCTGAAAATGAAATCCATCATTTGGAATGAGGCCGATAAAGGTACGACCTTTACTTATGGCGACATTCCCGCCGAATTGGTTGAAACTGCCGAGGAATGGCGTCAAAACATGATTGAAGCCGCAGCAGAAGCCAGCGAAGAATTGATGGACAAATACTTGGGTGGCGATGAGCTGACCGAGGAAGAAATCGTAGGTGCATTGCGTCAACGTACTCTGGCAGGTGAAATCCAACCGATGTTGTGTGGTTCTGCATTTAAAAACAAAGGTGTTCAACGTATGTTGGACGCAGTTGTAGAATTGCTGCCTGCTCCTACCGATATTCCTCCGGTTCAAGGTGTTAATCCTAACACTGAAGAAGCCGACAGCCGTCAAGCCAGCGATGAAGAGAAATTCTCTGCATTAGCGTTCAAAATGTTGAACGACAAATACGTTGGTCAGCTGACTTTCATCCGCGTTTACTCCGGTGTCGTGAAATCCGGTGATACCGTATTGAACTCTGTAAAAGGTACTCGTGAACGTATCGGTCGTTTGGTACAAATGACTGCTGCAGACCGTACTGAAATCGAGGAAGTACGTGCTGGCGACATCGCAGCCGCTATCGGTCTGAAAGACGTTACTACCGGTGAAACCTTGTGTGCAGAAAGCGCGCCGATTATCTTGGAGCGCATGGAATTTCCTGAGCCGGTAATCCATATTGCCGTTGAGCCGAAAACCAAAGCCGACCAAGAGAAAATGGGTATCGCCCTGAACCGTCTGGCTAAGGAAGACCCTTCTTTCCGTGTCCGTACAGACGAAGAGTCCGGTCAAACCATTATTTCCGGTATGGGTGAGCTGCACTTGGAAATTATTGTAGACCGTATGAAACGTGAATTCGGTGTGGAAGCGAATATCGGTGCGCCTCAAGTGGCTTACCGCGAAACCATCCGTAAAGAAGTTGAAGCTGAATACAAACACGCCAAACAATCCGGTGGTAAAGGTCAATACGGTCACGTTGTGATTAAAATGGAACCTATGGAACCGGGTGGTGCAGGCTACGAATTTATCGATGAAATTAAAGGTGGTGTGATTCCTCGCGAATTCATTCCATCTGTCGATAAAGGTATCCGCGATACTTTGCCTAATGGTATCGTTGCCGGTTACCCAGTTGTTGACGTGCGCGTACGTTTGATTTTCGGTTCTTCACACGATGTCGACTCTTCTCAACTGGCCTTCGAATTGGCTGCTTCCCAAGCCTTCAAAGAAGGTATGCGTAAAGCCAATCCTGCCCTGCTTGAGCCGATTATGGCAGTTGAAGTGGAAACCCCGGAAGAATACATGGGCGACGTAATGGGCGACTTGAACCGCCGTCGCGGTGTTGTATTGGGTATGGATGATGACGGTATCGGCGGTAAGAAAGTCCGTGCCGAAGTACCTCTGGCAGAAATGTTCGGTTACTCGACCGACCTGCGTTCTGCAACCCAAGGCCGCGCTACTTACTCTATGGAGTTCAAGAAATATTCTGAAGCTCCTGCCCACATAGCTGCTGCTGTAACTGAAGCCCGTAAAGGCTAATCAGGCAAATAGGCCGTCTGAAAGGCTGAAATGATTTTTCAGACGGCATTGTTCTTTAATCGATCTTTAATGTAAAGGAATTAGCTCATGGCTAAGGAAAAATTCGAACGTAGCAAACCGCACGTAAACGTTGGCACCATCGGTCACGTTGACCATGGTAAAACCACCCTGACTGCCGCTTTGACTACTATTTTGGCTAAAAAATTCGGCGGTGCTGCAAAAGCTTACGACCAAATTGACAACGCGCCCGAAGAAAAAGCACGCGGTATTACCATCAATACCTCGCACGTAGAATACGAAACCGAAACCCGCCACTACGCACACGTAGACTGCCCGGGCCACGCCGACTACGTTAAAAACATGATTACCGGTGCCGCACAAATGGACGGCGCAATCCTGGTATGTTCCGCTGCCGACGGCCCTATGCCGCAAACCCGCGAACACATCCTGCTGGCCCGCCAAGTAGGCGTACCTTACATCATCGTGTTCATGAACAAATGCGACATGGTTGACGATGCCGAACTGTTGGAACTGGTTGAGATGGAGATCCGCGATCTGTTGAGCAGCTACGATTTCCCGGGCGACGACTGCCCGATCGTACAAGGTTCCGCACTGAAAGCCTTGGAAGGCGATGCCGCTTACGAAGAAAAAATCTTCGAACTGGCTGCCGCATTGGACAGCTACATCCCGACTCCCGAGCGTGCCGTGGACAAACCGTTCCTGCTGCCGATTGAAGACGTGTTCTCCATTTCCGGCCGCGGTACTGTGGTAACGGGCCGTGTGGAGCGCGGGGTGATTCACGTTGGCGACGAGATTGAAATCGTAGGTCTGAAAGAAACCCAAAAAACCACTTGTACCGGTGTTGAAATGTTCCGCAAACTGCTGGACGAAGGTCAAGCAGGTGACAACGTAGGCGTATTGCTGCGTGGTACTAAACGTGAAGACGTAGAGCGTGGTCAAGTATTGGCTAAACCGGGTAC
>NZ_CAUIZY010000019.1:0-15127 GCF_962747855.1 Neisseria blantyrii
GCGTTGCCTCGCCTTAGCTCAAAGAGAACGATTCTCTAAGGTGCTGAAGCACCAAGTGAATCGGTTCTGTACTGTCTGCGGCTTCGTCGCCTTGTCCTGATTTTTGTTAATCCACTATAAAACGGCGTTCCCTGCCGCCGCAGGCGGAACGCCGGATAACGGGGTTTTCCCTAAGGGTACGGCTGCCGCTATATCACGAAATCCAACAGGTAGAAATCTTCTTTGCCTACGCCGCATTCGGGGCATTTCCAGTCGTCGGGAATGTCTTCAAACTTTGTCCCGGGGGCGATGCCGTGTTCGGGGTCGCCGTGTTCTTCATCGTAAATCCAGCCGCAGGGGCCGCACATATATTGCGCCATTTGTGTTTCCTTGTTTTTTGTATAGTGGGTTAACAAAAACCGGTACGGCGTTGCCTCGCCTTAGCTCAAAGAGAACGATTCTCTAAAGTACTGAAGCACCCGTACTATTTGTACTGTCTGCGACTTCGCCGCCTTGCCCTGATTTTTGTTCATCCGCTATAAATCAGGGTTTGGAAGGATGGTGCGGTATCCGCCCGGTTTTTTTGGGGTTGTTTTTTTCGATAGATTCCTGTGGTTTTTCGATTACTGGATTCCCACTTCCGTGGGAATGACGGTTTGGAGGTTTCGGTTTTTTCGATGGATTCCTGTTGCGTTAGGGGGCTGGATTCCCGCTTTTGCGGGAATGACGACCCCCGCTCCCGCGTCATTCCCGCGCAGGCGGGAATCTAGTCTGTTTGGTTTCTGTTTTTCCGATAGATTCCTGTGGTTTTTCGATTACTGGATTCCCGCTTTTGCGGGAATGACGGTTTTGGGGTTTCTGTTTTTTCCGATGGATTCCTGTGATTTTTCGTTTGCTGGATTCCCGCTTTTGCGGGAATGACGGTTTGGGGGTTTCTGTTTTTTCCGATGGATTCCTGTTGCGTTGGGGGCTGGATTTCCGCTTTCGCGGGAATGACGCGGTGGGGGTTTCGGCATTTTCCGCCTGTTTATTTTGCGGCTTCGATTGCCGCTATTTCTTTGCGTAGGTGTTTGATTGCGGGGGTTACGATGGCAACGAACATCGCTTCGCGGACGCGCCTTTGGGCGGGACTGCGCATCAGGTAGCCTTTCGCGCCGGAATGCAGGGCGGCGGATTGCGCGGCGGCAAGAGCCAGTACGGCGGCGGCTTCGCGCAGCTTGAGGGTGGCGAGGTTGTCGGGCGTGTTGTCCCACGCCAATCCGGCAAGCCGTTCGGTTTCTGCCCACGCGCCGTCCAGCCTTGCTTTGAGGCTGTCGTAGCCGTCGTCGAGGTAGCTGTTGACTTCGGCGTTGACGACGTTGGCGAGGCGGATGATGCCGAGGCTGCCCTCAATCACGCCCGCGCCGATGCCGATTTGCAGCAGGATGAAGCCTGCTTTGATGCTTTGGATATAATCGGCAAACTGTTCGGGCGCGGCGATGATGTCTTCATCGGGGATAAATACGTCTTTGAAGTTCAGGCTGAAGGTGCGCGTGCCTTCGAGGGCGCAAAATTCGGGGCAGTTTTGCAGGCTTACGCCTTCCCATTGTCCGCCTGTGATAAACATAACGTAACCGCCGCCGATTTGGGCGGTATTTGCCCAGATGTGGTCTTCGCCGATATTGGACACCCACGGCAGCGCGCCGTTGACTTTGTAGCCGCCGTCCACGCGTTCGGCTTGGAGGTTGTGTTTTTCAATACCGGCAAGGTGTTTGACGGTATTGGACATTCCGGTGCCCGCCAATACTTTGCCTTGCAGGATGTCGGCAAGGTATTTGTCTTTGACGGCTTGGTTGGGCGTTTGGTGCAGATACCACGCGCAAGCCGCCTGACACCACGCGCTGAAGGAGGTTGCGCCGCATTCTTTGCCGATTTCGCGCAATACGGCGATTTGCGTTGCCAAACCTAAGCCGTTGCCGCCTTCTTCTTGTGTGCCGACCGAGGCATATCCGCCGATTGCGCCGAGTTCGCGCATAAATGCTTCGGGGTAGTATCCTTTGCGGTCGATGTCGTCCACTATGGGTTTGAGCTTGGTTTTGACGAGTTCGGCAACGTTGGCAATCAGGGTTTGGGCGTTCATCTTTGTTCCTTAAGGTTTGCGGGGGAATCGGGGGCGCGGCTGATGGGCGGCTGCTTCCCCTGCCGCTTGGGCGGCTTGTTTTTGTTTGAGGGGGTGTTTTTGAAAAACCGCCCGATATTCGGGCGGTTTGCCGTATCAGGCATAGGCCTGCAATTCGGGGTTAATTTCGGTTTGTCCGAGGTTGTTGACGTAGTTGCACAGGGTTGCCAAGGCTACGCCCATCACGACTTCGACTGCCTGCTGCTGGTTGTAGCCCGCATCGAAAAATGCTTTGAGTTCGTCGTCGGATACCGCGCCTTTTTTCGCCATTACGGCTTGGGTGAAGGCGGCGAGCGCGCCGAGTTTGGCATCGTCAAATTCGCCTGCCGCCAAAGCGCGGGCGGCTTTGAGGGATTGTTCGGAAAGGAGTTTTTTCAGGGTTGCGAGTTTGGTGTGCCCTGCCACGCAAAAGCCGCATTGGTTGGTGCGGGCGGCGATGATCTGGATGACTTCGATTTCGCCGGCGGTCAGGCTGTTGGCGGCGTTGAGCTTGCCGACTTCTTGGTAAAACGCCAAGGCTTCGGGGGCGTTTGCCAATACGCCGATGAGGTTGGGGATGAAGCCGTTGTTTTTGAGTACCGCCTCGACGCGTGCTTTGGCGGCTTCGGGGGCGGTTTCGAGGGTGTGTACGGTTAAACGTGCCATTTTCTTTCCTTGTTCGCAAATATTGGGGACGGGCGCATAGTACGCATTTCGGAACGGAATAGGAAAGACTGATTGGTTATGTGCTGCAAACGAAAAGTTATAAGGAATGCCGTCTGAAGCCTTTCAGACGGCATAGCGGGGAAACGCGCCTAGCCGCGCCCGCGCCCGAAATATTGCGCCAATGCGGCTTGGGGGTTGGCGGCTTCGACTGTTTCGGGCAATTCGGTATAGCCGCGCGATAAAAGGTGGCGTGCATAAAGGCTGTTGCCCTTTGCGCCGAACCAGACGGAAACCGCCAAGCCCAATACGTTAAACGCCGAGTCTGTGGCGGGCGTGTCGCCGTAAACCAGTTGGGCAAACACCGCCAGCACGAACATCGCGCCCGTCAGCCCCAGCCCCAAACCCCACATTCTTTTGAAACACGCCCACAGCGTGCCGAACAAGAGCCCCGGCCATGACCAGCCTTGTTTGACGGCTTGGGGCGGCAGGGCGGGATGGGTGTAGATTTTGTATGGTTTCATCGTGTTTCCTTAATGCTTCAAACCTGCCTTCGGGCAGAGTCGGGCGCGGCTGCCGGAAGGTTGCGCCCGTGTGCCGATATACGGCTTGAACACGGTTGCCCGTCAGGGAAGGCAGACCCGACAATGCCGTCTGAACGGTGTTTTGCCTTCAGACGGCATTGCCTGCCTTCAAAGCGGACGCGCTTATTCCGCCCAGTTTTTCTTTTTGCTGGTTTTGCCGATACCCGGGTTGAAGCTGTTGGTCGGGTCGAGTTTGCGGTAAAACTGTTTGAGCGCGGGCTTGGCTTCGTACAAATGACCAACATTGTGTTCGGCGGGATATTGCGCGCCGCGTTGGTCTAAGAGATGCAGCATTTCGTGTTCCAACGCCATGCAGTCGTTGCCTTTTTTGATGATGTAATCCTGATGGAAAACGTGGCACATAAAATGCCCGTAATACAATTTATGGATGATTTTATTGTCGATTTCCGACGGCAGTTTTTCAAACCAGTCGCGGTCGTCGCGGCGCAGGGCGATGTCGAGCGCTACCAAGTCCTCCACTTCGTCGTCGTGCACGGAACGGTAGCGGATGGCGGCGGAGGCGACGGCGAAACGGTGCAGCATCGCGGCTTGGGTTTCTTCGGCGTTGCACTCGAAAAACGCGCCGCCGTGGTGTGCAAAATATTCTTTTAAGAACGCGCGCGCTTCATCTACGCCTTTTCCGCCCATTTTCAGAATCAGGTGGTGTTCGTATTTGTCGCGGTAATCGCGCATGGATTTGGGCAGGTGGTCGGGCAGGAATTTGCTGACGAACTGCATTGCCTTGTCGGAAAAATGTTTGGGCAGGAAACTGACTTTTTTGCCGAATCGATCCACGCGTGCCTTCAAGTCAAATAATTTCGGCAGTTGGTGCGTACCGAATTTTTTGATGACGTAAAACGTGTCTTTGCCGTACACGTCGGCAATGTCGAAAGCGTGGCGGTGGATGTATTCGCCAGAAACGGGCAGGCTTTCAAATTCGCCCAAGGCGGCGCGGCGGATGTCGGTCAGCTCGTTGATGTCGTTCGTGCCGATGTAGAACACGGCGGTTTGTTTTTCTTGCGGGAAGGTGTCCAAACGGACGGCAAAAACCATCAGTTTGCCCGCGCAGCCCGAGGCTTCGTAATGGCGCGCGGGGTCTGCATTGAAACGCGCGGCGGTCGGTTCGTCCACTTGGCGGACGTGTTCGCAATAGGCGTGGTCGTGTCCTTTGCCAGCATCTTGCGTAATGTCTTTGTTTTGATAATGATGACCTTGAAGATTGGTCAGGATTTCTTCGGGCGTATCGCCCAAGTCTATGCCCAAGTGGTTGACCAGTTCCAACCTGCCCTCTTCGTTGATTTGGGCAAACAACGCCATTTCGGTGTAGGCCGGGCCGCGCTGTACCAACGCGCCGCCGGAGTTATTGCACACGCCGCCCAAGACGGACGCGCCGATGCAGGATGAGCCGATGACCGAATGCGGTTCGCGCCCCAAGGGTTTCAGCAGCAGTTCGAGTTGGTTCAGGGTCGAACCGGGCAGGCAGACGACTTGTTCGTTGTTGTTGATGGTTTGGATGATGTTCATCCGCATGGTGTTCACAATCACGATGTCGCGGTCGTAATCATTGCCGTCGGGGGTCGAGCCGCCGGTCAGTCCGGTATTCGCCGCCTGCGTAATCACAATCACGTCTGCTTCGACGCACGCCTGCAGAATTTTCCACATTTCCAGAATGGTTCCGGGGCGCACCACCGCCAACGCCTTACCCTCGCCGAAGCGGTAGCCTTGGCGGTATTGTTCGGTTTTCGCGGGGTCGGTGATGATGTATTTTTCGCCGACGGTTTGGGTCAGGCTGCTGATTAATTGCGAGGCGTTCACGGTACTCTCCTATCGGGATAAGCGGCGGCGCAAATCCCGGTACGCCGCCGTATGTTCAATTTGGATATTTTGGTGCGGCAAGTTGCACGCTGCAAATTATTTTTGGTTAAAGAAATAATGTAATTTAATATTTTTGGCATTTGCCGCGTTTTCCAAATCGGCCTTGTCGCTTTCGCTGTCGCCCATCATATAGACACTGACATTGTTTCCGACTTTCTTTGCATAGTTTAAGGAATAAAGTGCGGTCGCCTTATTAAGCATTTGGCTGCTTCCCACCACGCCGACGTTGATATTGTCCGCGCCGAGCATTTCAATCATATTTGATGCCGAAGGCGATCCAGATGTTTTAATCATTCCGACAGCCATTGCATCGGAAAGCGGGTTATTTGTCGCGGGAACCTGCACAACGACAGAGCGTTCTCCCTGCGGCATTTCAACCATCAACCGACCTACATTGACACCTGTTGCGCAAGCTGCAAGCATACCGGTGAGGGTTATCATTAGAAGTTTTTTCATTTGCCTACTCCTTTAGTCTTTAATCAAACTGCCCTGTTCGTCATAAACTTGAAATTGAACCATACTTCATTTTTATGAAGCCGATTCTTCATTGGCCTGTATGGATACATTGTAATGATGCGTTATGGCAAAGTAAAGAAAATGCCGTCTGAACGGCTTTCAGACGGCATCGGTGCAATACGGGAACGCCGGAACATCGAAGCTCCGGCGTTTCAAATAGGGTGGCGAGCCAAACCTCCGGCACTGGCGCATCGGAGTGGGCTGCTGGCTTCCGCCCCTGACCCGGTGTTCCGACTTGCCATGCGGGGAGACCCGCCTCAGAGAAACGGCATTATAACGGGTTTTCTGAAAAACTCAACCGTTTTGATACGGTCATACGCCGGAAACACCACCTAAAATTTATATTTGATAATATTGTCAACAATTTCTCAAAGCGTTATTTTGTTTCTATAAGGGTATTTCCTGTTTCGGCATTGAAAAATATCAAAAATTGAACTACATTATCGCCTTTTCAAACCCGCCTGAAACCGACTTTTCAGACGGCATTCAAATAAAAACTACCAAACACGGACACACCATGACCACGACTACCGCACCGCAGCGTATTCGGGAAATTCCCTATAACTATACTTCTTATACCGATCGCGAAATCGTCATCCGCCTGTTGGGCGACGAAGCGTGGCAGATTCTGCAGGACTTGCGCGGTCAACGCAAAACAGGACGTTCGGCACGGATGCTGTTTGAAGTGTTGGGCGATATTTGGGTGGTCGTGCGCAATCCGTATCTGGTCGATGACTTACTGGAGCATCCGAAACGCCGCGCCGCGCTGGTGCGGGAAATGCGCCACCGTTTGAACGAAATCCGCAAACGCCGCGACGATAATCGGCAAGTCGATGTGTTGGTTGCCGCAGCAGAAAAAGCAGTCGAGCGTTTTGATAGCAGTTTTGATGAAACCAGCCAAAAACGCCATCAAATTTTGGAGCGTTTGAGCAAAATCACCAAACCGCACAATATTATGTTCGACGGGCTGGCGCGGGTAACCCACGTTACCGATGCAACCGACTGGCGCGTGGAGTATCCGTTTGTCGTCGTCAATCCCGACACGGAGGCGGAAATCGCGCCTTTGGTGCGCGCCTTAATCGAGCTGGATTTGGTCATTATTCCGCGCGGCGGCGGCACGGGTTATACCGGCGGCGCGGTACCTTTGGACGCAAACAGCGCAGTCATCAATACCGAAAAACTCGACAAGCATCGCGGTGTTGAATACGTTGAGCTGGCAGGCTTGGACGGCAAACATCCGATTATCCATTGCGGCGCAGGCGTAGTAACCCGCCGAGTGGAAGAAACCGCGCATCAGGCAGGTTTGGTGTTCGCCGTCGATCCGACTTCCGCCGATGCGTCATGCGTGGGCGGTAATGTGGCGATGAACGCAGGCGGTAAAAAAGCCGTGCTGTGGGGGACGGCGTTGGACAACCTCGCCTACTGGCAGATGGTCAACCCGCAGGGCGAATGGCTACGCATCGAGCGCGTGCGCCACAATTTCGGCAAAATCCACGACGAAGAAACCGCCGTGTTCGACGTTCATACGCTGGATTCAGACGGCCTCAATATCGTTAAAACCGAACGTTTGGAAATCCCCGGCCACAAATTCCGCAAAGTTGGTTTGGGCAAAGACGTTACCGACAAATTCTTGAGCGGCCTGCCCGGCGTGCAAAAAGAAGGCACGGACGGCATCATCACCAGCGTCGCCTTCGTGTTGCACAAAATGCCGAAATACACGCTCACCGTGTGTATGGAGTTTTTCGGCACGGTCGCCACCGCTACGCCTTCTATCGTCGAAATCCGCGATTTCCTGCTCGCCCACGACAGCGTGCGGCTGGCGGGTTTGGAGCATTTGGACTGGCGTTATGTCCGCGCCGTCGGCTACGCCACCAAAGCGGCAGGCAAAGGACGTCCGAAAATGGTCTTGCTGGCGGACGTGGTTTCCGACGACGAAGCCGCCGTAGAGGCAGCCGCCGAACACATCTGCGAACTCGCACGCGCCCGCGACGGCGAAGGCTTTATCGCCGTGTCGCCCGAAGCCCGCAAAACCTTCTGGCTCGACCGCAGCCGCACCGCCGCCATCGCCAAACATACCAACGCCTTTAAAATCAACGAAGACGTGGTGATTCCGCTGGAGCGGCTGGGCGAGTATTCAGACGGCATCGAACGCATCAACATTGAGCTTTCTATCCAAAACAAACTCAAACTCTGTGCCGCCTTGGAGCAATATCTTTCGGGCAAACTCCCCATCGACAAAATGGGAACAGACCTGCCAACCGCCGAACTGTTGGGCGAACGCGGCAAACACGCCCTAGCCCACGTTTCCGCCGTCAAAGCACGTTGGGACTGGCTGCTCGCCCATTTGGACGCGCCGCTTGCCGACTATAAAGCACGCTATGGCGCAGCCGTCCACGCCGCGCCCGAAGCCAAAGACAATGAAAGCTGCTTCATTGCCTTCCGCGATTTCCGCCTGCGCGTGTCTGTCAAAGCAGACGTAATGAAGCCGCTTTCTGAAATCTTCAGCGGCAAAACCGATACCAAGATTATCCAAGGTTTGGGCAAAATCCACGCCAAAACCGTACGCAGCCGCGTCTTCGTCGCCCTGCATATGCACGCCGGCGACGGTAACGTTCATACCAATATTCCGGTTAACTCAGACGATGCCGAAATGCTTCAGACGGCCTACCGTTCTGTGGAACGCATTATGAAAATCGCCCGTTCGCTCGGCGGCGTGATTTCGGGCGAACACGGCATCGGCATTACCAAGCTCGAATTTCTGACCGATGAAGACTTGCAGCCGTTTTGGGACTACAAAAACCAAGTCGACCCCAAACACACCTTCAACCGCCACAAACTGATGAAAGGCTCGGACCTGCGCAACGCCTACACGCCGTCTTTCGAGCTGTTGGGCGCGGAATCGCTGATTATGGAAAAATCAGACCTCGGCACGATTGCCGATTCCGTCAAAGACTGTCTGCGCTGCGGCAAATGCAAACCCGTCTGCTCCACCCACGTCCCGCGTGCCAACCTGCTGTACAGCCCGCGCAACAAAATCCTCGGCGTGGGGCTGTTGACCGAAGCCTTCTTATACGAAGAACAAACCCGGCGCGGCGTTTCCGTCAAACATTTTGAAGAACTGATGGACATCGGCGACCACTGCACCGTGTGCCACCGCTGCGTCAAACCCTGCCCCGTCAACATCGACTTCGGCGACGTAACCGTAGCCATCCGCAACTACCTTGCCAATTCCGGCCACAAACGCTTCGCGCCTGCGGCTTCAATGGGTATGGCGTTTTTGAACGCCACCGGCCCGAAAACCATCAAAGCCCTGCGCGCCGCGATGATACAGACCGGCTTCCCCGCGCAAAACTTTGCCTACAAAATCGGCAAGCTCCTTCCGATCGGCACGAAAAAGCAAAAAGCCGAACCCAAGGCAACCGTCGGCAAAGCCCCGATTAAAGAACAGGTTATCCATTTCATCAACCGCCCGCTGCCCAAAAACGTACCCGCCAAAACTCCGCGCTCCATGCTCGGCATCGAAGACGACAAAAGTATCCCCATCATCCGCAACCCCGCCGCGCCCGAAGATGCCGAAGCCGTGTTCTACTTCCCCGGCTGCGGTTCCGAGCGTTTGTTCAGCCAAATCGGACTCGCCGTCCAAGCCATGCTCTGGCACGTCGGCGTACAAACCGTCCTGCCGCCGGGCTATATGTGTTGCGGCTATCCGCAGGACGCGGGCGGCAACAAGGCAAAAGCCGAAGAAATGAGCACCAACAACCGCGTCGCTTTCCACCGTATGGCGAACACCCTCAACTACCTCGACATCAAAACCGTCGTCGTCAGTTGCGGCACTTGTTACGACCAGCTCGAAAAATACCGCTTTGAAGAAATCTTCCCCGGCTGCCGAATCATCGACATCCACGAATACCTGCTCGAAAAAGGCGTGAAACTCGACGGCGTGAAAGGTCAGCAATACCTCTACCACGACCCTTGCCACACACCGATTAAAATCATGAACGCCACCCAAATGGCAAGCAGCCTGATGGGGCAGAAAGTCGTCTTAAGCGACCGCTGCTGCGGCGAATCCGGCATGTTCGCCGTCAAACGCCCCGACATCGCCACCCAGGTCAAATTCCGCAAACAGGAAGAAATCGAGAAAAACCTCAAAGAGCTGCCGCAGGGCGAACCCGTCAAAATGCTCACCTCCTGCCCCGCCTGCCTGCAAGGCTTGAGCCGCTATGCCGACGACAATAATATGCCTGCCGACTACATCGTCATCGAAATGGCGAAACACATCCTCGGCGAAAACTGGCTGGATGAGTTTGTGAAAAAAGCCAACAACGGCGGCGTAGAGAAAGTGTTGCTGTAACAACGGACACGGAAATGCCGTCTGAACGCCGAAAGCCTTCAGACGGCATTGTTTAAACCCAATACCTACCCAAATCATGATTGACGGACAAACAAACGAACCCAAACAAAAAAACCGAATCATCCTAGCCCCTATGCAGGGGTTGATAGATGATGTGATGCGCGACCTGCTGACGCGGATAGGAGGCTACGACGAATGCGTCAGCGAATTTGTACGCATTACCCATACCGTGCATTCCCGCGCCACATGGTTAAAATATATCCCCGAAATCGCCAACGGGAACAAAACGCCCGTCGGCACGCCCTGCACCGTCCAACTTCTGGGCAGCGATGCGGACAATATGGCGGCGAATGCGCTGGAAGCCGTCCGCTTCGGTGCGGACAAAATCGATTTGAACTTCGGCTGCCCCGCTCCCACCGTCAACAAACACAAAGGCGGCGCAATCCTTTTAAAAGAGCCGCAACTGATATTCCATATCGTCAAAACGATGCGCGAACGTTTGCCCGCACATATTCCGCTGACGGGGAAAATGCGGCTCGGCTATGAAGACAAAAGCCCTGCTTTGGAATGCGCCTGTGCGATTGCCGAAGGGGGCGCGTGCGGACTGACCGTACACGCGCGTACCAAAGCCGAGGGTTACGAACCGCCGGCGCATTGGGAATGGATACGCAAAATCCGCGATACCGTCAATATTCCCGTTACTGCCAACGGCGATGTCTTCAGCCTTCAAGACTATATCGGCATCAAAACAATCAGCGGCTGCAACAGCGTCATGCTGGGGCGAGGCGCGGTCATCCGCCCCGATTTGGCGCGCCAAATCAAGCAGTATGAAAGCGGCCTGCCCGTTACGGATACCGATTTTGCCGAAATTTCCAAATGGATACGGCTCTTTTTCGATTTATGCCTGGCAAAAGAGGCAAACAATAAATACCCGATCGCCCGTCTTAAACAATGGCTGGGGATGATGAAAAAAACGTCCGGCCCGGCGCAGACGCTGTTTGACCGCGTCCGAACGGTTAAGGATGCGGATGAAGTACGCCGAATCCTGAACGCATTTGAGCATGAGATGAATGTTTGACTGTCTCCCATGCTTCAGTCTGAAAATCTTTCAGACGGCATTTCATATCTTTATTGCTGCTTTTCTTCCGTATCCGGCGTATTTTTGTTTTTCAGCTTTGCACCCAAGCCCAAACGTCTTTCATAATCCGATTGGGGGGTATCGTCTTCCTGCATGCCGAATGCGCTGGCATTGACCCACAGCGACAGCAGCGAAACGATAAAGGCGAAAAAGCCGACTACATACCAAAACATTGCCCCTCCCGATTTGTTAAAATCATATCAAATACGGTACCGAATCTACCACAAGCCCATGGTCAAATAAATCTTCTACCCGCATTATTTCATTCATTTACTTTGGAAATAAAAAAGGACACCTGAAAATTTTGCAAAACTTTTCAGATGCCCCGATTTGACAAATTCGAATCAACCGCCGCACGCACCGCAGCAGCCGCCCTCGCTGTGTCCGCCTTTTTTGTCGTTATCGACAACGGGCAGTTCGACTTCTTCGTTTGGTTTTTCTGCATTTTCGGGCAGGTCGTTGACTTTGATTTTAGCAGTTTCGCTCATTTTGCCACCTCGTGGAAAACAGTTTAAAAGGTTCGGAAATATAGCATGTTTAACCCAAGCATGAAAAGGGGAAGCCGCATGCAAAATGCCGCCTGAAGCCCAATCAGGGCTTCAGACGGCATTTTACCGCCGAATCAAATATACCGGACTTCGATAATGTCGTATTCGCGTACGCCGCCCGGAGCCTGAACTTCCGCCGTATCCCCTTCTTCCTTGCCGATTAGGGCGCGTGCAATCGGAGAGCCGACATAGATTTTGCCCTGTTTGATGTCGGCTTCGTCTTCGCCGACAATTTGGTAGGTAACGTGTTCTTCCGTTTCCAAATCTTCCAGCGTAACCGTCGTACCGAACACGATTTTGCCTTCGGCGTGGATTTCGGTCGGATTGATGATGTGTGCAACGGAAAGTTTGTGTTCCAACTCGGAAATGCGGCCCTCGATAAAACCTTGGCGTTCTTTGGCGGCTTCGTATTCGGCGTTTTCGGACAAATCGCCGTGCGATCTGGCTTCGGCAATCGCTTCGATCACTTCGGGGCGCGCCACGCTTTTGAGCTGCTGCAATTCCTGTTTCAGCAATTCCGCACCGTGTACGGTCAGGGGGATTTTTTGCATCGGTCTTTTTTCTCCATATTCCGGCACACCGGTTTGCGGCAGCAAGCATACCGCGTACCGTCTTGCTTTGTGCGTCCGGATATTAAAATAAAAATACAAGCCGCCCGGAAAATCGGCGGCTTGTCTGTCGTTGAACAGCGGCTATTCTACCAAATTCTATGAAATTGGCAATCGTGCCGTGCCGTCGGCAAACGCGCTATGTCTGCAACAAAAGCCGAAAATATGCCGGCAAAAAAATTTTAGAAACAAAAAATTTAAAAATAACCAATTTTCGGCACAAAAAACCACATTTACGGGCTTTAAAACCGAAAATGCCAAACCTGAGATTTTTCAGACGGCATTTGCACCAGTATAATGCAGGCTGTCTTTATCCCTATATTAACGTTTTGCCATGACCGAATCCGTCCGCCTCCCCGCCGCCCGTCTCAAACCTTCCACCGTCGCCCTGCCCGGCTCCAAAAGCATCAGCAACCGCACCCTGCTGCTCGCCGCCCTGTCCGACAATGCTTGCGAAATCCATTCCCTGCTCAAATCCGACGATACCGACCGTATGTTGGAAGCACTCGATAAACTCGGCGTTGAAATCGAATATCTTGCCGAAGGCCATCTGAAAGTGCACGGCACAGGTGGGCGTTTCCCCAACCGCTCTGCCGATTTGTTTTTGGGCAACGCGGGAACCGCGTTCCGTCCGCTGACCGCCGCGCTGGCTGTTTTGGGCGGCGATTATCATCTGCACGGCGTGCCGCGTATGCACGAACGCCCTATCGGCGATTTGGCCGATGCGCTGCGGATTGGCGGCGCCGATGTCGAATATCTCGGCAACGAACACTATCCGCCGCTTCATATCGGCGAACGCCAAGACAACGGCGAACGCGTGATTCCGATTAAAGGCAATGTGTCCAGCCAGTTTCTGACTGCCCTCTTGATGGCGCTGCCGCTGACCGGGCAGGCATTTGAAATCCGTATGGTCGGCGAGTTGATTTCCAAGCCCTATATCGACATCACTTTGAAACTGATGGCGCAATTCGGCGTACAGGTTGCCAATGAAGACTACCGCGTCTTCAAAATTCCCGCCGATGCGCACTACCACGCGCCCGAACACTTGCACGTCGAAGGCGATGCCTCCAGCGCGTCCTACTTCCTCGCAGCCGGTTTGATTGCCGCCACGCCCGTCCGCGTTACCGGCATTGGTGCAAACAGCATACAGGGCGATGTCGCCTTTGCCCGCGAGCTGGAAAAAATCGGGGCGGACGTGGTGTGGGGCGAAAACTTCGTCGAAGTCTCGCGCCCGAAAGAACGTGCCGTCCTAGCCTTTGATTTGGATGCGAACCATATCCCCGATGCCGCCATGACCCTCGCCATCGTCGCACTTGCCACAGGGCAAACCTGCACGCTGCGCAATATCGGTTCGTGGCGCGTCAAGGAAACCGACCGCATTGCCGCAATGGTGAACGAGTTGCGCAAACTTGGCGCGGAAGTCGCCGAAGAAGCCGAAGCAATTCACATCACCCCGCCCGAAACGCTGACGCCCGACGCCGTCATCGACACTTACGACGACCACCGCATGGCGATGTGTTTCTCGCTGGTTTCCCTGTTGGGCGCACCCGTCGTCATCAACGACCCGAAATGCACCCACAAAACCTTCCCGACTTATTTTGAAGTGTTCTCATCGCTGACCGAAACAGCGGAATAAGATGGAAAAATGCCGTCTGAAACCCGAAACAGGGCTTCAGACGGCATTTGTGTATTCGCGGACGACGGGTTTTAAATCTGTTCCAATTCCATATTCAAAACAGCCTGTTCCTGTTTGGCTCGGAAGTCTGCCAGTTTTTGAGCCAGTTCTGGATTTTCATTGGCCAGCATGGAAACGGCAAACAATGCCGCATTGGCCGCGCCTGCCTCGCCGATGGCGAATGTGGCGACAGGTACGCCTTTGGGCATTTGTACAATCGATAAAAGCGAATCTTCGCCGCGCAGGTATTTACTGGGGACGGGTACGCCCAAAACGGGGACGGTGGTCTTGGCGGCAACCATGCCGGGTAAATGCGCCGCGCCGCCCGCACCCGCGATGATGGCTTTGATGCCGCGCGCCCGTGCGGTTTCGGCGTATTGGAACATTAAATCCGGAGTGCGGTGTGCGGAAACGACGCGCGCCTCATATTCTACGCCGAACTCTTCAAGAAACTGCGCTGCCTGCCGCATAACGGGCCAATCGCTGTTGCTGCCCATGATGATGCCGATTTGTATCATAAATCCTCCTTGGTGCGGATGGGGTAAAAAGCGGAAAAGACGCGCTGCGTCAGGAATCCCTCCCCATCAAAGTGGTAAGTCCATTCCTTATCCTCCTTGCGTCGTCCGCCACGCTCATAAGTGGCTTCCTTACCGAAGCGGTCAGGATAGATATTGCCTATTCGATCTGGGAGCTTATAGAGTATATCTACTTCATCATAACGAGCGGCGGCCAAAGTACCCACGACATCATAGTCAAACTCTGCCGTATATGTCCCTGCCGTGAGTCTTTGGTTTGCACTCAAAGTCGTGTGGCAGCACAATAGATCGAGTAAGAATGCCCCAAAAACTAAAGACAAGAGCCTCTTCCTGCAAAAGCTATAATTGGAACGATGTGCGAACAATACTATAGTAAAACTCAGCATGCTTTGCAGGACACCTCCTGTATACTTTCTCATTGAGAAATGCTTTGAGTGTATTATTCCAGCCCTTTAAGTCGTTGATTCTAGGTTGATATGATCTCAATATACTCTTTGTATTCTAAGGGGATAGGTAG
>NZ_CAUIZY010000020.1:0-14434 GCF_962747855.1 Neisseria blantyrii
GGGGGGGGGGACGTACCGGATACCGAATTTGACCCTGATAACCCGACTTTTACAGATGATTATCAGACAGAGGATGAAAGTAGTAACACTAATTACAAGTTTGGTCTTGTTGTCGTGGGTAAGGATGGAACGACAAAAACTAACTTTGGTAGCACTGATGACGATCAGGGAAAGGTTACCATCTCAGTAGAAAATTCTGAAGGTTCAACAGCTAAACCTAAGTATAAAAGCAGCTACCTCTACCTCCGCGAAGACGGCGGGATTGAAATCGACCAAGAAGGACGTTCCGCCAAATTCAAAGTAAAAGCAGGCGACGGCTTGAAAATTGATGACACCACCGACAAACTCGTTGCCGATACCGTTGACCTTACCGTTACCAACGGCAAAGTAAGCACCCCTACATCAGAAGATGACAAGAAAAAACTCGTCAACGCAGGCAATTTGGCAACCACATTAAACGCCTTAGGCTGGCAGCTTAAAACCACCAACGGTGCTGCCGCAGCCGGCAACGGCACGCCCACGACCGTCAAAAGCGGCGACGAAGTCGAGTTCAAAGGCGAAGGCGGCGTTACCGTAACCACCAGTTCAACTACCGACGGCAAACACACCGTTACCATCAAAGCCGCCCAAACCAAAGGCGCAAACAAAGGCGGCTCTTGGAAAATCATCGCCGACAAAGAAGACGGCGGCGAACTTGACCCTGCAAACACTGCACCTACCGAACAAGAAGTCAAGACAGGTGAAAAAGTTACCCTCAAAGCAGGCGACAACCTGAAAATCAAACAAAGCGGCAAAGACTTCACCTACTCGCTGAAAAAAGAGCTGAAAGACCTGACCAGCGTAGAGTTTAAAGACGCAAACGGCGGCACAGGCAGCGCAAGCACCAAAATTGACAAAGACGGCTTAACCATCACGCCGACAAACGGTGCTGCGGCAGGCGCAGGTACGTCTAACGCAAACACAATCAGCGTAACCACGTCAGGCATCAGCGCGGGCAGCAAAGAAATTACCAATGTTAAGAGTGGTTTAAAAACCTATAAAGATAGCCAAAACGGCGTAACTCAACCTACAGCTAATTCAGTTGAAGAAGCTAAGAAAGACTTGGTTAATTTAACTAACCCTGCAACTGGAACAGGCATCGCAGGAACAACAACTGTTGCTGATAGCACGGCTGCAACCGTAGGCGACTTGCGTGGCTTAGGCTGGGTGCTTTCATCTGATAAAACCACAGATGATAATGCTAACAAACAATTCCACGCTGCCGTTAAAAACGCCAATGAAGTTGAGTTTGTCGGCAAAAACGGCGCAACCGTGTCCGCAAAAACTGGTGCTGACGGTAAACACACCGTAACGGTAGATGTGGCAACAGTAGAAGCCGGCAACGGTCTTGAGAAAGATACTACTACCGGTAACACGATTAAGCTCAAAGTCAAATCCAAAGCAGGAGAAGAAAACTTATTAACCGTAAGTGATGACGGCGTGTCCGTTACCAAAGGCGAGTTTAATACCGTAACAACAGATGCAACTGCGGCAGATGCAAATACCAACAATCGCGGTAAAGTTACGGTTAAGGCTTCTGCAAACGGCACGGCGACAGCGGACGACAAGAAAAAAGTGGCGACTGTCGGCGACGTTGCGAACGCTATCAACGATGCGGCAACCTTCGTGAAAGTGGAAAGCACAACCGATGATATTGAAGACGGTACTGCAAACGGAAATACCGCCGATGACCAAGCCCTTAAAGCAGGCGACACTTTGACCTTTAAAGCAGGTAAAAACTTAAAAGCCAAGTTGGATAAGGGTGGTAAATCCGTTACCTTTGCTTTGGCGAAAAGCATTGAGACAGACAGCGCGACTTTAAGTGAGAAATTATCTATTGGTAAAGACCCGAATAAGGTTGATATTACCAGTGATGCAAGCGGCTTGAAGTTATCAAAAGGTACTAACGGAGATACTGCGGTTCATTTGAACGGTTTGGCTTCAACCTTGCCTGATGTAACTACAAATACAGGTTCATCAACTTCAGTAACCTTCTCGCCTAGTGAGATTGAAAAAACGAGAGCGGCTACCTTGAAAGATGTTTTAAATGCAGGTTGGAACATTAAAGGGGCTAAAGTTGCAGGCGGTAATACCGAGAATGTTGATTTAGTGGCAGGTTATGACAATGTTGAGTTTATTACAGGCGATAAAAACACGCTTGATGTTGTATTGACGGCTAAAGAGAACGGTAAAACAACCGAAGTGAAGTTCACGCCGAAAATCTCTGTTATCAAAGAGAAAGACGGTAAGTTGGTTACAGGTCAGGATGGTAAAGATGATGCCAAACCTGATGCAACTAACGACAATGACACCGGCACCGGCTTAGTTACTGCAAAAGCCGTGATTGATGCCGTGAACAAAAGCGGTTGGAGGGTAACCGGCGAGGGGACGACTGCCGAAACCGGTGCAACCGCCGTGAATGCGAACAGTCCTGAAACCGTTACATCCGGCACGAGCGTGAACTTCAAAAACGGCAATGCGACCACGGCAACCGTAAGCAAAGATAATACAGGCAACATCAACGTCAAATACGATGTAAACACCGGAGACGGCTTGAAAGTTGAAGGCGGAAAAGTTGTTGCAAGTGTTGGCGACGGTTTGAAACTGGATAACCAAAAAATCGTTGCAGACACGACCACGCTTACCGTAACAGACGGTAAAGTTACTGCCCCTAATGGCACTAACGGCGATACGAAGAAACTTGTTGATGCAGGCAGTTTGGCTGATGCGTTAAACAAATTAAGCTGGAAAGCGAAAGCTGATAAAGAAGACGGTGGCGAAGTTGACCCGGCAACAGCAACCGAACAAGAGGTTAAAGCAGGCGAAACCGTAACCTTCAAAGCAGGCAAAAACTTGAAAGTGAAACAGTCTAGAAAAGACTTTACTTATTCGCTGAAAGACGAGCTTACGGGTTTGACCAGCATTACTTTGGGTACGGCTGGAAACGGCAAAACCACGACCAAAATTACTGAAAATGGTTTAACTGTTTCTACCACCCCGGCAAATGGCAGTACGGCTACCGAAGTCAAAATCGGTTCAGACGGCATTAGTGCGGGTAATAAAGCCATTACCAACGTTGCAAGCGGTTTGAAAACCTACGGGGATACCCAAAACGGACAACCCGCAGCCAACACCAATACGGCTAAAAATGGCTTGATTAATTTAGATACTGCTACAACACCTGCAAATGGCGGGGGTACAGGCACGTCCGTAGCCGACACCACAGCCGCAACCGTAGGCGATTTGCGTAAACTCGGCTGGGTGCTTTCGTCTGATAAAACCACAAACGGCACAGGCACAACCGATACAGCATTCCACGCCGCCGTGAAAAACGCCGAAGAAGTCGAGTTCAAAGGCACGGGCAAAGCCACCGTGTCCGCAAAAACCGAAAACGGCAAACATACCGTAACGATTGATGTTGCAGAAACCAAAATCGAGGCTTCAGACGGCATCGAGAAGACTGACGACAAACTCAAACTGAAAGTAAAAACAGGCGATGACAACTTATTGACTGTGGGTACTGACGGTGCGTCTGTTACTAAAGGCGAGCTTGAAGTTGCAAGCACTGATACAACAGCAGGTCAAGGTACGAACACTGCCGATCGCGGTAAAGTGAAAGTAAAAGGCGTAAACGGCACAGAGACCGAAAACGACAAGAAAAAAGTCGCCACAGCGGTTGATGTCGCCAAAGCGATTAATGAAGCTGCAACTTTCGTGAAAGTTCAAAGTTCAGATGAGGATATTGAAAATGATGCGGCAACCAAAGACGCTGCCTACGACCAAGCCCTCAAAGCCGGCGATACTTTGACTTTTAAAGCAGGTAAAAACTTAAAAGCCAAGTTGGATAAGAATGGCAAATCCGTTACCTTTGCTTTGGCGAAAAGCATTGAGACAGACAGCGCGACTTTGAGCAAAACATTATCGATTGGCGAGAACGGCAATAAAGTCAATATCACAAGCGATGCCAAAGGCTTGAATTTCGCGAAAGAAACGGCGGGGGCAAACGGCGACACTACGGTTCATCTGAACGGTATCGGTTCGACTTTGCACGATACGCTGTTGAATACCGGAGCGACAACTAATTTAAACGGTAATGGTATTACTGACGACGAGAAAAAACGTGCGGCAAGTGTTAGAGATGTCTTAAATGTAGGTTGGAATATCAAGGGCGTTAAATCTAACTCGGCAACTAAACAGTCAGAAAATGTTGATTTCATTCGTACTTACGACACCGTAGAATTTTTGAGTGCAGATGCAAATACAACAACTGTTACCGTAGATAGCAAAGACGGCGGAGCTAGAACCGAAGTTAAAATCGGTGCGAAGACTTCCGTTATCAAAGAAAAAGACGGTAAGTTGCTTACTGGTAAACAGTTGAAAGATGCAAATACTGGCGCGCCAGCAAATGCAACTGAATATATGGACGAGGGTAAAGGCTTAGTGACTGCGGAGACTGTTATCAATGCAGTGAACAAAGCTGGTTGGAGAATTAAAACAACCGCTGCCAATGGTCAGGCTGGTCAAGCCGGAGATAATTTTGAAACTGTCGCATCAGGCACAAATGTAACCTTTGCTGATGGTAATGTAACGAAAGCGACCGTAAGTAAAGATGCACAAAGTGGAGCTATTACTGTTAAGTACGATGTAAATGTTGGCGACGGCTGGAAGATTGATGACACTAGCAAAAAAATCGTTGCAGATACGACCGCACTTACTGTGAATAGTGGTAATGAAGCTGACAAACCGAAAGGTAAAGTGGCTGATGTTGCTGATGATAGCAAAAATAAACTGGTTAAAGCAGGCGATTTGGTAACTGCCTTAAACAGCTTAAGCTGGACTGCAACTGCTGGTAAAGATGGCACTGGCGAGGTTGAGCCCACAACTTTAACAGAGCAAGAAGTTAAAGCGGGCGACAAGGTAACCTTTAAAGCAGGCGATAACTTGAAAGTGAAACAGTCTGGAAAAGACTTTACTTACTCACTGAAAAAAGACCTGAAAGACCTGACCAGCGTAGAGTTCAAAGACGCAAACGGCGGTACGAACGGTGCAAGCACGAAGATTACCAAAGACGGCTTGACCTTTACGCCGGCAACCGGCGCGAATGGCGGTAATGCGACTGATGCCGATAAAGTTAAAATCGGTTCAGACGGCATCAGCGCGGGTAATAAAGCGGTTAAAAACGTTGTGAGCGGACTGAAGAAATTTGGTGATACGAATACGATTGTCGGTAAAGATTTAGATAACATCACTAAAAATGCCGACGTTGCCTATAAAGACCTGACCAATTTGGATGAAAAAGGCGCGGATAATAATCCGACCGTTGCCGACAATACCGCCGCAACCGTGGGCGATTTGCGCGGCTTGGGTTGGGTCATTTCTGCGGACAAAACCACAGGCGACTCAAGCAAGGAATATCACGATCAGGTGCGGAATGCGAACGAAGTGAAATTCAAAAGCGGCAACGGTATCAATGTGTCCGGTAAAACGGTCAACGGTACGCGTGAAATTACCTTTGAATTGGCTAAAGGCGAAGTGGTTAAATCGAATGAATTTACCGCACCGGATGGCACAAACTTGGTTAAAGTTGGCGATAAGTATTACAGTAAAGATGATATTGATACTGCAACGGGTCAGCCGAAAACTGGTACGACAGAAAAATACCAAACTCAAAACGGTAAAATCATTTCTACTAATGACAATACCGAAACAACCCTAACCAACAAAGGTTCCGGTTATGTAACGGGTAACCAAGTGGCAGATGCGATTGCGAAATCAGGCTTTGAGCTTGGTTTGGCAAGTGAAGCTGATGCGAAAGCAGCGTTTGGCGATGAAACAAAAGCCTTGTCTGATACTAAGGCGGAAACCGTAAATGCCAACGATAAAGTCCGTTTTGCCGACGGTAAAAATACCAAAGTGAGCGCGGCAACGGTGGAAAGCACCGATGCAAACGGCGAAAAAGTAACCACAACCTTTGTGAAAACTGATGTGGAATTGCCTTTAACGCAAATCTACAACACCGATGCAAACGGTAAGAAAATCGTTAAAAATGCTGACGGAAAATGGTATGAAGTGAAAGATGACGGTTCGACTGCCGATACGAACAAAGAAGTTACCCTCGGTAACGTGGATTCAGACGGCAAGAAAGTTGTGAAAGACAACGATAAATGGTATCACGCCAAAGCCGACGGTACTGCGGATACATCAACACAAGCGGTTGATGATTCAAAAGTTTCTACCGATGAAAAACACGTTGTCCGCCTTGATCCGAACAATCAATCGAACGGTAAGGGCGTGGTCATTGACAATGTGGCTAATGGCGATATTTCGCCAACCAGCAAACAGGCGGTAAACGGCAGCCAGATTTTCGCATTGACCGGCAACAAAACACCGAATATCACGAGTATCACGGTAGATAAGGATGGTAAAACGGTGAACGTCGGCACAGCCGGAAACGCGAACGATACCAACAAAACGTATCACAACGTCGTGGTGGGCGAAGACGGTAAAACCCCGTTATTGACCACTTATAATGTGGAAGGCAGAAAAGAAGTTATCACCAATTCGGTGGTTGAAGCCATCTACAATATGAATGAGCAAGGGATTAAGTTCTTCCACTCCAACGACGGCAAAGCGACTAGCAGAATCGAACGAAGCAATGAAATCGATTCCAGCGCAAGCGGCAAATTTGCAACGGCAATCGGCGCGAAAGCCGATGCGGCAGGCGAAAATGCCATTGCCTTCGGCTACGGGTCAAAAGCCTTGCGCGATAACACGGTGGCGATTGGTACGGGCAACGTTGTGAATGCGGAAAAATCCGGCGTATTCGGCGATCCGAACTACATCGAAGATAAAGCCGGCGGCAGCTACGCTTTCGGTAACGATAACCGTATTACTTCTAAAAACACTTTTGTGTTGGGTAATGGGGTTAATGCGAAATATAAAGCCGATGGAGATGTTGAGACGGAAACCGTAACCGTTAAGGACAAAGACGGTAAAAATACTACCGTTACCGTTCCTAAAGCGTTAGGGGCTACAGTTGAAAACTCTGTTTATCTGGGTAATAAATCGACCGCGACAGAAAATCCGGGCAGCAACCTGAAATCCGACGGCACGGCGGGTAATACCACAACCGCCGGCGCGACGGGTACGGTAAACGGCTTTGCCGGTGCGAGGGCGCACGGTGCGGTTTCTGTCGGCGCGAGCGGCGAAGAAAGACGTATCCAAAACGTCGCGGCAGGCGAAATTTCTGCCACTTCCACCGATGCGATTAACGGCAGCCAGCTGTATGCGGCAACCAAAGGCATCGCCGATCAGGCCGTCGGTATGGTCAGGGCGTTGAAACGCGAATTGGAAGGTGTTGCCGCCGGTGCGAATGCCGCAGCCGCCTTGCCGCAATCGTACCTGCCCGGAAAATCGATGATTTCTGCCGCAACGGGCGCATACGGTTCGACAGGCGCACTCGCCGTCGGCTACTCCAGCATCAGCGACAACGGCAAATGGGTGGTCAAAGGCCAGCTCAACGTCAATACCCGAAGCAAAGCCGGCGGCGGTGTCGGCGTGGGCTATATCTGGTAACAACCCCGAAGCGTTGAAAAATGCCGTCTGAAAGGCTTTCAGACGGCATTTTTATTGCCCCGTCCGATGGTTCGCAACGGGAAAACCGTATCGCATAACGGGCGGATGTGTATTTCAGAGGGCGCAGGACAAGTGTGTAGGTTAAGGCGTAGCAACTGTATTTTTCACCCCGTCGGGCAAAAATACCAAAACTCAAGTCAAGCCGTTCGGAGGCGGCTCAAAAAAACGGTACTTCGCAGCAGAAGTACCGTTTATCGGGATTTCAGGTTTTATTCTTCGGGACGTTCGCCGTCGGTTTCGTCCTGCGTCCCTTCGGTGATGTGCATTTCTACGCCGTTGAGTGCGCGGATTTTTGCGTCGATTTCGTCGGCAATTTCGGGGTTTTCTTTCAGCCAGACGCGGACGTTGTCTTTGCCCTGACCGATTTTCGCGCCGTTGTAGCTGTACCACGCGCCGGATTTGTTGATGATGTCGTTTTTCACGCCGATGTCGATCAATTCGCCTTCCCAACTGATGCCTTCTCCGTAGAGGATGTCAAACTCTGCCTGACGGAACGGGGGGGCGACTTTGTTTTTGATGACTTTGACGCGGGTTTCGTTGCCCAATACTTCTTCGCCTTTTTTGATGGATCCGGTGCGGCGGATGTCGAGGCGGACGGAGGAGTAGAATTTCAGCGCGTTGCCGCCGGTGGTGGTTTCGGGGCTGCCGAACATTACGCCGATCTTCATACGGATTTGGTTGATGAATACAACCAGCGTGTTGGTTTTTTTGATGTGCCCGGTCAGTTTGCGCAAAGCCTGGCTCATCAGCCGCGCCTGCAGTCCGACGTGGCTGTCCCCCATATCGCCTTCGATTTCGGCTTTGGGGACGAGTGCGGCTACGGAATCGACGACTACCATATCTATGCCGCCCGAACGGACGAGCGTGTCGCAGATTTCCAATGCCTGTTCGCCGGTATCGGGCTGGGACAGGTAAAGCTCTTCGACTTTTACGCCGAGTTTGCGGGCGTAAACGGGATCGAAGGCGTGTTCGGCATCGACAAAGGCGCACACGCCGCCGTTTTTCTGGCATTGGGCGACGGCTTCGAGGCAGAGTGTGGTTTTGCCGGAGGATTCGGGGCCGAAGATTTCGACGATGCGCCCGCGCGGCAGGCCGCCGACTCCGAGGGCGAGGTCTAATCCGAGCGATCCGGTGGAAATGACTTCGAGGTTTTCTTCCTGCTGGCTGCCGTCCATTTTCATGATGGCGCCTTTGCCGAAACTTTTTTCGATTTGCGCCAAGGCGGCGGCAAGGGCTTTGCTTTTGTCGTCTGACATTGGGGTTACTCCGGAACAAATGCGGTATGTAATGTGCGGCACAGTCGGGCTGCGGCGCGGAATGTGATGGGCGGCTATTATCGCATGTTTCCCTTTTGGGGACTACCGTCCGCTTCGGCACAAATGCCGTCTGAAACGGTTCAGACGGCATTCGGGAAGCGTGCGTCAGGCGATTTCGAGCCACATGACCTGATAGGGCTGAAGCGTCAAATCCTGATTCAGGCTGACAGTTTTGCCGCCGATGAGGTCGTGCGCCTTGAAGGGCATGGCTTGCAGGGTATGCGCGGTAACGGTTTGCGGATATTCGCTGAAGTTGCCGAATGCCAAAAGCGCGTTGTTGCGGATGTAGCCGATGATGTGCTTGTTGTTGGTGTTGAAGGTAACCAGCCTGCCGCCGTCAAAACGGGGATTGTTTTGGCGGATGTCTATCATATGGCGCAAGCCCTGATAGATTTGCCCGGCTGTGGTCGACAGATCGTTGCGTTGCGCGTACAGGGCTTCGTTATAACGCGGACGGTGCGCCCAACGGCTGTCGTCGCTTTTGTTGCTGTCTTGCGCCCAGCCGTCGTCGTTGGGCGTGCCGACTTCGTCGCCGAGGTAAATCAGGGGCAGCCCGCCGGTACTCAATGCGATGCTGTACAGAAGTTTGATGCGGCTGACGGCGTGGGGGTCATTTTGAGCCAAGCCTGCCAATGCGGCGGACGTACCGCTGACGCGGCAGTCGCCCGTGTTGGGGTTGTATTGGAAGGGTACGCCGCGCGCGAAGCTGCCGTCGAAACGGTTGACGAAGAAGCGGTTGAGGAATTGGCGGTGGTCGTAGCCGCTTATGCCCAGATATGCCGCATCTTCGTCGGCAAACGTCCAGCCGATGTCGTCGTGGCTGCGGACGTAGTTGACCCAGGCGGTATGCTCGGGCAGGTTGTGGCGGTAGGTCAGTGCCTGATGGAGCAGGTTGACTTCGCGCGTGGCAAGGGTGTTCCACAACAATGCCATTTGCAGGGGGTTGTAACCGATTTGGCATTCGTCCTGCCCGATGTATTGGACGACTTGGTCGGGGTGGACGATGGCTTCGGATTTAAAGAACACGGCGGGCGCGGCGATACGCATAACGGCATTGAACGCGCGGATGAGGGCGTGCGCCTGCGGCAGGTTTTCGCAGCTTGTCCCCATCTGTTTCCAAATAAAGGCAACGGCATCCATACGCAAGATGTCAACGCCCAAGTTGGCAAGGAACATCATTTCGCCTGCCATGGCACGGAATACCCATGGGTTGCTGTAATTCAAGTCCCATTGGAAGGAGTTGAACGTTGTCCATACCCAGCGTCCGTCTTCCAGTTGGGAGAAGCCGCCCGGATGTTGGTCGGGGAAGATTTCACGCAGGGTGCGGTCGTATTGGTCGGGCATCCAGCGGTCGGGGAAAATATAGTAGAAGTTATCGTAGAGTGGATCACCGGCGGCGCAGCCTTTTGCCCATTCGTGTTCGTTAGAAGTATGGTTGAAGATGAAATCGACGACGGCGGAAATGCCTGCTTCGTGCAAGGCGGCAATGACATCGCGCAAGTCGTCTATCGTACCCAGTGCCGGATTGACATCGCGATAGCTGCTGACTGCATAGCCACCGTCGCTTTTGCCTTCAGGGCATTTAAACAGGGGCATCAGGTGCAGATAGGTCAGGCCCAACTCTTGGAAATAAGGGATTTTGGCTTTCAAGCCTTGCAGATCGCCTGCGAACAAATCGACGTAGCACACGCCGCCGACCTGTTTGTTGGACAAAATCCAATCGGAGTTGTTTTCGCGTTCGATGTCAATGTTTTTCAGGGACGCGCTGCGTTGGGAATAGCTCTGCCACGCCTGCGCCAGCAGCATTTCCAGCATAGGCAGCAGGGCTTCGTTGTTGCCGTACACGCTGTCGAGTTCGTTCATCAGTTTGGGGAAATGGGTATCCATACGGCGCGAAAACTGCCGCCAGTCTTCCGATTTTTCGATACCGACACGCTGTTCGGGCGTGTAGATGTCCAAGATGCGTGTTTTGAGGTGCTGTAAAATCAAACCGACTTGCTGCGTGGGGGTCAACATAATGCCTGCTCCGATTCTGAAATTTCCGACCGGCGGTCCGCCGCCGTATCCTGCACGCGCCGTGTAGGGCGTGTCGTGCAATCATACTGCAAGAACTGCGAACTGACTAGAAAAGACGGGGCTTGTGCCAAGTCTGCATTCCGATATGCGGATGCTGCTTGATTCATATCAAGCCGGCTGCACAGAAATGCCGTCTGAAACATTGCCTGCGCCTTTGCTATAATTGCGTCTTTACCGTTCCCTTCAGCCGCAACAACCGCCATGCACACCAGCCTGACCGTCAGAAATACCGTTATCGGAAGCGGACGCACCAAAATCGCCGTGCCGCTTGTCGCCCGCGATGCCGCCGAACTTTCCGCCGTACTTGACCAAATCACAAAGCTGCCCTTCGATATTGCGGAGTTCCGCGCTGATTTTTTGGAATGCGCGGGCAGCATCGGCGAAGTATTGCGCCACACGCAGACCGTCCGCGACGCGCTGCCCGACAAACCGCTGCTGTTTACGTTCAGACGGCATGGCGAAGGCGGCTCGTTCCCGTGTTCGGACGGTTATTATTTCAAACTGCTCGACGCGCTGATTGAAAGCCGCCTGCCCGACATCATCGACATCGAGCTGTTTGCCGGAGAAACCGCCGTCCGGCGCGCCGTGGCAAATGCCCGAAAAAACGGCATCGCCGCCCTGCTCTGCAATCATGAGTTCCACCGCACGCCGCCGCAAGAAGAAATCGTATGCCGTCTGAAACAGATGGAGGACTGCGGCGCGGACATCTGTAAAATTGCGGTGATGCCGCAAAGCGCGGAAGATGTGCTGACTTTGCTTTCCGCCACGCTCGAAGCGAAACGGCTTGCCGCCAAACCGATTGTTACGATGTCGATGGGGCAGACGGGGGCGGTCAGCCGCCTTGCCGGACAGGTGTTCGGCTCAAGCATCACGTTCGGTTCGGGAACGCAAAACTCCGCGCCCGGGCAAATCGGCGTATCCGCCCTCCGTACGGCACTCGAATGCCTCGAAGGCGGCGCAGAGTGATTTCAGACGACATCAAAACATGATGAAACTCAATCCCCAACAGCTCGAAGCCGTCCGTTACCTCGGCGGCCCACTGCTCGTCCTTGCCGGCGCAGGCAGCGGAAAAACCGGCGTGATTACTCAAAAAATCAAGCATTTGATTGTCAATGTCGGCTATCTGCCGCATACCGTCGCCGCGATTACCTTTACCAACAAAGCCGCTGCGGAAATGCAGGAGCGCGTCGCCAAAATGCTGCCCAAATCGCAAACGCGCGGGCTGACGATTTGCACGTTCCACTCTTTGGGCATGAAGATTCTGCGCGAAGAAGCGAATCAAATCGGTTACAAAAAAAACTTTTCCATCCTCGATTCTACCGACAGCGCGAAAATCATCGGCGAACTTTTGGGCGGTACGGGCAAAGAAGCCATATTCAAAGCGCAGCATCAAATTTCCCTTTGGAAAAACGATCTGAAAACGCCTGAAGATGTCGTTCAGACGGCCTCTAATGCGTGGGAACAACAAATCGCGCGCGTGTATGCGAGCTATCAGGAAACCCTGCAAAGCTATCAGGCGGTGGACTTCGACGACTTAATCCGCCTGCCTGCCGTACTGTTGCAGCAAAACAGTGAAGTGCGTAACAAATGGCAGCGGCGGCTGCGTTATCTGTTGGTTGACGAATGTCAGGACACCAACACCTGCCAATTCACCCTGATGAAACTCTTGACCGGAGCGGAAGGCATGTTTACCGCCGTCGGCGACGACGACCAGTCCATCTACGCATGGCGCGGCGCAAACATGGAAAACCTGCGCAAAATGCAGGAAGACTATCCGCAGATGAAAATCATCAAGCTGGAGCAAAACTACCGCTCCACCGCGCGCATTCTCAAAATCGCCAACAAAGTCATCGAAAACAACCCCAAACTCTTTACCAAAAAACTTTGGTCGCAGTTCGGCGAAGGCGAGCCCGTCAAAGTCGTCGCCTGCCAAAACGAGCAGCACGAAGCCGAATGGGTCGTCAGCCAAATCGTCAAACAAAAACTCATCGGCGGCGACAAAACCCAATATGCCGATTTCGCCGTGTTATACCGCGGCAAGCATCAGGCGAGGATTTTCGAGGAAGCCTTGCGCGGCGCGCGCATCCCCTACCGGCTCTCGGGCGGTCAGAGTTTTTTCGACAAAGCCGAAATCAAAGACGTGTTGTCTTATGTGCGGCTGCTTGCCAACCCCAACGACGATCCCGCCTTCCTGCGCGCCGTTACCACGCCCAAACGCGGTATCGGCGACGTTACACTGGGGAAGCTCAACACTTACGCGCACGAACATGAATGCAGTCTGTATGAAGCCGCGCAAACCGAAGAAGCCCTTGCCACGCTGAACAATACCAACCGCCAACACCTGCAAGCCTTTATGGATATGTTCGGCAGCTACCGCGCCAAAGCGGAAACCGGCGAAGCGGGCGAACTCATCAACAGCCTGCTCGAAGAAATCGACTATGAAAACCATTTGATGCAAAACGAAGAAGGCAAGGCCGGCGAAATCAAATGGCGCAACGTCGGCGAGTTGGTATCATGGTTTGCGCGAAAAGGCGGAGAAGACGGCAAAAACGTCATCGAACTCGCCCAAACCGTCGCCTTGATGACGCTTTTGGAAGGCAAAAGCGAAGAAGAAACCGATGCCGTCTCGCTGTCCACGCTACACGCCGCCAAAGGTTTGGAGTATCCGTATGTTTTCCTTGTCGGTTGCGAAGAAGGTGTTTTG
Organism: Neisseria blantyrii; assembly: GCF_962747855.1. Classification (NCBI taxonomy): domain Bacteria; kingdom Pseudomonadati; phylum Pseudomonadota; class Betaproteobacteria; order Neisseriales; family Neisseriaceae; genus Neisseria; species Neisseria blantyrii. The sequence goes on from NZ_CAUIZY010000020.1 coordinate 13,771, forward strand.
CCGCACAACGACAGCATCGAAGAAGGCAACGTCGAAGAAGAACGCCGCCTGATGTACGTCGGCATCACCCGCGCCAAACGCCAACTCACACTGACCCACTGCCTCAAACGCAAAAAACAAGGCATATGGCAGTTCCCCGAACCCAGCCGATTCATAGACGAAATGCCGCAGGAAGATATCAAAATCCTGGGGCGCAAAGGCGGCGAACCGATTGTCAGCAAGGAAGAAGGCAGACGCAACCTTGCCGATATAATCGGAAGGCTCGACGGTATGAAAAAAGGCAATCCGTCGGATTAAACCAAGACAGGGAAACGAAGCCGGAGACAATTTGCAGCTCGAGATATGGAGGGGTCTTCTTTGTATCACAATCAACTGAATAAGAGTCAGATGAATAAGAGAAGAAATGATGGTGGCTTCTATCATTCATATGACCCCAACAATGTCAAAGATGGAAGAACTTTTATATCTAAAGATGACATTGAGTTAAAAATGAGTCAGGGAAAAACAGCAGAAGTTGATTCCAAAGGACATATGATAAATAATACTCATATGATAAATAATACTCACTAGAAATATGAACAGCAAAACTAAGCTTCGAGTTAATAAAATAATCGAACTGAAGCATCATATTGAGAATTGGGAAACTCAAACAAGCGAAGAGATC
>NZ_CAUIZY010000021.1:0-13658 GCF_962747855.1 Neisseria blantyrii
CGGCGGTGCTGGCGAAGCTGAAGGACCAGGCTTCGGTCGGCGCGCCCGCACCCAAAGCCCCCGCCAAACCGGTGCTGCCCGCAGCTAAAAAATAGGGGAACCTGTAAGGGAAGGGGCATCGGCCGCCGCCGGTGCTTTTTTGTTTGGAAGGGAAATGGCTGGAAAAAGACCTGCGCTATATCGGGGAATGAATTGATGCAAAGGAAATGCCGTCTGAATATGCGTTCGGGCGGCGTTTTTATAACAAAAATACTTCATGGCGGTTGGTTTTATACCTGTCTAAGTTTTTGTGTCGTGCATACCTGAAGATTTCAGACGGCATCGGTTTATGCCGTCTGAAAAGTGTATTCCGTTTCAGTTTGTAAGCTATGGCAGTCTGTTTGTCTTGTGTTTTGCGCAATTGCCCTTATTTTTAGCCGTGATTTTATTTTGAATTAGATGAAAAGATGAGTAATCAAGATTTTTATGCGACGCTGGGTGTGGCAAGAACAGCTACCGATGATGAGATTAAAAAAGCCTACCGTAAATTGGCGATGAAATACCATCCCGACCGCAATCCTGACAATAAAGAGGCGGAAGAGAAGTTTAAAGAAGTACAAAAGGCGTATGAAACTTTGTCCGACAAGGAAAAGCGCGCTATGTACGACCAATACGGTCATGCGGCGTTTGAAGGCGGCGGACAGGGGGGCTTCGGAGGGTTTGGTGGATTTGGTGGTGCTCAAGGTTTTGACTTTGGGGATATTTTCAGCCAAATGTTTGGAGGCGGTTCGGGGCGCGCCCAGCCTGATTATCAGGGTGAGGACGTTCAAGTCGGTATCGAAATCACGCTTGAAGAAGCCGCAAAAGGTGTGAAGAAACGCATCAATATTCCGACTTATGAAGCGTGTGATGTCTGTAACGGCAGCGGCGCGAAACCGGGGACATCCCCGGAAACCTGCCCGACTTGCAAAGGTTCGGGTACGGTACACATCCAGCAGGCGATTTTCCGTATGCAGCAGACTTGTCCGACCTGCCACGGTGCGGGCAAACACATTAAAGAACCTTGCGTCAAATGCCGTGGCGCGGGGCGGAATAAGGCGGTCAAGACGGTGGAAGTCAATATTCCCGCCGGTATCGATGACGGGCAGCGTATCCGTTTGAGCGGCGAAGGCGGGCCGGGTACGCACGGTGCGCCTGCCGGCGACCTGTATGTAACCGTCCGCATTCGGGCGCATAAGATTTTCCAACGCGACGGTCTGGATTTGCATTGCGAACTGCCGATTAGTTTTGCCACGGCTGCTTTGGGCGGTGAGTTGGAAGTACCGACGTTGGACGGCAAGGTTAAGCTTACTATTCCCAAAGAAACCCAAACCGGCAGGAGGATGCGCGTGAAGGGTAAGGGTGTCAAATCTTTACGCAGCAGCGCGACCGGTGATTTGTACTGCCATATTGTTGTCGAAACGCCTGTCAATTTGACCGACCGTCAAAAAGAGCTTTTGGAAGAATTTGAGCGGATTTCTACCGGTTTGGAAAACCAAACGCCGCGCAAGAAATCGTTTTTAGACAAGCTGCGCGATTTGTTTGATTGATTTTAAGGTTTGGAAACAAGCAGCCGTATCGGGAAACCTCCCTGATACGGCTGTTTTTATTTGTTTAGAAATAGTTTTTATTTTCAATTGATTATGAGGTAGGGTGGGATAACTGTTTTTAACTGTTCTTTTTAAAACTTGACATCATGGCGCGATGCCAACAATATGCAGGGGTCTGTTGTCAAAGGAAGAATAATGAACAAATCTTTATCCGGTTCGGTAGAAGAATACCGCGAACTGACGTTCCGAGGCATGATACTCGGTGCATTGATCACTGTAATTTTTACTGCGTCCAACGTTTACCTCGGTTTGAAAGTCGGGCTGACCTTTGCCTCGTCGATTCCGGCGGCGGTGATTTCGATGGCGGTTTTAAAGTTTTTCAAAGGCAGCAATATTTTGGAAAACAACATGGTGCAGACCCAAGCTTCGGCGGCGGGTACGCTTTCGACCATCATCTTCGTCCTGCCAGGTTTGTTGATGGCGGGCTACTGGAGCGGTTTCCTGTTTTGGCAGACAACGCTTTTATGTATTGCCGGCGGGATTTTGGGGGTGATTTTCACCATTCCGCTGCGTTACGCGATGGTGGTGAAAAGCGATCTGCCTTATCCGGAAGGCGTGGCGGCTGCTGAAATTTTGAAAGTGGGCGGTCATGAAGAAGGGGATGACCGTCAGGGCGGCAGCGGTATCAAAGAGCTGGCTGCCGGCGGCGCGTTGGCGGGATTGATGAGCTTTTGCGCCGGAGGTCTGCGCGTGATTGCCGATAGCGCGAGTTATTGGTTTAAAAGCGGTACGGCGATTTTCCAGCTGCCGATGGGCTTTTCACTGGCCTTGTTGGGCGCGGGTTATTTGGTCGGACTGACGGGCGGCATCGCTATCCTGTTGGGCATTTCGATTGCTTGGGGCATTGCCGTGCCGTATTTCTCCTCACACATTCCGCAACCTTCCGATATGGAAATGGCGGCGTTTGCGATGAAGCTGTGGAAGGAAAAAGTGCGTTTTATCGGTGCGGGAACCATAGGTATCGCGGCGGTTTGGACGCTTTTGATGCTGCTCAAGCCAATGGTGGAAGGCATGAAGATGTCGTTCAAGAGTTTTGGCGGCGGTGCGCCCGCTGCGGAACGCGCCGAACAGGATTTGTCGCCTAAAGCCATGATTTTCTGGGTACTGTCTATGATGTTTATTCTAGGCGTGTCGTTTTACCACTTTATCGGCGATTCGCACATTACGGGCGGCATGGCGTGGCTTTTAGTGGTCGTTTGCACGCTTTTGGCTTCCGTCATCGGCTTTTTGGTCGCCGCCGCCTGCGGTTATATGGCAGGTTTGGTTGGCTCGTCTTCCAGCCCGATTTCCGGCGTGGGCATCGTTTCCATTGTTATCATTTCGCTGGTTTTATTGGTTGTGGGCGAATCCGGCGGTTTGATGGCGGATGAGACCAACCGCAAATTCTTACTGGCGTTGACGCTTTTCTGCGGCTCGGCAGTAATCTGCGTCGCTTCGATCTCCAATGACAACCTGCAAGACTTGAAAACCGGCTACCTGCTCAAAGCCACGCCTTGGCGGCAGCAAGTCGCCCTGATTATCGGCTGTATCGTCGGTGCGCTGGTTATTTCGCCCGTGTTGGAACTGCTTTACGAAGCCTACGGCTTTATCGGCGCAATGCCGCGCGAAGGCATGGATGCGGCGCAGGCTTTGGCAGCCCCTCAAGCGACTTTGATGACGACCATCGCGTCGGGCATTTTCGCCCACAACCTCGAATGGGCGTATATCTTTACCGGCATCGCGATTGGCGCGGTATTAATCGTCGTCGATTTGGTGTTGAAAAAATCATCAGGCGGTAAACTTGCCCTGCCCGTCCTTGCGGTCGGTATGGGTATTTATCTGCCGCCGTCCGTCAATATGCCCATTGTGGCAGGTGCGGTGTTGGCGGCAGTGTTGAAACACATCATCGGTAAAAAAGCGGAAAACCGTGAAGGCCGTCTGAAAAACGCCGAGCGCATCGGAACCTTGTTCTCCGCCGGCCTGATTGTCGGTGAAAGTCTGATTGGTGTGATTATGGCGTTTATTATTGCCTTCTCCGTGACCAACGGCGGCTCGGATGCGCCACTCGCGTTGAATCTGCAAAACTGGGATGCCGCCGCCTCATGGTTGGGTTTGGCGTTCTTCGTTACCGGGATGTTTTTCTTTGCACAGCGCGTACTGAAGGCGGGTAGGTAGCCTGTCGGAGAAAATGCCGTCTGAAACGTTCAGACGGCATTTTTTATCGGGAAAGCGTAAGGCGGAGCTTTTCGGCTTGTGCCCACGTTTTGCCGGCAAGGTCTTTGGGCGAAAGCAGCGGCGCGGTTTGAAGCGGCCAGCCTATGCCTATTGCCGGGTCGTTCCATATTAAAACCTGTTCGGCTTCCGGCTTGTAATAGTCCGTGCATTTGTACACGACTTCCGCCGTGTCGCTCAAAACGCAAAACCCGTGCGCGAAGCCTTCGGGTATCCAAAGCTGGTATCGGTTTTGCGCCGATAAGGTTGCACCCGCCCATTTGCCGAAAGTCGGCGAACCTTCGCGCATATCGACGGCCACGTCGAACACTTTGCCGACAACTACGCGTACGAGTTTGCCTTGTGTGTTTTCGGTTTGGTAGTGCAGGCCGCGCAATACGCCTTTGCTGGATTTGGAGTGGTTTTCCTGCACGAAAGTTCGATCGGCAATATTTTCTTTGAACCACCCGTCGCGGAAGGTTTCCATAAAAAAACCGCGCCCGTCTGTGAAGACTTGCGGTTTTAAAATTTTTACGTCGGGGAGGGCGGTGTCGATGATGTCCATAAAGTCCTTTGGCGGTATCGTTACCGCTGTTTTTTGCGGTTTGGATGCCGTCTGAAAGCCGTCGGGGCGTTCAGACGGCATTTATTTGTCAATCAGGTGCAGCAGGTATTGCCCGTAGGCGGTCTTTTCCAAATGTTTTGCGCGTGTTTCCACATCTTTTTTCGTCAGCCAACCGTTGCGCCAGGCGATTTCTTCGAGGCAGGCGATGTGCAGGTTTTGGATGTTTTGCACGGTTTGGACGAAGGAAGCCGCCTCGTGCAGGCTTTCGTGCGTGCCGGTGTCCAACCATGCGAAACCGCGTCCTAAGATTTGGACGGACAATGAACCGTCTTCCAAATACATTTGGTTGAGGTCGGAAATTTCCAATTCACCGCGTGCGGACGGTTTGAGCTGTTTGGCGAACTCGACGGCGCGGTTGTCGTAGAAGTACAAGCCCGTTACCGCCCAATCGGATTTGGGCTGTTGCGGTTTCTCTTCGATAGACAGGGCGTTGAAATTTTCGTCAAATTCAACCACGCCGAAACGTTCGGGGTTTTTGACCTGATAAGCAAACACGGTTGCGCCGTGCGTTTGCGCTGCCGCCTGTTTCAATGTTTGCGTAAATGATTGACCGTAAAAAATATTGTCGCCCAAGATGAGGCAGACATTGCCGTTGCCGATAAATTCTTCGCCGATGATAAATGCCTGTGCCAAGCCGTCGGGACTCGGTTGCACGGCATATTGCAGGCGGATGCCGAAGTTGAAGCCGTCGCCGAGCAGGCGTTTGAAAGAGGCGTTGTCTTCAGGCGCGGTAATCACCAAAATATCGCGGATTCCCGCCAGCATCAAAACCGACAAGGGGTAATAAATCATCGGTTTGTCGTACACGGGCAGGAGCTGTTTGGACACGCCGCGCGTAATCGGATATAGGCGCGTACCGCTGCCGCCTGCCAGTATGATGCCTTTCATCGTATTTCCTTTTCGGTTGAAACCCCGCCCTTTAGGGCGGTAGAATCAGACTTTGTTTGGGAGGGGTGTAACCCCTTCCAAATCAGGGCAATACATAGGGCGGTGCTTTATGTGTCGTCCTGTGTGTTGAAACATCTTTTCTTTCTTCCTTTGAGATGGGTTTTCAGACGGTATTGCGTCGGGATGCCGTCTGAAAACTATAGTGGATTAACAAAAACCAGTACGGCGTTGCCTCGCCTTAGCTCAAAGAGAACGATTCTCTAAGGTGCTGAAGCACCAAGTGAATCGGTTCCGTACTATTTGTACTGTCTGCGGCTTCGTCGCCTTTTCCTGATTTTTGTTAATCCACTATATTTGCCCGTACCTAAGCGTTCCGGACGGCAGTTGCCGTTTTATGCGTTTTGCCGCCGGGTTTTGTTGTCCAAATACCATTGCACGGTTTGGCGGAGGCCGGACTCGAATGTTTCCTGCGGTTTCCAGCCCAGTTCCCTGCCGATTTTGGCAGCGTCAATGGCGTAGCGCACGTCATGGCCGGGACGGTCTTGTACGAAAGTAATCAAATCTTCATAACGTGCCACACCCGCCGGTTTTTCAGGAACAAGCTCTTCCAGCAGGGCGCAGATGGTTTTAACCACCTCAATATTGGCTTTTTCATTGTGGCCGCCGATATTGTAGGTCTCGCCGACAACACCTTCGGTAACAACCTGATACAGCGCGCGGGCATGATCTTCGACAAACAGCCAGTCGCGGATTTGCGCCCCGTCGCCGTACACGGGCAGCGGTTTGCCGCCAAGTGCGTTCAGAATCATCAGCGGGATGAGTTTTTCGGGGAATTGTTGGGGGCCGTAATTATTGGAACAGTTGCTGACAATGGTCGGCAAACCGTAAGTACGCAACCATGCGCGGACAAGGTGGTCGCTGGATGCTTTAGAAGCAGAGTAGGGGTTGGACGGCGCGTAGGGCGCGGTTTCGGTGAACAAATCGTCTGTGCCGTGCAAATCGCCATAAACTTCATCGGTAGAAATATGGTGGAAACGGAAGGCGTTGCGCTGTTCAGACGGCATTTGCTGCCAATAGGCGCGCGCAGCTTCAAGTAGGTTGAATGTGCCGACGATATTGGTTTGGATAAACTCGCCTGCCGAACCGATGGCGCGGTCGACATGGCTTTCCGCCGCCAAGTGCATCACGGCATCGGGCCGGTATTGCGCGAACACGCGGTCGAGTTCGGCGCGGTTGCAGATATCCACTTGCTCAAAAGCGTAGCGGGGATTATCGGCAATGTCGGTCAGCGATTCGAGATTGCCAGCATAAGTCAGCTTATCGACATTGACGACAGAGTCTTGGGTGTTTTGGATAATATGACGGACAACGGCAGAACCGATAAAGCCCGCGCCGCCGGTAACGAGGATGGTTTTTTTGTTTGCGGTTTGCATTTAATCCCCGTATCCGTCGGGGTTGCGGCTGACCCAACGCCACGAATCCTCCATCATTTGCGCAAGGCTGCGTTTGGTTTCCCAACCTGTCTCTTGTTTGGTATGGGACGGGTCGGCATAGGAACACGCCAAGTCGCCGGCGCGGCGGGGTTGGATTCGGTAAGGAATGCTCAAACCGGATGCGGCTTCAAAGGCACGGATGATTTCTAAGACGGAATAGGCGCGGCCCGAACCTAAGTTGAACAAATGTACGCCGGCAACGCCGCCTTTTGCCTTCATTGCCGCGATATGCCCTTCTGCCAAATCCATCACATGAATATAGTCGCGCATTCCCGTACCGTCGGGGGTTGGATAATCGCCGCCGAATACCGACAGTTGCGGCAGCCTGCCCGAAGCCACTTGGCAGATATAGGGCAAAAGGTTGTTGGGAATACCGTTGGGCTGTTCGCCGATCAAGCCGCTTTCGTGCGCGCCAATCGGGTTGAAATAGCGCAACAAAATCACGCTCCAACGCGGATCGGCTTTTTGGATGTCGGTTAACATCCGTTCCACCATTGCTTTGGACGCACCGTAAGGATTAGCGGTATCGCCCGGGCGCATATCTTCCGTATAGGGGACTTTTTCCGCATCGCCGTAAACGGTTGCCGACGAGCTGAATACGATTTTGAACACGCCCGCGCGCGCCATTTCTTCCGCCAGCACCAGGCTGCCGTAAACATTGTTGCCGTAATATTTCATCGGCTCGGCAACGCTTTCGCCCACCGCCTTCAAACCGGCAAAATGGATGACGGATTCGATTTCGTGTTCCGAAAAAATCTGCCTCAAAATCTGACGGTCGCGGATGTCGCCCTGATAAAACGGTATGTTTCTGCCGGTAATTTGCCGAAGGCGCGGGAGGACGGCGGCAGACGAGTTGCACAGATTGTCCAGAATCACGGCATCGTAACCGGATTGGACGAGCGAGACGGCGGTGTGCGAACCGATAAAGCCGGTGCCGCCGGTAATCAGGACGGTCATAAACATTCCTTTCAGATTGTATCTGGCAAAGTATATCAGTATTATCTTCATCTTTTCCAAACGATTACCCACATTGCGCCGTCGGCTGTTCAGACGGCATACGGAGGCAATTTATGAACATCACCCGAATCCTCTCCCAAGAACTCTCCGCCACTGCCGCGCAAATCAACGCCGCCATTGAGCTTTTGGACGACGGCGCGACCGTACCCTTTATCGCGCGTTACCGTAAAGAAGCCACGGGCGGGCTGGACGATACGCAGCTGCGCCAGCTTGCCGAGCGGCTGCAATATCTGCGCGAGTTAGAAGATCGCAAAGCCGTTGTGTTAAAAAGCATTGAAGAGCAAGGTAAGCTTTCAGATGACCTCAAAGCGCAAATCGAAGCCGCCGACAACAAAACCGCGCTGGAAGACCTGTATCTGCCTTACAAACCCAAACGTCGCACCAAGGCGCAAATCGCGCGCGAACACGGTTTGCAGCCGCTGGCTGATATGTTGCTTGCAGAGCAGCCGCAGGACGTGGAAGCTGCCGCGCAAGGCTACCTGAACGAAAACGTCCCCGACGCCAAAGCCGCGCTGGACGGCGCGCGTGCGATTCTGATGGAGCAGTTTGCCGAAGACGCGGAACTCATCGGCACGCTGCGCGATAAGTTGTGGAACGAAGCCGAAATCCACGCGCAAGTCGTTGAAGGCAAAGAAACCGAAGGCGAAAAATTCAGCGATTATTTCGACCACCGCGAACCTATTCGTGCGATGCCCAGCCATCGTGCGCTAGCGGTTTTGCGCGGCCGCAACGAAGGCGTGTTGAACATCGCGCTCAAATATCAGCCCGACGACACGCCGATTACGCAGCAAAGCGAATACGAGCAAATCATCGCCCGCCGTTTCAAGGTTTCAGACAACCACAAATGGCTGCGCGACGCCGTGCGCCTGACTTGGCGCGCGAAAATCTTTTTGTCGTTGGAGCTTGAAGCTCTAGGCCGTCTGAAAGAAGCCGCCGATACCGACGCAATTACCGTGTTCGCCCGCAATCTCAAAGACTTGCTGCTCGCCGCGCCCGCCGGACGGCTGACCACGCTGGGTCTCGACCCCGGTTACCGTAACGGCGTGAAATGCGCCGTGGTGGACGACACGGGCAAGCTGTTGGATACGGTCATTGTCTATTTACACCAAGAAAACAATATGTTGGCAACGCTATCGCAGCTGATTAAGCAGCACGGCGTGAAGCTCATCGCCATCGGCAACGGCACCGCCAGCCGCGAAACCGACAAAATCGCGGGCGAACTGGTGCGTGAAATGTCGAAAATGGGGCTGCACAAAATCGTTGTGTCCGAAGCCGGTGCGTCGATTTATTCTGCGTCCGAACTGGCGGCACGCGAGTTCCCCGACTTGGACGTTTCCCTGCGCGGCGCGGTCTCCATCGCCCGCAGGCTGCAAGACCCACTCGCCGAGTTGGTCAAAATCGACCCCAAATCCATCGGCGTGGGGCAGTATCAGCACGACGTGAACCAAAACCGGCTCGCCAAATCGCTGGACGCGGTGGTCGAAGACTGCGTGAACGCCGTCGGCGTGGACGTGAACACCGCTTCCGCCCCACTCTTGGCGCGGATTTCCGGTTTGAATCAAACTCTTGCCCAAAACATCGTTGCCTACCGCGATGAAAACGGCGCGTTCGACAGCCGCAAAAAATTGTTGAGAGTGCCGCGTTTGGGCGAAAAAACCTTCGAGCAGGCGGCAGGCTTTTTGCGGATTAACGGTGGCACAGAGCCGCTGGACGCGAGCGCGGTGCATCCCGAAGCCTATCCCGTCGTTGCCAAAATGCTGGCGCAACAAGGCATTACCGCCGCCGAACTCATCGGCAACCGCGAGCGCGTGAAGCAAATCAAAGCCTCCGATTTTACCGACGAACGCTTCGGCCTGCCGACCATTCTGGACATCCTGTCCGAGCTGGAAAAACCCGGCCGCGACCCGCGCGGCGAGTTTCAGACGGCATCGTTTGCCGAAGGCATCCACGAAATCAGCGACTTGCAAGTCGGCATGATACTCGAAGGCGTGGTTTCCAACGTCGCCAACTTCGGCGCATTCGTGGACATCGGCGTGCATCAGGACGGCTTGGTACACATCTCCGCCCTATCCAATAAATTCGTCCAAGACCCGCGCGAAGTGGTGAAAGCCGGCGATGTGGTGAAAGTGAAAGTGCTGGAAGTTGATGCCGCACGCAAACGCATTGCGCTGACGATGCGCTTGGATGACGAACCGGGCGGCGCAAAACATAAAATGCCGTCTGAAAACCGCAGCCGCGAACGGACAGCCGGCCGCAAACCCCGACGCAACGACTGCGCCCCGGCCAATTCGGCGATGGCGGATGCGTTTGCGAAGTTGAAGCGGTAAGTCCGACAGCAGGGATGTACAGTGACAGATGCAGTGGCGGGTTTTGCCCTTGCTTTTTCTGTTGTTTTAAATATGTGTATTCCTATGATGCCGTCTGAAGTCTGTTCAGACGGCATTTGATTTGGTTGTGGCAGTGGTGTGGCGGCAGGCGTATAGTTTCAAATTATTGCCAACCTGTTTAAATAAGGAGTCCGAACCATGAAAAAAGTTCTGTTTGCCGCGCTGGTGTCCTGTTTTTCGGTTTCTGCGTTTGCGGCGTGTGCCGACAGTCGGCAGCAGTGTGTAATCTATAAAAACGGCAATGTGGCGGCGGAGGGCGGCTGTACGGTCAGCAAGTGCCAAAGTGCCGATGCGCAAGTGTTGAAGTGGAAGATGAAAAACGGCAAAGGCGTAACCGTTGAAATCGGCAAAGACGGCAAGGTTTCGGTGAACAAAAAACCGGGTGCGAAAGCGGCCAACAGCAATGCGGCAGGTATGGGTTTGACGTGTTATGCCGCCGATGCGGACAAGCGCGAGCAGTTCTGTTCGACCAATTATTGAACAGGTGCGGATGCCCGATGCCGTCTGAACGGAGTTTCAGACGGCATTTTGTTTGTAAAAAATAGTTGTAAAAAACGGCAATTCTTTGACAAGCCTTAACTGTTCCCCTAATATCCCTGCGCCTGCGCCCCTTCGGGCGGACATAAAGAAAAACATTTTAGGAGGTCAAACGATATGGAATGGGCGTTTAACAGTTATTACACTTTGATTGCCGCCACTTTGGTTTTGCTGGTCGGCAAGGTTTTAGTTAAGAAAATCAAATTTTTGCGTGATTTTAACATCCCCGAACCCGTGGCGGGCGGGCTGATTGCCGCGATTATCCTGTTTGCGCTGCACGAGGCGTACGGCGTGAGCTTCAAATTTGAAAAACCGCTGCAAGATGCGTTTATGCTGATTTTCTTCACGTCCATCGGCTTGAGCGCGGATTTTTCCCGTTTGAAGGCGGGCGGTTTGCCGCTGGTGGTTTTTACCGCGATTGTGGGCGGATTTATCCTGGTGCAAAACTTTGTCGGGGTCGGACTGGCTTCCGCTTTGGGTTTGGATCCGCTCATCGGTCTGATTACCGGTTCGGTTACGCTGACGGGCGGACACGGCACGGCGGGTGCCTGGGGGCCGGATTTTGAAACCAAATACGGCTTGGTCGGCGCAACCGGCTTGGGTATGGCTTCTGCAACTTTCGGGCTGGTGTTCGGCGGCCTGATCGGCGGGCCGGTTGCACGCCGCCTGATCAACAAAATGGGCCGCAAACCGGTTGAAAACACAAAACAGGCTCAGGACGACAACGCGGACGACGTGTTCGAGCAGGCAAAACGCACCCGCCTGATTACGGCGGAATCTGCCGTTGAAACGCTTGCCATGTTTGCCGCGTGTCTGGCATTTGCCGAGATTATGGACGGCTTCGACAAAGAATACCTGTTCGACCTGCCCAAATTCGTGTGGTGTCTGTTTGGCGGCGTGGTCATCCGCAACATCCTCACTGCCGCATTCAAAGTCAATATGTTCGACCGCGCCATCGATGTGTTCGGCAATGCTTCGCTTTCGCTTTTCTTGGCAATGGCGTTGCTGAATTTGAAACTGTGGGAGCTGACCGGTTTGGCGGGGCCTGTAACCGTCATCCTTGCCGTACAAACCGTGGTGATGGTTTTGTACGCGACTTTTGTTACCTATGTCTTTATGGGGCGCGACTATGATGCAGCGGTGTTGGCTGCCGGCCATTGCGGTTTCGGCTTGGGTGCAACGCCGACGGCGGTGGCAAATATGCAGTCCATCACGCATACTTTCGGCGCGTCGCATAAGGCGTTTTTGATTGTGCCTATGGTTGGTGCGTTCTTTGTCGATTTGATTAATGCCGCGATTCTTACCGGCTTTGTGAATTTCTTTAAAGGCTGATTTTTACGCCTTTCCGACAAAGCACCTGCAAGGTTTACCGCCGGCAGGTGCTTTTGCTATGATAGCCGCCATCGGTCTGCACCGTTTGGAAGGAACATCATGTATCGGAAACTCATTGCGCTGCCGTTTGCGCTGCTGCTTGCCGCGTGCGGCAGGGAAGAACCGCCCAAGGCATTGGAATGCGCCAATCCCGCCGTGTTGCAGGATATACGCGGCAGTATTCAGGAAACGCTCACGCAGGAAGCGCGTTCTTTCGCGCGCGAAGACGGCAGGCAGTTTGTCGATGCCGACAAAATTATCGCTGCCGCCTACGGTTTGGCGTTTTCTTTGGAACACGCTTCGGAAACGCAGGAAGGCGGGCGCACGTTCTGTATCGCCGATTTGAACATTACCGTGCCGTCTGAAACGCTTGCCGATGCCGAGGCAAACAGCCCCCTGTTGTATGGGGAAACCGCTTTGTCGGATATTGTGCAGCAGAAGACGGGCGGCAATGTCGAGTTTAAAGACGGAGTATTGACGGCAGCCGTCCGCTTCCTGCCCGCCAAAGACGGTCAGACGGCATTTATCGACAACACGGTCGGTATGGCGGCGCAAACGCTGTCTGCCGCGTTGCTGCCTTACGGCGTGAAGAGCATCGTGATGATAGACGGCAAGGCGGTGAAAAAAGAAGACGCGGTCAGGATTTTGAGCGGAAAAGCCCCCGAACCGCCGTCCAAACCCACGCCCGAAGACATTTTGGAACACAATGCTGCCGCCAGCGATGCGGGCGTACCCCAAGCCGCAGAAGGCGCGCCCGAACCCGAAATCCTGCATCCCGACGACGGCGAACGCGCCGATACCGTTACCGTTTCACGGGGCGAAGTGGAAGAGGCGCGCGTGCAAAACCAACGCGCGGAATCCGAAATTACCAAACTTTGGGACAAACTCGATACCGACGTGCAAAAAGGGCTGGTCGGCGAACAACGCAAGTGGGCGCAGGAAAAAATCAGCAACTGCCGACAAGCCGCCGCGCAGGCAGACGGGAAAGAATACGCCGAATACCTCAAGCTGCAATGCGACACGCGGATGACGCGCGAACGGATACAGTATCTTCGAGGCTATTCCATCGATTAGGGGCAAACCGATGAATACCGTCCCCAAAAGCAGGATTCCCGTCAAACCGCTGCCCGAAAAAACCACAGCCGAAGCCAAAGTCGAAAAATGGCGGCAGCTCGGTGCGGAACACGGTTTGTCGGGCGAATGGGCAGTTGCCGCCAGATTGGGCGAAAACGGTTTTACCGAAGAACAGATGGAAAACATCGCCAACCTGTTCGGCAGATAAAGGGAAAATTGACGGAAATGCCGTCTGAAACCCTGTTGTCGGTTTCAGACGGCATTTTGACCAATACGGTACGCAGGCGCAAAACAGCCGTCTTTTCGAAAAAAGCACCGCCCTAAAGGGCGGGATTTCAACCGGAAAGGAAATACGATAAAATCGGCAATTTGCCGTAAAGTTAAAAAGTTCCATCCATATCGAGGAGACATTATGCATCACCCCCCCCCCCCCCCCAAAAAAAATTTT
>NZ_CAUIZY010000022.1:0-10865 GCF_962747855.1 Neisseria blantyrii
CAAAAAAAAAAAAAAAAAAAAAAAAAAAAAAAAAAAAAAATGAATTGCTTGATATTCCAATATTTTTATATATTTTTTTATCTTGTGATGCGGTCAGACAAACGCCCCCTGACATTCGTTCAGACGGCATCGTATTGCCAAATTTCTATAAGTATGTATGATGTCCGTTTCCACGCGCCCATCGTCATTCCCGCAACCTTTCGTCATTCCCGTGAAAACGGGAATCCAGAACCTCAAACTTTCAGACAACCTTTGAATATTGCCGCCGCCCCGAAGGTCTGGATTCCCGTCTGCGCGGGAATGACGATTTGGAAATTACCCGAAACCCAAAAACAACTGAAACCGAACACACTAGATTCCCGCTTTCGCGGGAATGACGGAATTTTAGGTTTCTGTTTTTATGGGAATGACGGCGGAGGGTGGACGATGCCGTCTGAAGCCCGACAAGGCATTTGATGCCGTCTGAAGCCCCGTCATTCCCCTGATGTCCGCAACATTTCGTCATTCCCGCAGCCTTCCGTCATTCCCGTGAAAACGGGAATCTAGAACCTCAAACTTTCAGATAATTTTTGAATATTGCCGTTGCCCCAATGGTCTGGATTCCCGCCTGCGCGGGAATGACGATTTGGAAATTACCCGAAACCCAAAAAACAACTGAAACCGAACACACTGGATTCCCGTTTTCACGGGAATGACGGTGCGGAGGATGGACGATGCCGTCTGAAGCTGTGGGCTGAAGCCTACCCTACCATTACTAAACTTTCAGATAATCTTTGAATATTGCTGTTGCCCGAAGGTCTGGATTCACGCCTGCGCGGGAATGACGGCGGTGTGCCGTCTGAAACGCGAAACGGTTTCAGACGGCATTTTTGCCTTAACATTCAAACAGCCGGAGGTTTACCAATAACCCAAAGCTTTCCACCACAAAATGCCGACTGTGGCGAAAATCAGGATTTCGATAACGCTCATAATGAAGCCCGCCTTCCACCATTCGCCCATATTGACGTAGTTTGAGCCGTAAATCACAGGCGCGGAACCGGTGGCGTAGTGGGTCAGCGACATCATTATGCCGGTGGCGGCCGCCATCATCAGGGCAAACAGCATAGGCGGCGCACCCAATGCCAGACCCGCACCGTAAAACGCGCCGAACATCGCGGTAACGTGTGCCGTGCCGCTAGCGAAAACGTAGTGGGCGTAGAGGTAGGCAAGCATCAGCAGGGCGCAGCCGGCTTCCCAACCCAAGCCCAAATGGGCGATGCCGCTTTGCATGGATTCGGACAGCCAGCCGATAAGCCCCAGTTTGTTGAGGAAGTTCGCCATCATCACCAAGGCGGCAAACCAAACGATGGTGTCCCACGCGCTTTTTTCCTTCAGTGCGTCGTCCCAAGTCAGGACGCCGCTCAAAAGGCAGAGGCTCAGGCCGAGGAAGGTGGTGGCGGTAGCATCGACTTTCACGCCGGTCAGCATTTCGGGAATGCCCGCCCACAACAGCAGCAGGATCACGAAAATGCCGAGCATCATTTTTTCGTCGCGCTTCATCGCGCCCATTTCTTTCAGTTTTTCTTTGGCAAGGGCGGTCGCGTCAGGCGTTTGTTTGATTTCGGGCGGATACAGGAAATACAGCACCAGAGGCATCAGCAGCATCGCAATCAGGCCGGGTACGATCATCGCCAAGAACCAAGTGCCCCAAGAGAGTTGGATTTGCGAATTGGTGGCTTTGGCAACCAGTTCGACGACCAGCGGATTGGGTGCGGTGGCAGTGATGAAAATCAGGCAGGTAATCACGTTGGCGTGGAAGTTGACCAGTGAAAGGTATTTGCCGATTTTGCCTTCCGTCCCTTTTTCGGGATCGGAGTCGAAACTCAAGGCGATGGATTTCATAATCGGATGCACAATCGCCCCGCCGCGCGCGGTGTTGCTCGGCGTTACCGGGCCGATGACCAAGTCCGCCAATGCCAGGCTGTAACCCACGCCCAGCGTGCGTTTGCCGAAAAGGGAAATCAAAAGGTAGCCGATACGCATCCCCAAGCCGGTTTTCAACAGGCCGCGCGAGATGATGATGGCGATACCGATCATCCAGATTAACGAGTTGTTGAGGCTGCTCAAAGCGTCTTTGGTCGCGTCGGCGGCTTTTTCGTTGGTTACGCCGGTCAGCGCGACCAGGGTAATGCCCAAAACCGCCATTGCGCCTATGGGCATCGCTTTGCCGATGATGCCGGCGATGATGCCGACGAACAGTGCCAGAAGATGCCACGCATCGGGCGATACGCCTTGGGGAACGGGGATGACGAACCAGATAAGCAGCGTCAGCGCGAGCGCGGCCGCCGCAGGGATTGGCTTGAAGCCCATATTAGTCTCCTAGTTTGAAATATCGGGAAAATCGGGTTTCAGACGGCGTGTGCCTGATTTTGGCGGGGGATGCCGTCTGAACGTGTTTTGCACCGTCCTCTTTTTCAGACGGCATTTCTTGAGTTTTGCGTTTTGCACTTTGTGTTTTTTCGCTTTGCCCTCTCCCTAACCCTCTCCCACGGGGAGAGGGGATAATGGCTTTGAAAACCAACCGTTATCGTTTTCCCTGCAATCCGTCCCCTCTCCCACGATGAAAGGGAATAATGACTTTGAAAATCAACCATTATCGGATTTTCTGCAAGCCGTCCCCTCTCCCCGTGGGAGAGGGTTAGGGAGAGGGCAAAACCCTAGGATGCGCCGTATCGGATTCCCTGCAATCCGTCCCCCACGCCGTGTGAGAGGGAATAATATCATTGAAATCAACCATATATCGGATTCCCTGTAATCCATCCCCTCTCCCCGTGGGAGAGGGTTAGGGAGAGGGAAAAACCTCAAGATACGCCGTATCGTTTTCCTTCCGGCAAGTGATTTACGTTGTAACCCCCGACAAATGCTTAAACCCTAATCAATTTGTCGGCCGACAACCCTGCCTGCCGTCTGAAACGCCTTAGCGGCTTAATCCTGTCCCGCCGGCAGCCCGTACTCTTCGGGGAAGGTACGCAGCGAGCTTTGCAACACGGTAACTGCGCCGTCAATCAGGCCGCAGCGGCCGCTTCGCGGCAGCAGTTGGCACAGGCTTTGCAGGGCGCGGAGGTCGTCGGAAGTGCCGATGCCGGTATCCACGCGGTTGAGCAGGCGCGAGAGTTGGAAGGTGCCGCCTTTGCACGGCGGGCATTGTCCGCATGAGTTGGCAGCAAAAAACTCCACATATTCAGAGACTTTACGCACCACACTCGTGCCTTCGGAAATCACAATCATCGCGCCCGTGCCGAGACTGGATTTGCGTTCGCGCACGGAAACGAAGTCCAATGGCACGTCCAAATCTTTCGCGGTCAGCAGCGTATTGGACGGGCCGCCGGTGAAGACGGCTTTAAACGTGCGGCCCTCGAGCATACCGCCGCCGTGGTCGAAAATCAGCGATTGCAGGGTCGTACCCATCGGCAGTTCGTACAGGCCGGGATTCAATACGTCGCCGGAGAGCGAGTAGAGTTTCGTACCTGCGGCATCGCCCAACCCCAGCGATTTGTACCATTCCGCGCCTTTGGCAAGGATTTGCGGAATATTGGCGAAGGTTTCGGTATTGTTGATCAGGGTCGGCTCGCCGTTGACACCGCTTTCGGCAGGGAACGGAGGCTTGCGGCGGGGGAAGGGGAAACCGCCTTCCAACCAAGAAATCACGGCGGTTTCTTCGCCGCCGATATAGCGGCCTGAAGTTTCAACCAGTTGCAAGTCCAAAGGTTTACCCAAGTAGTTCTCGATGCGGATAAACAAATCGCTGTTTTTCCATTGTTCGATGGCGGGTGTGATGGAAGCGACGGATTCGGTTTGATGAGGGTTGATGTACAAAACCGCTTTGTTGGCGCGGCAGGCGACGGCGGCAATCAATACGCCTTCGATAACTTGGTGTGGCGTTTTCGCCAGCAACACGCGGTCTTTGAACGTACCCGGTTCGTCTTCGTTGGCGTTACAGACGACGTATTTGTCGCCGTGTTTGCTTTGGGCGGCAACGGCCGCCTCCCATTTGCGCCAGGTCGGGAAACCTGCACCGCCCATGCCGCATAGGTTGGCATCTTGCAGTTTGGAAACAATGCTTTGAGGATCGGCAAGCGCAGCCAGCAGGCCTTCGCCGCCGCCGACTTTGCGCCACGCGGCCAAATCCGCGCCGACTTGGCGGGACGGGTGCAGTAAGTTTTGATTGGCTTGGTTCATGATTGTTGCTCCTGCAAACCGGCGTGTTCGCGCAAATCGAATTTGCCGTAGTCGGGATATAAAACGGGGGCTTTGATGTCGCCGGTCAGTCCGGCACGGGTCATTTCGCGTTGTAGATCGTGGACGTGTCCGACACCGCCGCGCACTTTTTTCAGCGGCAGGCCGCAACCGGCGGCGGCTTTACCCGCGCGGCGGCCGAAGCTGATGATGTCCAAAAGCGCGTTGCCCATCAGGCGGTTGCGACCGTGGATGCCGCCGGTTACTTCACCGGCGCAATAGAGGCCTTCCACACAGGTCGCGCCGTCGCCGTTGATTTCGACACCGCCGTTTTGATAATGCAGGGTCGGATGAATCATCACGGGTTCGACAGCGGGGTCGATGCCGCATTTGTGGGCGACGTGTCCGAGCGTAACCAAACGGTTCAACACGTCGGGGTCGTTGGCAATCAGGCGCGGGGTATCGAGGAACACGCCGACTTGACCGTCGCGCACTACGCCGCGGCCTTCGCGACATTCGCGCAGAATCGCGGCAGCAACGACGTCGCGCGGCTGCAATTCGTCAACGAAACGCTCGCCCAAGCCGTTGACCAGCTTGGTACCTGCGGAGCGGACGGCTTCGGAAATCAGCGCACCTGCCAAGTGTGGCGGATGGGCGACGCCGGTCGGGTGGTATTGGAAGGAATCGACATCGCGCAGTTTCGCGCCGATGCGGTATGCCATTACCAGACCGTCTGCGGTTGCGCCGTAGTGGTTGGAAGTGGCGAAACCCTGCAAATGCAGCCTTCCGCTGCCGCCGGTCGCCAAGACCACGGCTTTGGCGTGAACCAACACCAAAGAGCGTTTTTCCAAATCGTACAAAATCGCGCCGACGCAGCGGCCGTGTTCGTCTGATAATAATTCGATGGCAGGGTGGCGGTTGAGCTGGGTGATGTTTTCATCGAGTTCGACCGCCTCGCGCAGTACACGCATCATTTCAAGGCCGGTAAAGTCGCGGTAGCTCAAAATACGCGGTACGGTCGTACCGCCCGCGCGTTTGCGGCTCAACATACCGTTGCTGTCCGCGCCATTGGCAAGGTCGAAGGTCATACCCAAACCGATCAGCCAGCGGATGGCGGACGGCGCGTCGGTAACCATTTGCGCCACCAATTCTTTTTTGCCTGCGTTGTGGCCGCCTTTGACGGTGTCGTCAAAGTGTTGTTGCAGGCTGTCTTCCGCGCCGACTGCCGCCTGAATGCCGCCTTCCGCCATTACGGTATTGCTGTCGCCGATACGCAGCTTGTTCGCCATAATCACGCGCGCACCTGCTTCGGTCGCAGACAACGCCGCCGCCGCACCCGCGCCGCCGCCGCCGATGACCAATACGTCAGTGTTCAAATGTTCCGCGCCCGACAAATCATAATCGTCAATCAGCGGCCGGCTGATTAAGAGTTTCGCCAAATCGGGATGGCAGTAATCGCCCGCGTTCGGACCGATGGGCAGCTTCACGCGCGCATTTGCCTGATAATCGGGATGGAACCGGCTCAGCAATTCGTTTTTTTCAGGTAAATCGCCGCGCAGTTCCAATGAGGACGCGCGCAGGTTGGCAAGGGCGGTTTCGTAGTCGATGCCTTGGATTTTATTCACTATCACACTGACTCCCCTTCAAATTCGACTTTCATTTTGCCGCTGTCGATTTCGCGCAGGCGGCGCATCAAATCCACAGGGCGCAACGTACGCGCCGCCTTCATACGGCGTGCGAACAGGCCCAAGTGGTTCGGACGGATGTGTTCCGGGCAGGAAAGGGTGCAGAGGTTGCACATCACGCATTGGTCGAAGGTCAGCGCAGCTGCGCCGAAATCGCCGGAAACTACCTGAGCTACGCCGTTTTCCACTTGCAAACCTTTAGGACAGGCTCGATTACAGCCGCCGCAATGACGGCAATTTTGCGCTTCAGGGAAGGCCTTGGCGGTATCGTCCAGCCAGTTCCAGCCGTCGCCGACTTCGCCCACGTCGTAATATTGGATATGCTCGGGGATAAAGTAGTCCAAGAAGCTGACCTGCATCCCTTCTTCGACTTTGGTCTCGCATGCCAGCGCGGTGGTTACTTCACGTTCGCCTTCTTTACGGATCATGCAGCGGCACGAACCGCACACGCCCTGCCCCATGCAGCCGACATTGGCGGTAATCGCGCTGCCGGAACGGGCGTAGGCTTGGATAATGGACGAATCGGCGGAGGCCTTGACCTCGTGTCCGTCTATGGTCAGGGTTAACAAATTTTCACTCATGGCAGTGTCCTGTTGGAAGGATAGTAGATTTGGTATTGTGTATTTTTGTTACACAAGAGAAACAAGGACTTCCTCTCGCGTACTATGAATATGTTTATAACTTAATGTTTCTTATGTGAAACATAGTTTATCAGAATTTGTGCCTTATCGTTACTAAACTACAAAATTGCCATAGAAACATATATTGTTGACAAAATTTATGTACGAAATTTTAAAATATAATTATTTTTCAATAAGATTATAAATAATGCCGTCTGAAAAACAGAAAAAACAAACAGAAAAATACAATACATTCTCATTATTGCAATCTAGTGAAAAATATATATATTACTGTAATATATGTATATTTTTTGAAAATTCTGATATTTGGAAAATAAGTTGTAAAATTTCAAAAAGTCAAATGCGTTTGACTTCAGTCAAAATTTCCTCTTTCATATATGACAACTCCCTGCTGTCGTTATATCCTTTAAGCGATTGAAATCAGATTGAAATTATTGAGAATAATTTTTATGCCGTTAAAACGGATATTCGGACAGGTTCGGACGGCATTTATAAAAAACCTAAAATTACCAAACATATTTGTAGTTTTATTTCCATTACAGGCAACAGGCAAAGATTACAAATATCAAAACCCGAGTGAAACAGTATTTTATTAAAACAAATTGATAATCAATAGATTAGAATTATGTATTGTCTTTACCGTACAAACGCTGGCACTATTTCAACCTGATAAAAAACAGCCTTCAAAAAGGTTGTTTAAAACAGCAGCAGACACTTACCGCCACAACCTTGAAAAGGAACACAATCATGACCGTCATCAAACAGGAAGACTTTATCCAAAGCATTTGCGATGCCTTCCAATTCATCAGCTATTACCATCCCAAAGACTACATCGACGCGCTTTATAAGGCGTGGCAGAAGGAAGAAAACCCCGCCGCCAAAGATGCGATGACGCAGATTTTGGTCAACAGCCGTATGTGTGCGGAAAACAACCGCCCCATCTGCCAAGATACCGGTATCGCAACCGTGTTTTTGAAAGTCGGTATGGATGTGCAATGGGATGCAGACATGAGCGTCGAAGAAATGGTTAACGAAGGCGTGCGCCGCGCCTACACTTGGGAAGGCAACACCCTGCGCGCGTCCGTCCTCGCCGACCCTGCCGGCAAACGTCAAAACACCAAAGACAACACGCCTGCCGTCATTCATATGAGCATCGTGCCGGGCGACAAAGTCGAAGTAACCTGCGCGGCAAAAGGCGGCGGCTCTGAAAACAAATCCAAACTCGCCATGCTCAACCCTTCCGACAACATCGTCGATTGGGTATTGAAAACCATCCCGACGATGGGTGCGGGCTGGTGTCCTCCCGGCATCTTGGGCATCGGCATCGGCGGTACGCCCGAAAAAGCCGTACTGATGGCGAAAGAATCCCTGATGAGCCACATCGACATTCAAGAGTTGCAGGAAAAAGCCGCGTCCGGCGCAGAATTGTCCACCACCGAAGCCCTGCGCCTCGAACTCTTTGAAAAAGTCAACGCGCTGGGCATCGGCGCACAAGGCTTGGGCGGGCTGACCACCGTGTTGGACGTGAAAATCCTCGATTACCCGACCCACGCCGCCTCCAAACCGATTGCGATGATTCCCAACTGTGCCGCCACCCGCCACGTCGAGTTCGAATTGGACGGCTCAGGCCCTGTCGAACTCACGCCGCCGCGCGTCGAAGACTGGCCCGATTTGACTTACAGCCCCGACAACGGCAAACGCATCAATGTCGATAAGCTGACCAAAGAAGAAGTGGCAAGCTGGAAAACCGGCGACGTATTGCTGTTGAACGGCAAAATCCTCACCGGCCGCGATGCCGCACACAAACGCCTCGTCGATATGCTCAACAAAGGCGAAGAATTGCCCGTCGATTTCACCAACCGCCTGATTTACTACGTCGGACCCGTCGATCCGGTCGGCGACGAAGTAGTCGGCCCGGCAGGTCCGACCACAGCCACCCGTATGGACAAATTCACCCGCCAAATGCTCGAACAAACCGGCCTCTTGGGCATGATCGGTAAATCCGAGCGCGGCGCGGCCACCTGCGAAGCCATCGCCGACAACAAAGCCGTGTACCTTATGGCAGTCGGCGGCGCGGCATACCTCGTGGCAAAAGCCATCAAATCTTCCAAAGTCTTGGCGTTCCCCGAATTGGGCATGGAAGCGGTTTACGAATTTGAAGTCAAAGACATGCCCGTAACCGTCGCAGTAGATAGCAGGGGCGAATCCATCCACGCCACCGCCCCGCGCAAATGGCAGGCGAAAATCGGCATCATCCCCGTCGAATCTTGAGGCGCAATGCCGTCTGAACGCAAAATCTGCCTTCAGACGGCATTTCCGCCCCCGGTTGCGGTACAATCCCCCATTTCATCACTCGGCGACCCATACCGTGAAAATCCTCATTTTAGGCAACGGGCAGGTAGGTTCTACCGTCGCGCAAAACCTTGCCGCCATACCCAACAACGACGTAACCGTTATCGACATCGACGAAAAAGCATTGCAGGAAACAGGCAGCCGCCTCGATGTCCAAACCGTTTTCGGCAACGGCGCATCCCCCTTCACATTAGAACGTGCCGGTGCGGAAGATGCCGACTTGCTGCTCGCGCTCTCCCGCAGCGACGAAACCAACATCGTCGCCTGCAAAGTTGCCGCCGACCTGTTCAACATCCCCGGCCGCATCGCGCGCGTCCGTTCCAGCGAATACCTCGAATACCTCAGCCCCAAGCTCGAAAACAACGAAAACGGCAGCCTTTCCATATTCGGCATAACCGAAACCATCAGCCCCGAACAACTCGTTACCGAACAGCTTGCCGGTCTGATAGACTGCCCGGGCGCATTGCAGGTTTTACGTTTTGCAGACGACCGCGTGCGGATGGTCATCATACAGGCGCGGCGCGGCGGGCTGCTCGTCAACCGCGAAATCGCCGACATCGCCCAAGATTTGCCCGACGGGGCCGACTGCCAAATCTGCGCCGTTTACCGCAACAACCGCCTCATCGTCCCCACGCCGCAAACCGTCATCATCGAAGGCGACGAAATCCTGTTTGCCGCCGCCGCCGAAAACATCGGCGCGGTCATACCCGAATTGCGCCCCAAAGAAACCAGCACCCGCCGCATTATGATTGCCGGCGGCGGCAACATCGGCTACCGCCTCGCCAAGCAGCTCGAACACGCATACAACGTCAAAATCATCGAATGCCGGCCGCGCCGTGCCGAATGGATAGCCGAAAACCTCGACAACACCCTCGTCCTGCAAGGTTCGGCAACCGACGAAACCCTGCTCGACAACGAATACATCGACGAAATCGACGTATTCTGCGCCCTGACCAACGACGACGAAAGCAACATTATGTCCGCCCTTTTGGCGAAAAACCTCGGAGCGAAGCGCGTCATCGGCATTGTCAACCGCTCAAGCTACGTCGATTTGCTCGAAGGCAACAAAATCGACATCGTCGTCTCCCCCCACCTCATCACCATCGGCTCGATACTCGCCCACATCCGGCGCGGCGACATCGTTGCCGTCCACCCCATCCGGCGCGGCACGGCGGAAGCCATCGAAGTCGTCGCACACGGCGACAAAAAAACTTCCGCCATCATCGGCAGGCGCATCAGCGGCATCAAATGGCCCGAGGGCTGCCACATTGCCGCCGTCGTCCGCGCCGAAACCGGCGAAACCATTATGGGACACCATACCGAAACCGTCATCCAAGACGGCGACCACATCATCTTTTTCGTCTCGCGCCGGCGCATCCTGAACGAACTGGAAAAACTCATCCAAGTCAAAATGGGCTTTTTCGGATAAACCGCCCCATTCCGGACACATTGCCGCCGCATCGTGATGCCCCATCCCCCGTTTGCCGTCATTCTCGCGCAGGCGGGAATCCAGACCTTGGAACAACAGCAATATTCAAAGATTATCTGAAAGTTTGAGGTTCTAGATTCCCGTTTTCACGGGAATGACGGAAGGTTGCGGACATCAGGGAATGACGGGGTTTCAGACGGCATTTAATGCTTTATCGGGCTTCAGACGGCATAGCCCCCTCCGCCGTCATTCCCATAAAAACAGAAACCTAAAATTCCGTCATTCCCGCGAAAGTGGGAATCCAGTGTGTTCGGTTTCGGGTTTTTTTGGGTTTTCGGGCAACTTCTAAACCGTCATTCCCGCGCAGGCGGGAATCCAGACCTTGGGGTAGCGGCAATATTCAAAGGTTATCTGAAAGTTTGAGGTTCTAGATTCCCGCTTTCGCGGGAATGACGAAGAGTGGTGGGAATGACGGGGTTTCAGACGGCATTGGATGCTTTGGTGGGCTTCAGACGGCATCGCCCGCCTGTTTTGATATGGCGG
>NZ_CAUIZY010000023.1:0-9589 GCF_962747855.1 Neisseria blantyrii
GGCGGTCTGAATAATGGTGGCATCAACGACAGCGGCGGATGCTTTCTCTACTTTTAGGCCTTTTTCAGTCAATTGGCGGTTAATCAGTTCCGGCAATTCGGACAGGGTATTGTCTTGCGCCAGCCAGTTGCGGTAGCGGCATAAGGTGCTGTAATCGGGGATGCTCAGTTCGTCGAAACGGCAAAACAGGTTGAAGTCGATGCGGGTAATGAGGCTGTGTTCGAGTTCGGGATCGGAGAGGCTGTGCCATTGTCCGGGCAGGACGGCTTTGAACATGGACAACAGGGGATAGGCGGGACGGCCGCGGTGGTCTCGAAGGTAACGGGTTTTTTGACGATTCAGGTATCGTTCGATCGGTTGCCAATCAATCACTTGATCCAACTTCAATAGTGGGAAGCGGTCGATGTGTTTGGCGATCATGGCTTGTGCGGTTTGCTGGAAGAAGGTGTTCATGAGAAATCCCCTAAATGTCTTGGTGGGAATTTAGGGGATTTTGGGGATTTTGGGGATTTTGGGGATTTTGGGGATTTTGGGGATTTTGGGGAATTTTGCAAAGGTCTCGGTTTGTTCAGTCAGCAGACGGCAGGGGAAGCGCGGGGCAGATGCGTAAATACGTAGGAAGGGTGTGCAAGAGGCTGTAGGGCGTTGCACAGGGTTGGTTGCAGGGTTAGTTGTAGGGTTGGCTTCAGTCCACCGATTCCGCCAGTCTTACCAACTCCGCCATTCCCGCAACGCCCACCGGGTGCCGCCAAACTGATGTCGCCTGAAAGCGGTGCAAATGGTGTAAATGGCGGGCTGAAGCCCGCCCTACGCCCTTCTATGCGACACTTTGTGCCCGCTGGAAAATTCAAACAACCTTTTATATTAAATACAAAATATGCCGTCATTCCCGCGCAGGCGGGAATCCAGACCTGTCCGCACGGAAACTTAAATGAGAATTACTGGTCATTAATGATTTTCTTTATACATATCCAAATAGTGAAAGCATAAGTTGCTAGACTTACAAAATCTGGTAAGAAGTTTTCTAAAAAATAAAGTCTTCTATCTATATATATGCTTAATGTCCCTAGTGAGAAAAGCATGGATAAGCTTCTAGCTAATATACACCAAGATAAAATAATAACTGCCAGCACAATTGGCAAATGCTTAGATATGTTTTTTTTATTCATGTCTTTTGATTTGGATTCCCTTTATTTTTCCTAGTCGGATAAAGCAGTTTCTCTAATCTTGCATTCCAGATTCCCGCCTGCGTGGGAATGACGGTTCGGGTGTTTCTGACGATTCGGGTATTCCTATGGTTTCGTCGGGCGTTGTGTAGGGCGGACTGTAGGGGGGATTCAGCCTGCCGCATCAAGGGTTCTTGGAGGGAATGGTTGGAGTGGTGGAAATGGCGGATGTGTCAGATTTGTCGAGGCGGTGGAATCGGTGGGCTGAAGCCCACCCTACAATCCACCCTACAATCCACCCTACCATCCGTCTTACAGTCCCTTGCGCCCGCCCTGAAACCTGCACTTTGCACATCTTCACTGTGCATCCGCCCCGTGCAAAGCCTTGCGAACTATCTTACAAACTGCCTGACCTCACGCCGTGCTTTGCAAAATGGCAAAACTGCTTCAGACGGCGTTCGGGGTGTGTTTGTGCGGAATTTGGCGGTAGGCGCGGTAGTAGGGTTCGAGCTGTCGGGCGATGAGTTGGAGCTGTTGGAGGAGGATATGGCTTTGTGTTCCGCTGCTGTGGGTGCGGAGGGTGTCGAGTTCGCCACGCAGTGTATCCAATGCCGTCTGAAAGTCGTCGGGTTCGGTTTCGGGCAGGTGTTGGAAGATGTGGGCGGTGTGTTCGGCGGCGAGGTGGAACTGTGCGGTAAAGTCGGGGCTGCATTCTTCGTGCATTTCGCTGCGGTATGCGCCGAGGGCGGAGATGTAGCCGGTCAGGGCGTAGCCGGTTTTGAGGAGGGTGAATCCGGGTTGCAGGCTGTCGGCGAATTTTGCGGGTTCGCTGCTCATGTCGGAAAGGGTGCTGCTGAGGGCGGCGGTGTGTTCGTGGGCGCGGCGGCGGGTGGCGCGGTATTCGACGTCGTCGGCCGTTTCGCCGCTTTTGAGGCGTTCGGCAATTTTTTCGAGATAGGCGCCGTTGCTGCATACGGCAAGGGCGGCGGTGCGTTCGAGCGTGAGGTATTTCCAGTCTGGCCACAGGTAGCTGACCGCCGCCCAGGCAAGGGATGCGCCGATAATGGTGTCGATGATGCGCACGGGCATGGCGGCATATACGTCCAACCCTGCAAGTGACAGGCTGGTCAGTGCCTGAATGGTAATGAAAAATGTCGAGAAGCTGTATTTGTAGGTGCGGGTCATGAAGAACAGGGTGGTGCTGACGATGACGATCCAAAGCTTGGTTTCGACGGAGGGGGTGAAGTAGGGGACGAGCGAGCCGACGATTACGCCGAGTACGGTACCGGCGATGCGCTGGCGGACGCGGCTTTTGGTGGCGGTGTAGTTGGGCTGGCAGACGAAAAGGGCGGTCAGCAGTATCCAGTAGCCGAGGTTGAGGTTGAGGGCTTCGACGATGGTGCAGGCGGCGGCAACGACAAGGGACAGGCGGACGGCATGGCGGAATACGCCCGATTCGAGGTTTAGCTGCGGACGGATTGCCTGCCAGGTGTTTTTGAAGCTGCCGGTTTCGAGGGCGGCGATGCGGGTGTCGCCCATGCGGTCGTTTTCGGCGGGGGAGTCGCTGTGTCGGAGTTGGCGGAACTGCTGGTCGACGCTGCCGAGGTTGTCGAGCAGGCGGCGCAGGTGGCGGATGTCGGGACTGTCGTTGCCGTCTGAAAGGAGGCGCAGCGATTGGCGGCAGCCTTCGATGGCGCGGCCGAGGCGTTTGCTGTAAACGTAGTCTTTGCTTGCGCGCAGGGCTTGTGCGGTGTTGCGGCAGGCTTGTCCCTGCATTTCGAGCAGGCGGTGGATGCGGAAGATGATGTCGGTGTTTTTGAATTTTTCGGACATCTCTTGGTAGTCGACGTGGGCGGAGCTGATGCGTTCGTGGATGTCTTGGGCGGCGAAGTAGTAGCGCAGCATTTTGGCGGTGCGCGGGTGGCGGTGTTTGCCGCGAAGGCGGTAAAACAGGGCGGAACGGCATTGGTTGAAGGCGGTGATGACGCCGGTGTTGCTCATGGCGAGGTCGATGTGGCGGTTGCCTATCCATTCGGCTTCGTCGGGATCGAAAAAGTCGGCTTTGGCTTCGAGGTAGCCGCCGAGTGCTTCGTAGGCGTTGGCGACGCTTTCTTGGACGGGGCGGTGGGGCAGGACGATTTGGAACAGGAGGATGGCGGTGCTGTACAGTACGGTGCCGCACAAAATCATGAAGGGGTTGGTCAGCCAGTAGGTTTCGGGGGTGTAGGTAAGTGTGGTGTAGGTGGCGACGGCGAGTGCGCCGAAGGCGAAGGTGCGGTATTTCAGCCCGACCGCGCCCATGATGGTAAAGCCGAAAGTCATCAGGGTCATGGCGAGGATGAAGGGCAGCCCTGTGCCGAGCGTGCTTTGCGCGACAAGTGAGGAGAGGGTGAACAGGGCGACGGTGGCGATGATGTTTTTCAGCCGTCCGGTCAGGCGGTTGTCCAAATCGACCAGGCCGCCGGCGATGATGCCGAGTACGAAGGGCATGGCGAGCTTGGGCTCGCCTAGCTGCCAGACGATGGAGGCGGCGGTAAAGACACTGGCGAAAACGGGAAGCGAGGTAATGAGCAGAGGCTTGAGGAGTGGGGTTTTCATGGTTTTACTGGTTTATTGTTATGAAGTGAATAAAGTGTAGCACATGAATGGGGCGGATAAAATCATGCCGTCTGAAAACGGGGCGGCGTTTTCAGACGGCATTGGGTTTTGCGGATCAGGAAACGAGGTTGAGACCGTTGACCCTGTCGTAAAGGAGTTCGGGCATTTTGCCTTCTTCGTACAGTTGGATATGCAGGCGCAGGTTGTTGGCGGAAACGGACTGGCGCAGGGCTTCTTCGTAACTGATGATGCCGTGACGGTACAGTTCGAAAAGGTTTTGATCCATTGTCTGCATTCCGTCGGTTTTGGCGGTTTCCATGATTTTATTGATGTTCATCAGGTCGCCCTTCAGGATGAAGTCTTGGATGGCGGGCGTGTTGATGAGCAAATCGACAACCGCCGTCCTGCCCGTTTTGTCTTTTTTGAGGGCGAGGCGTTGGCAGACGATACCGGACAGGTTGAGGGCGATGTCGATCAGTATTTGCTTGTGCTGTTCTTTGGGGTAGAAGTTGAGTATGCGTTCGAGCGACTGCGGCGCGGTGTTGGCGTGGAGCGTAAAAATGCACAGGTGGCCGGTTTGGGCGAGCTGCATCGCGTATTCCATATTTTCCCTGCTGCGGACTTCGCCGATGCAGACCACGTCGGGGGACTGGCGCATAGCGTTTTGTACCGCCGTCTGCCAGTTTATGGTGTCGACGCCGATTTCGCGCTGGGTAAAGATGCAGCGGCGCGGTTTGTAGATAAACTCTATCGGGTCTTCGATGGTAACGATATGGCCGGGCAGGGTTTTGTTGCGATGTTCGAGCATAGTCGCCATCGTGGTGGATTTGCCCGAACCGGTAGGCCCGACGATAATCAGCAGCCCGCGCGGTGCGACGGCGAGGTCTTTGAGTTTTTCGGGCAGGCCCAATTCCTGCATTTGCGGGATGACGTGGTTGATGCGCCGCAAAACCAAACCCGCGTGGCCTTGGCTGTGGTAGGCGTTGGCGCGGTAGCGCGTGCCGCTGCGCGATTGGACGGAGTAGTTGATTTCGCCGTCGCGCCGGAATATTTCCAATTGTTCGGTGTTCATCGTCGATGCGGCGATGGCGGCGGTTTCCTCGCCCGTCAGAGCCTTTTGCGGCTGAGGGGTCAGTGCGCCGTTGATTTTCAACGATGGCGGGAATCCTTTGCTGATAAGGATGTCGGACGCGCTTTGCGCTTCTGCGGTTTCGCACAGGCGGTCGAGCAGCGGGTGGAGGTGTGCGCCGATTTCGGCCGGGGTTTCGGAGCGGCTTTGTTTTTTTTGAGAATACACTTGAACCATTTCGTCCAAGATGTCGTGCAGGTTATCGGTACTCATCGTTAACTTCTTTTCAGTTTAAGCCTTGCAGTTTGCGGCGGCGGGTTTCAACAGGAAGGCGGACGCTTCCTGTTCTGAAGGGGATGCCGGGCGGGATGCCGCGTCCCGCCCCGCGTGTTTGCGCCTTGTTTTCCCGCTGGTATGGCCGGAAGGCGGTTGTGTGTCAGAAACTCATACTTTCGCTGTTTTGCGCGCGTTTGCGTGCGACTTCCGGTGCGATCAGCCCTTGGCGCACCAGCGATTGCAGCGATTGGTCCATCGTCTGCATACCGCTCGCCTGCCCGGTTTGCAGGACGGAGTTAATCTGCGTGATTTTGTTTTCGCGGATGAGGTTGCGGACGGCGGGGTTGGAAATCAGGATTTCGTGCGAGGCGACACGGCCGTTGCCGTCGCGCGTTTTCAGCAGGTTTTGGGAGATGACGGCGGT
Organism: Neisseria blantyrii; assembly: GCF_962747855.1. NCBI lineage: Bacteria > Pseudomonadati > Pseudomonadota > Betaproteobacteria > Neisseriales > Neisseriaceae > Neisseria > Neisseria blantyrii. The sequence continues at coordinate 5,534 of NZ_CAUIZY010000023.1, forward strand.
CAGCGATTCGGACAGCATAGAGCGCACCATTTCTTTTTCCCCCGCCGGGAATACGTCCACGATACGGTCGACGGTTTTTGCCGCGCCGGTCGTGTGCAGCGTGCCGAAAACCAAGTGTCCGGTTTCGGCGGCGGTCAGTGCCAAGCCGATGGTTTCGGGGTCGCGCATCTCGCCGACAAGGATAACGTCGGGGTCTTCGCGCAATGCGGAACTCAGCGCGTTGGCGAAGCTGAGGGTGTGCTGGTGCAGCTCGCGTTGGTTAATCAGGGATTTTTTGCTTTGGTGGACGAATTCGATCGGGTCTTCGATGGTCAGGATGTGTGCCGGCTGGGTTTCGTTGATGTAGTTGATCATCGCAGCAAGCGTGGTCGATTTGCCCGAACCGGTAGGGCCGGTAACCAATACCATGCCGCGCGGAGATTCTGCGATTTTTTGGAAAATGCGCGGGGCTTTCAATTCTTCCAGCGATAAGACGGTGCTGGGAATGGTGCGGAATACGGCGGCGGGGCCGCGGCCGGTGTTGAAGGCGTTGACGCGGAACCGGGCAACGTTGGGCAGTTCGAACGAGAAGTCGACTTCCAAGTTTTGCTGGTAGATTTTCCGCTGATGGTCGTTCATCACCGAAGTTACCATATTGCCGACCTCTTCCGCACTCATTTCGGGAAGGTTGATGCGCCGCATATCGCCGTGAACCCGAATCATAGGGGATATGCCCGAACTCAGGTGAAGGTCGGATGCTTTGTTTTTAACGCCGAAGGCGAGTAAGTCGGTAATCTGCATAATGGGATATTGTCCAGTATAATGTTTGGGTCGTTCGGTGTTTCCTACTTCTGAATTTTACTGCCCTGATTCTTGGGATTCAACTATTTAAGCATTTTTACCGGGGATAATTTATGACGGTTTTGCAAGAACGTTATCGGGAGGTGTCCGACCGTATCGGAAAATTGGTTCTGCAGGCGGGCAGGGAGCCGCATTCTGTCAGCCTGATTGCCGTCAGTAAGACTTTCCCTTCAGACGGCATCCGCGAAGTTTACGCCGCCGGACAGCGTGATTTCGGCGAGAACTATATTCAGGAGTGGTACGGTAAAACGGAAGAGTTGGCGGATTTGCCCGACATCGTGTGGCACGTCATCGGCGATGTGCAGTCCAATAAAACCAAATTTGTCGCCGAACGCGCGCATTGGGTGCATACCGTATGCCGTCTGAAAACCGCCCGCCGTTTGAGCGAACAGCGTCCTTTCTCAATGCCGCCCTTGCAGGTGTGTATCGAGGTGAACATTGCGGGCGAGGCGGCGAAACACGGTGTCTCGCCCGAAGAAGCGGTCGCGCTTGCCGTGGAAGTGGCGAAGCTGCCCAACCTTGTCGTACGCGGCTTGATGTGCGTTGCCAAAGCCAACAGCAGTGAAACGGAGTTGAAAACCCAGTTTCAGACCATGCAAAAGCTGCTTGCCGATCTCAATGAGGCAGGCGTTAAGGCGGATGTGCTGTCTATGGGGATGTCGGACGATATGCCTGCCGCCATTGAGTGCGGTGCGACACACGTCCGTATCGGCAGCGCGATTTTCGGGAAAAGGGGATGATGGAAATTCGGGCAATAAAATATACGGCAACGGCTGCGTTACTTGCCTTTACGGTTACCGGCTGCCGGTTGGCAGATTGGTATGAGTGTTCGTCCCTGTCCGGCTGGTGTAAGCCGAGAAAACCGGCCGCCATCGATTTTTGGGATATTGGCGGCGAGAGTCCGCCGTCTTTAGAAGACTACGAGATACCGCTTTCAGACGGCAATCGTTCCGTCAGGGCAAACGAATATGAGTCCGCACAACAATCTTACTTTTACAGGAAAATAGGGAAGTTTGAAGCCTGCGGGCTGGATTGGCGTACGCGTGACGGCAAACCTTTGATTGAGACGTTCAAACAGGAAGGTTTTGATTGTTTGGAAAAGCAGGGGTTGCGGCGCAACGGCCTGTCCGAGCGCGTCCGATGGTAAAAAGTTGGGAATGAATTTAGTAAGGTAATTTTGAATAGGGTAGAAATAATGAATGTTTATTTTCTCGGCGGCGGAAATATGGCGGCTGCCGTTGCGGGCGGATTGGTCAAACAGGGCGGTTACCGCATCCATATTGCCAACCGGGGGGCGGAAAAGCGCGAACGTTTGCAAAAAGAGTTGGGTGTCGAAACTTCTGAAACCTTGCCGGAGCTTCATTCCGACGATGTTTTAATCCTTGCCGTCAAGCCGCAGGATATGGAAGTCGCGTGCAAAAATATCCGCACCAACGGCGCATTGGTGCTTTCTGTCGCAGCCGGATTGTCGGTCGATACGCTCAGCCGTTACCTCGGGGGAACACGCCGCATTGTCCGGGTTATGCCGAATACGCCCGGAAAAATCGGGCTGGGCGTATCCGGTATGTTTGCCGAAGCGGAAGTATCGGAAACAGACCGCAGGATTGCCGATCGAATCATGAAATCTGTCGGTTTGACCGTTTGGTTGGAAGATGAAGCGCAAATGCACAGCATTACCGGCATCAGCGGCAGCGGGCCGGCATATGTGTTTTATCTGTTGGACGCATTGCAAAATGCCGCCATCCGACAAGGGTTTGATATGGCAGAAGCACGCGCGCTCAGCCTGGCAACATTTAAAGGAGCGGTTGCCCTTGCCGAGCAGACGGGTGAAGATTTCGAGAAGCTTCAAAAAAATGTAACGTCAAAAGGCGGGACAACCCACGAAGCCGTGGAAGCCTTCAGACGGCATCGTGTCGCCGAAGCCATAAATGAAGGTGTTTGTGCCTGTGTGCGCCGTTCGCAGGAAATGGAACGGCAATATCAATAATGTAAAGAAAATAAAAACCCTAATCCAAAACGTGTTATGATGCGCGTTTTCTAAAAACGCTTTAGGCAATAAGCCTTATAAAAATCAAAGGAATAAAGCCACTTTGTGGTGCTTTGTTTTTTGCGGTGAACCGAGAGGACATACATTATGGCAAAGCTGACGGAACAAGATATTTTGAATTGGAACGGGTCGGAAGACGATTATATGAATGACGACCATTTGGCTTTTTTCCGCGAATTGCTGGTAAAAATGCAAGACGAACTTATCGAAAATGCTTCCGCTACGACAGGACATCTCCAAGAACACGAATCAGCCCCTGATCCTGCCGACCGTGCCACACAGGAAGAAGAGTACGCATTGGAACTCCGTACCCGCGATCGGGAACGAAAACTTCTCAGTAAAATACAGGCGACCATCCGCAATATTGATGAAGGGGACTATGGATTCTGTGCCGATACGGGAGAACCTATCGGTCTGAAGCGGCTGCTGGCACGCCCGACAGCCACTTTGTCCGTAGAGGCGCAAGAGCGTCGTGAGAGAATGAAAAAACAGTTTGCCGACTAATAGCGGCAAACGAAAATGCCGTCTGAAGCCCCGAGTTTCAGACGGCATATTCACAAAGGCGCACCAACCAGAGGAGAAAAGGAAAATTTATGATTTCTGATTTTTGTAAATTATTTATTAGTAGTCAAGATAAAAATCTAATCTCTGCAGCGATTGAAAATTTCTTTAAATCGCCATTAATAAATGGTAAATATATAGAAACTGAAATGTTAGATATTTATTTTTTTAATAATGATGAATTTGATGAAAAACGTAATTTTGACTTTAAAGATAATTTTTTATATTTTCCATTTATCATAGAGATAATTATGTTAAATCAATATGATACTGATGAATGTATCAATAAAATTAATAATTTTTTAGAATATTTAAACCATGCAAATATTATCACAATTATTTCTTGTGATTTCGAAGAAAGGGTACCAGCTTTAAATAGGTATAAACCATAGCGAGCGTAGCGTGGGTCGCCGATGAGGAAGGGATTATTGGAGGCGGCGCAGCATTTGGCAGAAATAAAAAACCTTATCCGACAGAGATATGACGAATTTCCCCAAAAAAATCCCGCTGAAAGTATTGACCGTATACGTCTTCAAGCGTATAGTTCGGTTCTTCGCTGCTGCCGAAGCTGCGAACGAACTGAAAAGTATAGCACAGAATGTCGGGAA
>NZ_CAUIZY010000024.1:0-9572 GCF_962747855.1 Neisseria blantyrii
CCCCCCCCCCAACAACCTAAGTTTACTTTTATTGATTTATTTGCTGGTATTGGTGGATTTCGTATTCCTCTACAAAAATTAGGTGGAAAATGCTTATTCTCATCAGAATTCAATACCTACGCCCAAAAAAGCTACGAATTAAACTTTGGTGAAGTTCCTTTTGGTGATATTGAACAAATTCCATTGGATTTAATTCCTCAGCACGATGTATTGTGTGCAGGATTTCCCTGCCAGCCATTCAGTATTTCAGGGAAAATGCGAGGATTTGAAGATACGCGCGGCACGCTGATTTATCATGTCTTCAAAATCATAGAAGCGAAACAACCTGAAGTTGTATTCTTGGAAAATGTGAAGCACCTTATTCATCATGACAAAAAACGTACACTGACAACAATCCTCACACATTTGCAGGAATTGGGTTATTACGTTGAGAAAAAATTACTAAACGCCACAGATTTTGGTTTGCCGCAAAATAGAGAACGCATCATCATTATTGGCAGCAAATCTAAAAAATTTGATTTTTCAAAATTGAAATATCAACAGCGAACTGTATTGAAAGATTTCTTAGATGCAGAAGGTGAATTTGAATATTTGAATGAGCCTTATACGATTTTGTCGGAACAGAAACAGCAAAAGTCAGGTTTGATTTTTGCGGGTTATCGCAACAAAGCCATTCGCAAGGTAGGGGTACGTGAAGGAACAGAAAACTTATCCCGAGTACATAAGCAACCAAACCGCATCTATTCAACCAATGGAGTACATCCAGCATTGCCATCACAAGAAACATCGGGGCGATTTTGGATTTTCCACAATGGAAAAGTCCGCAAACTTACCATTAATGAATGTTATCGGATTATGGGTTTCCCTGAAACATTCCGTTTTATCAATAGTAAGAGCGAACTTTACCGACAAATTGGAAATTCGGTTGCCATTCCCATGATTAATGCGGTTGGTGAGCAAATAAAACAGCAACTATTAGGAAAGTAATCATGTCTAAAAATCAAAACCCAAATGAATTTATTCGTGCTACCTACGATGAAGCACTACAAACCCTAGGTTCTCATAATGTAATTCAAACCAAACTATCAGAAAATGAAAGAGTAGTATTGGACGACATTTTAGCTTATTCAGAAAAAGCAAAAGCCGTTTTAACTGTTGTAATAACTAGTTTGGTTTATAAGCAGCTTCATCCTGAACAAGATATTCGAAAACATCAATCCAGTATTAGCGGAGGTTACTCTGGACGGACATTTGATACTAACCACATCACACCATTTCTCAAATTGGAAAAATTTCCAGCAATGGCAGAAAGTGGCTGGCTTACTCGGTCATTAGAACAAAAAGTACCATACGATGAAAACTATACAGGTGCAATTAACCCAAGCAGACTAAAAGCATCTTTTTTGTCAACCATCGCTCTGATTCAGAAAAACGAGCGACTGCCAGAAATTTTTTCTTACCTACTGCAAGGGCTTATCTTAAAACGTAATGCACAGCAAATAGATTTAGCAAAACCTCACAACTTACCAATTTCAGCAATTATTGATTTATTAAACAAACACTTTCAAGCTAAATATACTGCCGATGGTGCAGCAAGGCTGCCTGTGTTGGCGTTTTATGCAATTTACCAATGTCTGATAAAGGAATTGAGGCGTTTTGACGAAAAAACATTATTACCATTAGAAAATCATACTTCGGCAGATGCAAGAAGCGGTCGGATTGGCGATATAGACATTAATGATGAAAAGAATGAAGCCTTTGAAGCTGTTGAAGTAAAACATGGCATTCCGATTACACGCCAACTTGTGCAAGATGCCTTTGAAAAATTTCAAACCACACAAGTTAAGCGGTATTACTTGTTATCAACAGCAGATATTGATGAAAGTGAACGGGAACTTATTGAAAGAGAAATTGAAAAAATTAAAACTATTCATGGGTGTCATGTTATTGTTAATGGGATTATTCATTCATTGAAATATTATTTGCGACTATTAGAAAATCCTGCCGAATTTATTTCTAATTATGTCAATTTATTGGAACAGGATACATCACTCAAATTTGAACATAAAAAGATGTGGAATGAAGTGGTTGTGAATTCGCAGAAGTACAATCAATAAAAGAAATACGGCAATATTGGACTAATACCTGACCTACGAATTATGCAAAACACCCAAAACCACCACAACACGCCCTCTGTCCCCCTTTCAGGCAGCCTGAAAACCGCCCCATCAACCCCTCCCCGCTACCGCCTGACCAAACTCGGCGAACAAATGGCGCGCCTACCCATCGACCCGAAAATCGCGCGCATTTTGCTGGCGGCGAAGAAACACGACTGCATGGCGGAAATATTGGTGATTGCGTCCGCGCTGTCGATTCAAGACCCGCGCGAGCGGCCGTTGGAAGCGCGCGATGCCGCCGCCAAGGCACACGAGCGTTTTACCGACAAGCAGTCCGATTTCCTTGCCTATCTGAACATTTGGGACAGCTTCCAGCGCGAGCGCGACAAGGGTTTGTCCAACAAGCAACTGGTGCAGTGGTGCCGCCAATATTTCCTGTCGCACCTGCGGATGCGCGAATGGCGCGAGTTGCACCACCAGCTTGCCCAAACCGCGATTGAAATGGGTTTGACCACCAAGGAAGCCGCGTTTAGACAACCTCCTTCCCAAGAGCAATTAAGGCCGTCTGAAAGCCAAGGCGACCAAGATTTGGCGGCCAAACTCAAACAAAAACAACTGGACAAAAAACAACACCGTGCCCAAATCCGCGCCGCCAAAGAAGCGGGCTACGAACAAATCCACCGCGCCCTGCTCACCGGCCTTATCGCCAACGTCGGCATGAAATCGCCCGACGGCAACGACTATACCGGCGCGCGCGGCAGCCGTTTCCACCTTTTCCCTGCGTCAGCCCTGTTCAAAGCCAAGCCCAAATGGGTGATGGCGGCAGAATTGGTTGAAACCACGCGCCTTTACGCGCGCGACGTCGCCGTTATCCAGCCCGAATGGATAGAGCAGGAAGCGCCGCACCTTGTCCGCTACCACTATTTCGAGCCGCACTGGGAACAAAAACGCGGCGAAGTTGTCGCCAGCGAACGCGTGACGCTTTACGGCCTGACCGTCTTGCCGCGCCGCCCCGTGTCTTACGGCAAAGTTGCGCCCGAAGAAGCGCGCGAAATCTTTATCCGCGGCGCATTGGTGGCGCAGGAAAGCAATCTTCAGACGGCCTTTTTTGCCCACAACAAAAAGCTGATTAAAGAAATTACCGAACTCGAACACAAATCGCGCAAGCAAGACGTATTGGTCGATGACGAAGCCCTGTTTGCGTTTTATAACGAACGACTGCCCGAGCTGGTGTGGAAAGACGCGAAAGGCGGCGTTTGGGGAAGCGAAGATTCCGTACGGATTATTGAATCTGACAAAGCCGAAAGGTCATCTGAAAATGAACGCAACAAGTTTCGCCAAAATGAAAATCACGGCAACACCGTAGGTTGGGTTGGAAACCCAACACCCGCCGCAACCGCAAAAACCGTTGGGTTTGACAACCCAACCAACGCCGCCCAACAAACCACCCCCTCCCCCGTGGGGGAGGGTCGGGGAGAGGGCAAAACAGTTGCCGCACAAACCAACTTTTCCGCAACCGCAGCAAACCCTCTCCCTAACCCTCTCCCACAGGAGAGGGAACAGGGTGCCGCAGCTTCAACAATTTCAGGCAGTCTGCAAACGACGTCTTGCGAAGCTAAAACTAAAACCGAAAGCAGCCTGCATGCCCAAAGGATACCTGAAAACCACGAACCCCAATTTTCAGACGACCTGCATCCTGCAAACCCTCAGCAAACTACCCCCTCCCCCGTGGGGGAGGGTCGGGGAGAGGGCAAAACAGTTGCCGCGCAAACCAACTTTTCCGCAACCGCAGCAAGCCCTCTCCCACAGGAGAGGGAACAGAGTGCCACAGCTTCAACGGTTTCAGACGACCCCAAACCCAAAAAGCAGCCTGCACCCCCAAAAGGCCGTTTGAAACCCCTCCCCCTCGCCGACATCCGCACCTTCCAAGCCTGGCTCAAAACCGCCGAGCGCGACAACCCGCGCCTGCTGTTCCTCAGCCGCGATGACCTCATGCAGCACGCCGCCGCGCACATCACCGAAGAACAATTCCCCAAACACTGGCAAACCGCAGACGGCAAATTCAAACTCAGCTATCGCTTCGAGCCGCACCACCCGCTCGACGGCGTTACCCTCACCCTGCCGCTCACCGTGCTCAACCGCATCAGCCCCTCCGCCCTCGAATGGCTCGTACCCGGCATGATACGCGAAAAAATCCAGCTACAAATCAAAGCGCTGCCCAAACAAATCCGCCGTATCTGCGTGCCCGTGCCCGAATTCATCACCCAATTTTTAAGCCAAAACCCCGACCGCAACGCCCCCATCCTGCCCCAGCTTGCCCAAGCCATCGCCAAAACCGCAGGCGACATCCGCATACTCGAGCAAATCAACCAAGACGAATGGGCAGCGTTCAGGCTGCCCGAACACTGCTATTTCAACCTCCGCATCATCGACGACGGCGGACAAGAATTAGCCATGGGGCGCGATTTAGTCCAAATCCAACAACAGCTTGGCAAAGCCGCCGCCACCACCTTCCGCGACAACACCCAAGAATTCGAGCGCGATAACGTTACCGCATGGGACATCGGCACCCTGCCCGAATCCATCAAATTCGCCCGCGGCAAACAGCAGCTCACCGGCTACCTCGGCCTGCAAAAAGAAAAAGACGGCCGTATCGCCCTACGCCTGTTCGACACGTCCGCCGCCGCCGGACAAGCCCACAGATTAGGCGTGATCGAACTCATGAAACTACAACTAAAAGAACAAGTTAAAGACCTGAACAAAGGCATCCAAGGCTTCACCCAAGCCGCCATGCTGCTCAAACACATCAACGCCGACACCCTGCGCGACGACCTCACCCAAGCCGTCTGCGACCGCGCCTTTATCGGCGAAGACGAACTGCCGCGCAACGAAAAAGCCTTCAAAGAACAAATCAAACGCGCCCGCAGCCGCCTGCCCGCCGTCAAAGAAGCCCTCAGCCGCTACCTGCAGGAAACCGCCGCCGCCTACGCCGAACTCAACAGCAAACTCGGCAAACACCCGCTCACCCACCTCATACGCCAACGCCTGCAAACCCTGCTCGCCGCCGGCTTCGCCACCCGCACCCCGTGGACACAATGGCCGCGCCTCCCCATCTACCTCAAAGCCATGACCCTGCGCCTCAAAAAATACAGCGGCAACCCCGCCCGCGACGCAGCCCGCGAAGCCGATATTCAAGAGCTTGAACAAATGTGGCAGGAAAAAACCGACAGCCTGATTAAACAAGGTCTCCCCATTCCAGACGGCCTTGCAGGGTTTAAATGGATGATTGAAGAATTGAGGGTATCGCTGTTCGCGCAGGAGTTGAAGACGCCGTATCCGGTGTCGGTGAAGCGGTTGTTGAAGGAGTGGAGTTTCTTTAGGTAATAATCTAAAATTCAATAGATTATTCAATTTTCAAACTTATGGAATTTAAAAAATGATTAAATGCTTTTTATCACATAGTTCTAAAGATAAAGAACGTTATATAAGAGTAGTTGCAGAAAATTTGAGAACAGATGCTACACTATTTGATGAAATTACTTTTGAAAAAGGCATGATGAATATTGAAGAAATTCATAATGCGCTGAATGATACATCTTTGTTTGTCATATTTTTATCTGGGCACTCATTAGATTCTGATTGGGTAAAAGAGGAGCTAACATATGCAAAAGACAAATTAGATCAAGAGCAAATAGATAGAATATATCCGATTATTATAGATGATAAAGTAAACTATAAGGATGAAAGGATTCCTGAATGGATGCGAGAAAACCTAAATATACAGCTTATCGCCTCCCCTAAAATAGCAGCTCGAAAAATCAATACCCGCCTGATCGAACTAGCATGGAAACACCATCCTAAACTTAAAGAAAGACAAGAAATTTTTGTAGGTAGAAATGATTTAATTAAAAAAATAGAAGAGCGATTAGATGACTTTGATCAAACCTATCCTATTACCCTAATTGCATCTGGACTTCCTTCAATTGGAAGAAAATCATTGCTTAATTATTCAATAAAAAAGGCAGGATTAGTTAAGGGAGCATACAAACCTATATTCATATCTTTAAATAGTCAAGATAACATAGAAGATTTTATTTTTAAACTTGCAGATAGCGGTATTTATCCTTTGTCTAATAATGAAAAGAATTCAATATTAAATGATAACTTACAAAGAAAAATTGAAATACTAAAAAGAATCATCAGTCAGATAAATAATGAAAATGAAAAGATTCTTATAGAAGATTATGGTGTACTTGTGCAGAGAGATGGCTCTATTATTGACTGGTTTAATGATATATTATTATCCTTTGATAATAGACTATTATTTTGTATAGCTTCACAATTTAGATTAAACCCAATCCTATATAGAAAATATCCAAAAATATTTTCTGTATCAGTAAAAGAATTAGAACGCCCAGAAAGAAATGGCTTATTGAATAGATATTCTTCTTTTCAAAATATACGGGAATCGCTTTCTGCCGACGACATGCAATTTTTCTCCGATCTTCTTACAGGGTATCCAGAACAAGTTTTTTTTGCAGTCGATCAAATTAAAGAACAAGGAATTATTTCTGCGAAAAAAAATTCTCATATCATCCAACAATATTCTTCTGATAAAGCGAAAGTAATTTTTGATATCTATAAAGATAATGAAGAAATTAAAGAACTTATACTTCTTCTTTCAAAATTTGAATTTATTAGTTATGAAGTTCTATTTAAGATAGTCCCAGAAGAAAAATATTTTCCTTTGTTACAAGAATTAATTACAAATTCAATATGTGAATATATTGGAAAAGTTTCTGAATATATTAGACTAAATGAAGTATTACGTGACTATATTAGCAGAAATAGATTTGAATTAAAAGCTGAATTTAATAAATCAATACAGAGTTATGCACAAAATTTCATCTCTAATTTTAATGATGATGGATTTGATATTTCTGGATATTTTTTATCAGCTAAAGAAAATTTATTAACCAACAGTTCTGATGCATATAAATTTATTCTACCTTCGATATTTATTAGTACTATTAAAAAATTATATGATGAAGACAGAAATTACGATGAAGCCATCTCACTAGCAAACAGAGTTCTTTCAAATGAAAGAACTCTGCATAAGAATACAATAAACTTTGTTCGATTTTTAAAATGTCAGGCATTAGCTAGAAAAGGTATGAATGATGAGTTTTTTCAAGAAGTTCATAAAATCCACGATGAAGGTGAAAAAGAATTTTTGATTGGCTTTTTCTACAGGTTACGAGGCAAAACTCAACAGTCAGAAAATCATCTCATCAAATCATTAGAATATAAAAAATTTAATGATCCAAAGGTACGTGGTGAACTAATTCGAATATATATTCAAAATGAAGAGTATGATAAAGCTTATGTCTATTCGAAAGAGAATTATCAAAATAGACCAGGGAACATCATTAACGCCAATGATTATTTTATATGTATTTTAATGAAAGATGATGAAAGAATCCATGCTAATGAATTAAATTCCATAATAAAAAAACTATCAATTGATCCATCAAATAAAGCTCAAGAAGTCGTTTTGTCAATGCAAGCTAGAGTTTCTTTTTTCTATAAAAAAGACTATGAAAATAGTTTTAATATAATTGATAAGGCTATTGCTACATTTCCTCAAGTAACTTATCCTTTACTAACCAAAGCAGATTTGGCTGCTAGCTGTAGAGATACCAAGAGATTACAGGAAGCAATTGATAAGTTGGAGAAGTTGGTAAATAAAAGTGCTCAAACATATCGTTCATTTATTCGGTTTAAAGCAATATTACTTACACTAACTAATAATATGCAAGCAGCTTTATCCCTAATTGATAGTGAGTTAAATGGATTAAATCCAATATCTATCAATAAATTTAAGGAAAAACTAAAACAGTTGTTTGAGTCTTTATAAATTATTTCCCTTTCCAACCAAACCAAAGGTCGTCTGAAACCTATTTTCAGACGACCTTTTTCCACTTCGCTAAACAAATCTTCCCGCCGCCCTCTCCCCAAACGTCGTCTGAACCAGTAAACTCCTCATGTTTCAACAACTTCTTGGAAGCACCCATGTCTGGTATCTACCTACCCCGCCTATTTCCGCCCCATATCGCCGAACGTGGCCTGCTGTATTTTCAGCAGGGCAAGGTTCGCGATGTCCAAAAAACTTCCGCCGGGCGTTATCGGGCGGAGGTGTGCGGTTCGGAAAACTATTGGGTATAGTTGAAGTTGGATAGTGATTTGTATATTAAAGACGAAGGCTGCAATTGTCCTTATGTCTAAGAGTGCAAACATACCTTAAATTACTATATTGCATAGGAAAAATACAAGCCTATAACGAGTTGGAAACAAAATGCCGTCTGAAAACATCTTCAGACAGCATTATAAAATCTGTTTAATAATGTACACCCCTATACAATTTTTGCTACCATGCCCCATAAATCCACGGCTAAAGATATCCTTATTATGTCCTATGATTTATCGAAACGACTTGTAATCGGCTTAGCATCAAGTGCCTTATTCGACTTATCCGAATCGGATAATATATTTAGAACGGAAGGGGCAGAAACCTATAGGCAATATCAGAGGGAAAAACAAAACCATCCCCCAAAAAAGCGTTGTCTTTCCATTTATCAAAAACTCTGTCAATCAATGAAATAAACCTAAACGACCCACCGATTGGGTTTATTCTTTTATCCGGAAACAATCCAGATACGGATTACGGGTCATAACTATAGGCTTAATATTACACGATTCTCATTCCCTCAAGGCGGAAACCCGCACAAATACTAAAACACTATCGATTGATTTGTAAACAAGCCTACTTAAGTAACCTGCAGTCCTTATCATTTCCTTTAAAATAATCCAGCCCGTCATTACACGAACTGGCGGACTTCTTGCAAATAAAGGTTACTAGATTTTCATTCATCTTAATAATAAAAGGATTTTTATCTTTATCTATGGCTACCGCCTTCAACATAAATTTACTGTCTAAAGCCCCGCGCGCGATTCCATTCAAACGGATACAAAAGCCTTCTGCCTCTTTAATCGGCAAACTTGGCCATTTGGTAGATGTTTGTTTAAACCTCCCATTCTGCAGATAAAACTTTTCCATAAAATGTGCATTTTCTAACAAGGCTGCCCGCACTGCATTTATCTTTGCTTTCTCAACATAATTGCGATAGCTCGGATAAACAATTAAAGCAAGTACAGACAATATCAAGACCACTGATATTAATTCAACCAGCGTAAATCCCCGATTATCAGTCATTACTTTACTTCCAATAAGAACAGATTATTCAACATACTTCTTTGAACAGACTTACTATCCCATTCAGCAGTATGCATATTTCCCACTCTATTTTTTAGCTGCGGGCGTTGCCGGTTTGGCGGGGGCTTTGGGTGCGGGCGCGCCGACCGAAGCCTGGTCCTTCAGCTTCGCCAGCACCGCCG
>NZ_CAUIZY010000025.1:0-7857 GCF_962747855.1 Neisseria blantyrii
CCCCCCCCCCGAAGCGTTGGTGCTCGCCTGTGCCGTTGCGGACAAGAGGGTCGCCAATACGGCAACCGCCGCCGTCGCAGAGGCGCGTTTGGTGTGGTTGCGGGTAAGTTCGGATACGACTACCCAGGCATTGAGGGCCGAATTCCAAATGATGCGGTATATTTTGTTCATTTTGTTTTCTCTTTCTGTTTGTTTGAATGGTTAAAAAGGGTTTGGGGGCGGATGGTGCGGCATCCGCCCGGTGTTTTTTGGGGGTTGGGGGTTTTCTGATAAATTCCCCCAACTTAAAATCCCGTCATTCCCGCGCAGGCGGGAATCTAGTCCGTTCGGTTTCTGTTTTTTTTCCGATGGATTCCTGTTGCGTTGTGTTTCTGGATTCCCGCGTTCGCGGGAATGACGGTTCGGTGGGGGCGTAGGGTGGGCTTCAGCCCACCAATCCCACCGCTCCTGTCATTCCTACCAACTCCGCCAATTCCAACATCTCCGCCGTTTCCGCTATTTTCAGACGGCATCGGTTTGACGGCATTTAATCGGATTGCGGGATTGGTTGAGTTGGTGGGAACGGTGGGCTGAAGCCCACCCTACAGCATATCTTGCGAACATCCCGCGCCTGAGCTTATGCCCATCCCGGGCATCGGCTTTACGTATCCGCGCCGACGGGGATGTTGTTTGCGCGTGGCGCGTATGACGGCAGCTTTGAGGGTTTTCCGCTTGGAATATATCATTTTTTTCGCGGGGGGGGGGGATTTTACATTATTGGATGATTTTGAGGGAGGGGGTGTTTGGGGCTTTGGGTTGGTGCGGGTGGATTGGTGGAGGCGGCAATATTCAAAGATTATCTGAAAGTTTAGAGGCTCTGGATTCCCGCGTTCGCGGGAATGACGAAGTTTCAGACGGCATCGGAATTTTTGTGTTTTGGTGGGATGAAGCCCATCCTACGATATACGGATGCGGAAATGAATGGCAGGGCGTAATGGCAGGGTAGGCTTCAGCCTGCCGATTCCCGCTATTCTTGCCGTTTTTACGTTCCTATCGTTCTCGCTGTTTTTACCGTTCACGCCGTATCCTGCAAACTGATGCCGTCATTCCCGCGAAGGCGGGAATCCAGACCCCTCGGCACGGGAATTTATCGGATAAAACGGTTTCTTAGATTCTACGTCCTAGATTCCCGCTTTCGCGGGAATGACGGCTGTGGGGGGGTGTGTGCTTGTTGGCGGATTGGTGGGCTGAAGCCCACCCTACAGCCCGGCCTACCGGATTCCCGTTTTCACGGGAATGACGGGGGTGTAAGTTTCTGTTCCGACGGGGCTGGATTTCCGTTTTCACGGGAATGACGAAGTTTCAGACGGCATTGCCTTCCGTCATTCCCGCCTGCGTGGGAATGACGGTCGGGGATCAGCGGAAGAAGTCGCCCACTCCGGGGGGCAGACCTTGGGTGAATGCGCCCATTGTTTTGTTTGCGGTTTCTTCGGCTTTGCCCCGGGCGGATTTAAGGGCGGCGAGGATGAGGTCTTCGAGCATTTCTTTGTCGTCGGCGGCTTCTTGAATCAAATCGGGGCTGATGTCGATTTTGCGTACTTCGTGCGCGCAGGTCATTGTGATTTTGACCAATCCGTTGCCTGCTTCGCCTTCTACTTCGGTTTCGGCAAGTTTGGCTTGCGCTTTTTTCATATTTTCCTGCATTTGCTGCGCCTGTTTCATCAGGCCGCCTAATCCGGCTTTTCCGAACATTGGTAAAACTCCTGTCTGTGTTGATTGGATAAGGGAAACGGCAATGCCGTCCGAAGGGTTCGGGCGGCATTATATCTGTTTATGGGCGGTTTGCCGCCAATTCCAGTGATTCGGGCTGCCATTGCGCGCCGAATGCTTGGAGGATTTTTTGTGCGGCGGGGTCGGCTTCGAGCAATGCTTGTGCTTTTTGCCTGTCTTCGGCTTGGACGCGCTTGTCCTGCATCGCGGGGGTTTCCCGGCCGGCTTCGTCGCGCCAGTCTTGGGTTTGCAGGGTGAGTTGCAGCCCGTAGGCTTGGGCGAGGGTGTCGCGGATTTTGTCGAGGCGTTTTTTGTCGGCGGTGGCGCGTGCTTCGGCGGTCATTGCCAAAACCATCAGGCCGGTGTCGGGATGGTATTCCGTCCACGCGGAGTGTTGCGCCGGCATTTGCGCCGCGCCGAGTTTGCGGGCGAAATGCCGGACGATGGCTGCCCAGTTTTCGGTGGAAAATTCGGGCGGCGGGGCGGACGGTGTGTTGTTTCCGCCGATGCCGCCTGCTTCTCCTTCTTCGTCCGCGTCTCCGCCTGCGGTATCGGCAGGGGCGGCGTGTTCCCAATCAGGCGGCGGGATTTCTGCGCCGTCTTCCGGGGGGCAGTCATTATCCGGAATGCCGTAACCGTAGAAAGGTTCTGCAGGGGCTTCGTGCGCAAATGTTTCCGTTTCAACGGCTTCATCATTCGGTGTTGCCTGAATGGGGTTTTCAGACGGCACTTCGGACAAGGAAGCCCCGGTTTCGTTGTCGGATGCCTTGTTCTTGGAAACTTGATTTTCGGGCGGCGTTCCGGCTTCGGATGCCGTCTGAATGCTTTTTGCCGATGCCTGCGCCGTGCCGTCTGCGGTTTGGGCTTCGTCCGGCGCGTCTTCCCAAGGCGGAACGCTGTTGTTTTCCTGATGGGAAACGGGTCCGGCGGTTTTGCCTTCAGACGGCATTGCCGCTGCGGATGCCGTCTGAACGGGCGTTTGGGCGGCATCTGCTTCAGGGCGCGCTTGGGGCTTTTTTGCGGCCGCCTCCTTTTCGGCGGTTTGTGCCGATGGGGATTGAAGTTCGGTATTTTCAATCACGGCGTTTGCATCACACGAAGCCGCCGCCAAGGGCGCAAACGCCAGCATACGCAGCAGGGTCATCATAAAGCCGGCGTATTCGTCGGGTGCGAGGCCCAGGTCGCGTTTGCCGTGGACGGCGATTTGGTAGTAAAGCTGGATTTGTTCGCCGCTTATGGTTTGGGCGAGGCGGTGCAGAATATCGGAATCGGGATCGTCGTGCGCCAAGGCGGAGGGGACTGCCTGTATCAGGGCGAGTTGTTGCAGCAGTATGGCAAGTTCGCCCAAGGCGTTGTCAAAGCCGACGGCACACGCCGCCATTTCCCGCGCTTTTGCGGTCAGGGCTGCGCCGTCTTGATTGACGATGCCTGTCAGCAGTTCGTACAGGTATTGTTTGTCAACCGCACCAATCATTTGGCGGACATCGTTTTCGGCAACTTTGCCCGAACCTAGGGCGATGGCCTGGTCGAGCAGGCTCAAGGCATCGCGCATCGATCCGGCGGCGGCGCGTCCCAAAAGTTGCAGGGCGGGGGGGGCGTAGGCGATTTTTTCGCTGTCGAGGACGTGGGCGAGGTGGTCGGCAACCTGCTGCGCGGTCATATTGCGTAAGACAAATTGCAGGCAGCGGCTCAAGACGGTAACGGGGACTTTGTGCGGATCGGTGGTGGCAAGAATAAATTTGACGTGTTCGGGCGGCTCTTCCAGCGTTTTGAGCATAGCGTTGAACGCGCTTTTGGAAAGCATATGCACTTCGTCGATGATATAGACTTTGTATTTGCCGGCGGTCGGCGCGTATTGGGCGTTTTCCAAGACTTCGCGGATGTTGTCGATGCCTGTGTTGGAGGCGGCGTCGATTTCGAGCAGGTCGACATAGCGTCCGGCATCGATTTGGGTGCAGCTTTGGCACACGCCGCAAGGTTCGCCGTGTTGCGCGTTTTCGCAGTTGAGGCTTTTGGCAAGGATGCGGGCGATGGTGGTTTTGCCCACGCCGCGCGTTCCGGTCAGCAGGTAGGCGTGGTGCAGCCTGCCTTCGTCCAAGGCATTTTGCAGGGCTTTGACGACGTGTTCCTGACCGACTAGGTCGGAAAAGGTTTTGGGCCGCCATTTTCGGGCGAGAACTTGATAGGCCATGTTTTTCTCTTGGTTTCGGTCGTGATGTTTCTATCGGTGCGTCGGAATGCCGTCTGAACGGCGGCTTCGGGCGGCGTATTCTAGCACTTTCGGCTTACTGTCCGCGCAAGAACAGTGCGTCCAATTCTTTCAAAGTCAGTTTGACCCAAGTCGGTCTGCCGTGGTTGCACTGGTTGCTGCGCGGCGTGTTTTCCATATCGCGCAGGAGCGCATTCATTTCCGGCAGGGTAAGCCGACGGCCGGCGCGGACTGAGCCGTGGCAGGACATGGTGGCGAGGATGCGGTTTTCGTGTTCTTCGATGGTTTGGCTGCTGCCGACTTGGGCGAATTCGTTTAATACGTCTTTGGCGAGGGAGACGACATCGGCTTTGCCGAGCATGGCGGGAACTGCACGGACAGCAAGGGTATTGCCGCCCATATCGGATAATTCCAGGCCAAAGCCTGCCAGCGTTTCGGCATGATCGGAGAGGGCGGCGCATTCTTCGTGGGACGCGGCAAAGGTTACGGGAATAAGCAGGCGCTGGCTTTGCAGGTTGCCGTTTTCCTGACGTTGGCGTTTCATTTTCTCGTAGTTGACGCGTTCGGCGGCGGCGTGCATATCGATGAGCAGCAGGCTGTCTTCGGCTTGGGCAAGGATGTAGATGCCTAGTAATTGGGCAATGGCAAAGCCGAGCGGCGGCAGTTCGGATTGTGATGAGATGCCGTCTGAAAGCGGCGTATCTGTTTGGGGAATAGGCATTTCAGACGGCATATTGCCGAAACGTGCCTGTTCGAATTGGCTTAACTCAAGGTCGATGTCGTCGGTTTTTTTGTAAAGCTCGGCGTAAGTATTCATGGCCGCGCGGCTTTCGCGCAGGGAGAGGCTGTGTTGTTGCGGCGCACGCGCGGCTTGGTAAGGCATGGGCGCGGTTTTGCCTGATGAACCAAAGGCATTGCGTGTATCGGGTTTGTTGCCTGTCGGGTAGTTGGATGCGCGATCAAACAGATTTTCGCTGTCGTTTTCAGACGGCATTGGGGCAGGCGTAACGCCGGTAATATCGTGCAACACTTCGCCTGCGTTGCTCACGCTTTCGGTCAGGTCGGCACGCGTGTCGGCAAGGGCTTTGTCGAGCGTGTGGAATATCAGTTGGTGAATTTGGCGGCTGTCGCGGAATCGGATTTCGGTTTTGGTCGGGTGGACGTTGACATCCACGGCTTCGGGCGGCAGGTCGAGGAAGAGGACGAAGGCGGGGGTCAGCGCGTTGTGCAAAACGTCGCGGTATGCCTGTTTGACAGCGTGAAGCATCACTTTGTCGCGGACAAAACGATGGTTGACGAAGCAGTATTGTTTGTCGGTTTTGCCTTTGGCAAAAGTCGGCTTGGCAATCGCGCCGTAGAGCCGCAATGCGCCGCTGCCGCTGTCGATTTCCAGGGATGCCGTCTGAAAGTCATCGCCGACAATGGCGGCAATCCGTTCATGCAGGTTTTGTGCTGGGAGTTTGAACACTTGTTTGCCGTCGCGTTTGAGCGAGAAGGCAATGTGCGGATGCGCCAGCGCGAGGCGTTCGAGCATGGTGGCGCAGTGGGCGTATTCGGTGTTTTCGGATTTGAGGAACTTGCGCCGCGCGGGGGTATTGAAGAAGAGTTCGGCAGCTTCGATGGTGGTGCCGACGGGGTGGGCGGCTGCCGTAGGGCTGCTGAGTTTGCCGTCTTCGGCTTTGACTTGGGTAGCGTGCGCGCTGCCGTCTTGACGGCTGGTCAGGGTCAGGCGGCTGACGGAGGCGATGCTTGCCAAGCCTTCGCCGCGAAAGCCCATGCTGGCGACGTGTTCCAAATCGTTTAAGGTTTTGATTTTGCTGGTGGCGTGGCGGTGGAGCGCGAGGGTGATGTCGTCGGGGTGGATACCGCTGCCGTTGTCGCCGACGCGGATGAGGCGGATGCCGCCGCCTGCCAGCTCGACATCAATCGCCGTCGCGCCTGCATCGATACTGTTTTCAACGATTTCTTTCAAGGCGTTGGCAGGGCGTTCGACCACTTCGCCGGCGGCGATTTGGTTGACGAGATGGTCGGGCAGGGCGGCAATTCGGGACATGGCATGGGCTTCCGTTTCAAAAAACGCTTCATTCTATAATAAAACCCCTTACCTTTCTGCCTGTATTCTTGATAAAAGCCGTTTATCCCGTTTGGAAAATACCAGTATAATCACGCCATATTCCGTAAAATTGGAGCACAAAGATGTATCACTACCAATCCGAAGCCACACAATTCCTCAACCGCCTGATTGAAGAAAAACCTGAGTTGGAACAGCAGCGTTTGGAAAACAGGGGGCTTTTGTGGGATGTCGAACTCAATCCCGAAGAACAGGAAAACTTCGAGGCGGCAAAAGTGGCGAAAAAACCTTATACCTATTACCAAGACTGAACCCGCCGAAATGACGACCAATCTGTCCAATGTCGCACCGGACCTGCAAAACTATTTGAACGCCATCGGCGAACCCGAACATCCCGTTTTGACACGGCTGCGCGAGAAGACCGGGCATCACCGTATGGGAAAAATGGCGATTGCGCGCGAACAGGCGGCGGTTTTGGTTTGGCTGGCAAAGCTGATCCGTGCGGAAAAATATCTGGAAATCGGCGTGTTTACCGGATACAGCAGCACCGCGCTTGCATTGGCGTTGCCCGAACACGGGCGGATTACCGCCTGCGACATCAATGTAACCTTTACCGATACGGCGCGTCAGGTTTGGAACGAGGCCGGTGTGGCACATAAAATCAGCCTGCACCTGCAACCCGCATTACTGACATTGGATGATTTGATTGCACAGGGTGAAGCCGGAAGCTACGATTTGGCACTGATAGACGCAGACAAACCGCCCACGCCGCAATATTTCGAGCGTTGCCTCAAGCTTGTCCGGCAAGGCGGCATCATCGCCATCGACAATATTTTGCTGAACGGAAGGGTGATGCGCGAGGAGGCTTCCGATGCACCGCCCAGCGTCGGCATCCTCAAAGATTTCAATCAAAACCTGCCGAACGATACGCGGATTGTCCCCATCACCCTGCCCGTCGGCGACGGTTTGACCCTGCTTCTGAAAAAATAATGAAGATCAAATTACCGCTTTTTATCATTTGGCTGTCCGTATCCGCCGCCTGTTCTTCCCCTGTTTCCCGCAATATTCAGGATGTGCGACCCGAACCGCAGGCAGAGGCAGGCAGTTCTGACGGCATTCCCTATCCCGTTCCGACATTGCAAGACCGTTTGGATTATCTGGAAGGCAAAATTGTCCGGCTGTCGAACGAAGTGGAAACGTTAAATGGGAAAGTCAAAGCACTGGAGCATGCGAAAACACACCCTTCCGGCAGGACATACGTCCAAAAACTCGATGACCGCAAGTTGAAAGAGCATTATCTTGATACAGAAGGCGGCAAGGTGTCCGCATATGCCGGTCCGACCGAGCAAAGCCTTTATAATCAGGCGCTCAAACACTATCAAAACGGCAGGTTTTCTGCCGCAGCCGCCTTGTTGAAGGGGGCGGACGGCGGAGACGGAGGCAGCATCGCGCAACGCAGTATGTACCTGTTGCTGCAAAGCAGGGCGCGTATGGGGAACTGCGAATCCGTCATCGAAATCGGAGGGCGTTACGCCAACCGTTTCAAAGACAGCCCAACCGCGCCCGAAGCCATATTCAAAATCGGCGAATGCCAATACAGGCTTCAGCAAAAAGATATTGCAAGGGCGACTTGGCGCGGACTGATACAGACCTATCCCAGCAGCCCGGCGGCAAAACGCGCCGCCGCAGCCGTACGCAAACGATAGTTTTTCCATGCTGCAGCTGATGAACATCTGAAAACCAAAGGAATTCACTAAGATGAGAAATATGACAGAAATAAGGTGGAGGAATAATCAAGTTATCAGCATTGAGACTAAACGAAAGGATG
>NZ_CAUIZY010000026.1:0-5456 GCF_962747855.1 Neisseria blantyrii
GCAAAAACCCCCGAATAATCGGGGGTTTTCTGAAAGGGTGTTTGGCAGTGACCTACTTTCGCATGGAAGAACCACACTATCATCGGCGCTGAGTCGTTTCACGGTCCTGTTCGGGATGGGAAGGCGTGGGACCAACTCGCTATGGCCGCCAAACTTAAACTGTTACAAATCGGTAAAACCTTAATCAATATATTCGGTGATGACTGAATCAGTCAGTAAGCTTTTCATTTGAAGTCCTTCAAATGATAGAGTCAAGCCTCACGAGCAATTAGTATGGGTTAGCTTCACGCGTTACCGCGCTTCCACACCCCACCTATCAACGTCCTGGTCTCGAACGACTCTTTAGTGTGGTTAAACCACAAGGGAAGTCTCATCTTCAGGCGAGTTTCGCGCTTAGATGCTTTCAGCGCTTATCTCTTCCGAACTTAGCTACCCGGCTATGCAACTGGCGTTACAACCGGTACACCAGAGGTTCGTCCACTCCGGTCCTCTCGTACTAGGAGCAGCCCCCGTCAAACTTCCAACGCCCACTGCAGATAGGGACCAAACTGTCTCACGACGTTTTAAACCCAGCTCACGTACCACTTTAAATGGCGAACAGCCATACCCTTGGGACCGACTACAGCCCCAGGATGTGATGAGCCGACATCGAGGTGCCAAACTCCGCCGTCGATATGAACTCTTGGGCGGAATCAGCCTGTTATCCCCGGAGTACCTTTTATCCGTTGAGCGATGGCCCTTCCATACAGAACCACCGGATCACTATGTCCTGCTTTCGCACCTGCTCGACTTGTCGGTCTCGCAGTTAAGCTACCTTTTGCCATTGCACTATCAGTCCGATTTCCGACCGGACCTAGGTAACCTTCGAACTCCTCCGTTACTCTTTGGGAGGAGACCGCCCCAGTCAAACTGCCTACCATGCACGGTCCCCGACCCGGATGACGGGTCTGGGTTAGAACCTCAAAGACACCAGGGTGGTATTTCAAGGACGGCTCCACAGAGACTGGCGTCTCTGCTTCTAAGCCTCCCACCTATCCTACACAAGTGACTTCAAAGTCCAATGCAAAGCTACAGTAAAGGTTCACGGGGTCTTTCCGTCTAGCAGCGGGTAGATTGCATCTTCACAACCACTTCAACTTCGCTGAGTCTCGGGAGGAGACAGTGTGGCCATCGTTACGCCATTCGTGCGGGTCGGAACTTACCCGACAAGGAATTTCGCTACCTTAGGACCGTTATAGTTACGGCCGCCGTTTACTGGGGCTTCGATCCGATGCTCTCACATCTTCAATTAACCTTCCAGCACCGGGCAGGCGTCACACCCTATACGTCCACTTTCGTGTTAGCAGAGTGCTGTGTTTTTAATAAACAGTCGCAGCCACCTATTCTCTGCGACCCTCCTGGGCTTACGGAGCAAGTCCTTAACCTTAGAGGGCATACCTTCTCCCGAAGTTACGGTATCAATTTGCCGAGTTCCTTCTCCCGAGTTCTCTCAAGCGCCTTAGAATTCTCATCCTGCCCACCTGTGTCGGTTTGCGGTACGGTTCGATTCAAACTGAAGCTTAGTGGCTTTTCCTGGAAGCGTGGTATCGGTTACTTCGTGTCCGTAGACACTCGTCGTCACTTCTCGGTGTTAAGAAGACCCGGATTTGCCTAAGTCTTCCACCTACCGGCTTAAACAAGCTATTCCAACAGCTTGCTAACCTAACCTTCTCCGTCCCCACATCGCATTTGAATCAAGTACAGGAATATTAACCTGTTTCCCATCGACTACGCATTTCTGCCTCGCCTTAGGGGCCGACTCACCCTACGCCGATGAACGTTGCGTAGGAAACCTTGGGCTTTCGGCGAGCGGGCTTTTCACCCGCTTTATCGCTACTCATGTCAACATTCGCACTTCTGATACCTCCAGCACACTTTACAATGCACCTTCATCGGCCTACAGAACGCTCCCCTACCATGCCGGTAAACCGGCATCCGCAGCTTCGGTTATAGATTTGAGCCCCGTTACATCTTCCGCGCAGGACGACTCGACCAGTGAGCTATTACGCTTTCTTTAAATGATGGCTGCTTCTAAGCCAACATCCTGGCTGTCTATGCCTTCCCACTTCGTTTACCACTTAATCTATCATTTGGGACCTTAGCTGGCGGTCTGGGTTGTTTCCCTCTTGACAACGGACGTTAGCACCCGCTGTCTGTCTCCCGAGGAACCACTTGATGGTATTCTGAGTTTGCCATGGGTTGGTAAGTTGCAATAACCCCCTAGCCATAACAGTGCTTTACCCCCATCAGTGTCTTGCTCGAGGCACTACCTAAATAGTTTTCGGGGAGAACCAGCTATCTCCGAGTTTGTTTAGCCTTTCACCCCTATCCACAGCTCATCCCCGCATTTTGCAACATGCGTGGGTTCGGTCCTCCAGTACCTGTTACGGCACCTTCAACCTGGCCATGGATAGATCACTCGGTTTCGGGTCTACACCCAGCAACTGTTCGCCCTATTAAGACTCGGTTTCCCTACGCCTCCCCTATTCGGTTAAGCTCGCTACTGAATGTAAGTCGTTGACCCATTATACAAAAGGTACGCAGTCACACCACTAGGGTGCTCCCACTGTTTGTATGCATCAGGTTTCAGGTTCTATTTCACTCCCCTCCCGGGGTTCTTTTCGCCTTTCCCTCACGGTACTGGTTCACTATCGGTCGATGATGAGTATTTAGCCTTGGAGGATGGTCCCCCCATATTCAGACAGGATTTCACGTGTCCCGCCCTACTTTTCGTACGCTTAGTACCACTATTGAGATTTCGAATACGGGACTATCACCCACTATGGTCAAGCTTCCCAGCTTGTTCTTCTATCTCAACAGTTATCACGTACAGGCTCCTCCGCGTTCGCTCGCCACTACTTGCGGAATCTCGGTTGATTTCTTTTCCTCCGGGTACTTAGATGGTTCAGTTCTCCGGGTTCGCTTCTCTAAGTCTATGTATTCAACTTAGGATACTGCATAGAATGCAGTGGGTTTCCCCATTCGGACATCGCGGGATCATAGCTTTATTGCCAGCTCCCCCGCGCTTTTCGCAGGCTTACACGTCCTTCGTCGCCTATCATCGCCAAGGCATCCACCTGATGCACTTATTCACTTGACTCTATCATTTCAAGAACTTCTTTGACTTTGTTTACCTACCCGTTGACTAGGGAAGTAAACTTGAAATTCCTACTTTGATAAAGCTTACTGCTTTGTTGTGTCTTAATCCTGCCTTTTGTGTTTCAGGATTAAGTCGATACAATCATCACCCAAATACTGTTTCGGTTTGCTTTTCCATGTTTTGACATTTGGAATCAACACCGGTTGCAACCGGTTTCGATTCGGCAAACCAACTTTTATTTGTTTGTTGATTTCGGCTTTCCAATTTGTTAAAGATCGATGCGTCGTTATTCTACTCCGCAAATCAAAATAAGTTGCTATAAAATATAAAAGTACAAATAAAATAAAAGCAACAGGATTACTTTGATTTGCAAAGTTTTGGTGGAGGCAAACGGGATCGAACCGATGACCCCCTGCTTGCAAAGCAGGTGCTCTACCAACTGAGCTATGCCCCCGTTATTGGTGGGTCTGGGAGGACTTGAACCTCCGACCCCACGCTTATCAAGCGTGTGCTCTAACCAGCTGAGCTACAAACCCGGATTCTCTTCTTAAGCGAACCTTGCCTTCACTCAAGCTTCTTCCGCATCTTTTCAGTTTACCGATAA
Source organism: Neisseria blantyrii (assembly GCF_962747855.1). NCBI lineage: Bacteria > Pseudomonadati > Pseudomonadota > Betaproteobacteria > Neisseriales > Neisseriaceae > Neisseria > Neisseria blantyrii. The sequence continues at coordinate 3,744 of NZ_CAUIZY010000026.1, forward strand.
GTGTGAATGCCTAAAGCCTCTTCTTTCTCTAGAAAGGAGGTGATCCAGCCGCAGGTTCCCCTACGGCTACCTTGTTACGACTTCACCCCAGTCATGAAGCATACCGTGGTAAGCGGGCTCCTTGCGGTTACCCTACCTACTTCTGGTATCCCCCACTCCCATGGTGTGACGGGCGGTGTGTACAAGACCCGGGAACGTATTCACCGCAGTATGCTGACCTGCGATTACTAGCGATTCCGACTTCATGCACTCGAGTTGCAGAGTGCAATCCGGACTACGATCGGTTTTGTGAGATTGGCTCCACCTCGCGGCTTGGCTACCCTCTGTACCGACCATTGTATGACGTGTGAAGCCCTGGTCATAAGGGCCATGAGGACTTGACGTCATCCCCACCTTCCTCCGGCTTGTCACCGGCAGTCTCATTAGAGTGCCCAACTGAATGATGGCAACTAATGACAAGGGTTGCGCTCGTTGCGGGACTTAACCCAACATCTCACGACACGAGCTGACGACAGCCATGCAGCACCTGTGTTACGGCTCCCGAAGGCACTCCTCCGTCTCTGGAGGATTCCGTACATGTCAAGACCAGGTAAGGTTCTTCGCGTTGCATCGAATTAATCCACATCATCCACCGCTTGTGCGGGTCCCCGTCAATTCCTTTGAGTTTTAATCTTGCGACCGTACTCCCCAGGCGGTCAATTTCACGCGTTAGCTACGCTACTGAACAATCAAGTTGCCCAACAGCTAATTGACATCGTTTAGGGCGTGGACTACCAGGGTATCTAATCCTGTTTGCTACCCACGCTTTCGAGCATGAACGTCAGTGTTATCCCAGGAGGCTGCCTTCGCCATCGGTATTCCTCCACATCTCTACGCATTTCACTGCTACACGTGGAATTCTACCTCCCTCTGACACACTCTAGTCACCCAGTTCAGAACGCAGTTCCCAGGTTAAGCCCGGGGATTTCACATCCTGCTTAAGTAACCGTCTGCGCTCGCTTTACGCCCAGTAATTCCGATTAACGCTCGCACCCTACGTATTACCGCGGCTGCTGGCACGTAGTTAGCCGGTGCTTATTCTTCAGGTACCGTCATCAGCCGCTGATATTAGCAACAGCCTTTTCTTCCCTGACAAAAGTCCTTTACAACCCGAAGGCCTTCTTCAGACACGCGGCATGGCTGGATCAGGCTTGCGCCCATTGTCCAAAATTCCCCACTGCTGCCTCCCGTAGGAGTCTGGGCCGTGTCTCAGTCCCAGTGTGGCGGATCATCCTCTCAGACCCGCTACTGATCGTCGCCTTGGTAGGCCTTTACCCCACCAACTAGCTAATCAGATATCGGCCGCTCGAATAGCGCAAGGCCCGAAGGTCCCCTGCTTTCCCTCTCAAGACGTATGCGGTATTAGCTGATCTTTCGATCAGTTATCCCCCACTACTCGGTACGTTCCGATATGTTACTCACCCGTTCGCCACTCGCCACCCAAGAAGCAAGCTTCTCTGTGCTGCCGTCCGACTTGCATGTGTAAAGCATGCCGCCAGCGTTCAATCTGAGCCAGGATCAAACTCTTATGTTCAATCTCTAACTTTTTAACTTCTGGTCTGCTTCAAAGAAACCAACAGGACAATGTTCAAAACATTATCTTGTCTGTCTTTCAAACAGTGTGAGGCTCAAGGCACTCACACTTATCGGTAATCTGTTTTGTTAAAGAGCGTT
>NZ_CAUIZY010000027.1:0-3794 GCF_962747855.1 Neisseria blantyrii
TTGTACCTATGATGTATAAGTCAGAATTGATTCAATACTTCAGTTTGAAATATAGTGAAACAAAAAGTGAATTTCTAAAAGATAGATATAAAAAAATACTAATAATCCTGCGGGATTAGTACTTAATTGAGTAATTTTTGAGGAAAAACATCAACCCGAAAAGTCAAATCAGTAAGGAACGGCTATAATGCCGTCTGAAAACATCCCGTTAGGAACATAATGAACGAGCAAGAACTGCAAGACCTGCAAAAAATGGTCGAGGTCGCCGTCAACGCCCTCGAAGACATCAAAGCCAAAGATATTTCCGTTCTCGAAACGCAAGACAAAACTTCGCTGTTTGCCAGAATGATTATCGCCAGCGGCGACAGTACGCGCCAAGTCAAAGCACAGGCCAACAACGTTGCCGTCGATTTGAAAGAAGCCGGTTTTGAAATCCTCAGTACCGAAGGCGACAGCGGCGAATGGACGTTGGTTGATGCAGGAGACCTCGTCGTCCACGTTATGCTCCCTGCCGTGCGCGACTTCTACGACATCGACACCCTCTGGGGCGGCGAGAAACCGAGTTTCCACGCCGGAATGCAGAAGCCGTGGCACGCTGCAGACTGATTCCCGATGCCGTCTGAATGTTCAGACGGCATTTTCCTGTAAGGGAGAAAGCATTGAACATTACCGTTTTGGCAGTCGGCACCAAAATGCCGCGCTGGGTTGATGAGGCCGTCGCCGAATACGCCAAACGCTTCGGACGCGACGTCGCCTACGCACTCAAAGAAATCAAACCCGAAAAACGCGGCGCGGGCGTGAATGCCGCCCAAGGTATGGCGGCGGAAGAAAAACGCATCCTTGAAGCCGTTCCGCAAGGCGCGTTCCTTGTTGTTCTTGACGAACGCGGCAAAGCACCGACCTCCGTCGAGCTGGCGGAACACCTCAAAAGCTGGCAGCAAAACGGAGAACACGTCTGCTTCGTCATCGGCGGCGCGGACGGCATGACCGACCGCCTCAAACAACAAGCCCGCATGATGATGCGCCTGTCCAGCCTTACCCTGCCGCACGGCATGGTGCGCGTCCTTCTGACCGAGCAGCTCTACCGGGCCGTCTCCATCCTGCACAACCATCCCTATCATCGGGAATAAGAAGGCTTTTGTCTGTACCCCTAATCGGTTAAAATCACCCCGTTATTTCTGAACACACAGCAAAGGAATCCGCTATGGCACGCATGGTATTTTGCGTTAAGCTCAACAAAGAAGCCGAAGGCATGAAATTCCCACCGCTTCCCAACGAATTGGGCAAGCGCATTTTTGAAAACGTATCGCAAGAAGCATGGATGGCGTGGACGCGCCACCAAACCATGCTGATTAACGAAAACCGCTTAAGCCTTGCCGATCCGCGCGCGCGCGAATACCTGGCTCAGCAGATGGAGCAGTATTTCTTCGGCGACGGCGCGGATGCCGTTCAGGGATACGTTCCGCAATAACGGTTTTCCGTTTTGAACACAGGCTGTCCGAACCTGCTTCAGACGGCCTTTAAAATACGCCGGACAACTTTATCTTCACGCAACCGGACAAATTTTGACATTGGGCAATGTTAAAATCCCCCGTTATTTCCAACCGCGCTTTCAGGAGCAGATGATATGCAACACGACGTTTACGACTACACCGCGCATACGGTTTCTAAAAACACCGTCCTGCAGAAAACCTACCGCCTGCTCGGATTTTCATTCATTCCGGCTGCCGCAGGCGCGGCACTTGCCGCCAATGCCGGTTTCAATTTTTACGCCGCCTTCGGTTCGCGCTGGATAGGGTTTGCCGTCGTGCTGGCGTTTTTCTACGGTATGATCCACTTCATCGAGAAAAACCGTTACAGCAATACCGGCGTTGCCCTGCTGATGGTATTCACATTCGGTATGGGCGTATTGATCGGCCCCGTGCTGCAATACGCGCTCCATATTGCCGACGGTGCGAAAATCGTCGGCATTGCCGCCGCGATGACCGCCGCCGTCTTTTTAACGATGTCCGCATTGGCACGCCGAACTCGGCTCGATATGAACGCGCTCGGACGCTTCCTGACCGTAGGTGCGGTCATTCTGATGGTCGCCGTGGTTGCCAATCTGTTTTTGGGTATTCCCGCACTTGCCCTGACCATTTCCGCTGGTTTTGTCTTGTTCGGTTCCTTAATGATTATGTGGCAGGTACGCACCGTCATCGACGGCGGCGAAGACAGCCACATCAGCGCGGCACTGACACTGTTTATCTCGCTTTACAACATCTTCAGCAGCCTGCTCAACATCCTGCTGTCCTTAAACGGCGATGACTGATGTAGGCGAAACACCATGCAAACCATGCCGTCTGAAAGCACTTATTTCAGACGGCATTTTGTTTTGGGCATACAATACGGATACACATTCATCAACATACGGTCGACCATGCTGTCGGAAGGAATCATATGTCACCGAATACACCGCGCCGCGCCGTCTATGCCGGCAGTTTCGATCCGCCCACATTGGGGCATCTGTGGATGATACGGCAGGCGCAATCTATGTTTGACGAACTCATCGTCGCCATCGGCATTAATCCCGACAAACGCAGCACCTACACGATAGCCGAAAGGCTGGATATGCTGCACGATATTACTAAAATGTTTCCCAACGTCAGAACCGATGTATTTGAAAACCGGTTTTTGGTGCATTACGCCCGTGAGGTAGATGCAGGATTCATCGTGCGCGGCATCCGTTCCGCCTCCGATTATGAATACGAACGCTCCATGCGCCATATCAACAGCGACCTCGCCCCCGAAATATCCACCGTATTCCTTATGCCGCCGCGCGAAATCGCCGAAGTGTCGTCCACTATGGTCAAAGGACTGGTCGGGCCGGAAGGCTGGACGGAAACGATCCACCGCTACGTGCCGCAAGCTGTGTACGAAAAAATCCTTGCCGAACATCAACACGAAAATTGAACCCTTCTATTTTTGCAAGGCATATATGGATATGTTGGAAATTTTGTTCCGCCATCAAGACTTCGTCGCCATCAACAAACCGGGCGGCATATCCGTCCACCAAGACAGTGGCGAGACCGGACTGGCCCGAACACTCGCTATACAGTTGGGCGTAGAGCGTGTGTGGCTGCTGCACCGATTGGACAAACAGACCAGCGGCATTTTACTGTTTTCCCTCAACAGAGAAAGCGCGTCCGCCCTTAGCGGACAGTTTGCCGGCAAAAGCATCAAAAAAACCTATTTGGCACTATCCGACCGCAAACCGTCCAAAAAGCAGGGTTGGATTAAAGGCGGAATGGAAAAATCCAGACGCGGAATGTGGAAGTTGACGCGCAATACAGAAAATATCGCTGTTACCCGATTCCACAGCATCAGTATCGCCGAAAAACTGCGGCTGTTCATCCTAGAACCGCATACGGGCAAAACGCACCAAATTGAGAGTGGCGATGAAAAGTTTGGGCAGTCCGATTCTGGGCGACAGCTTATACGGCGGAACAGAATCCGAAACCATGTTTCTGTATGCATGGAAAATACAATTTGCCTACCAAAACCGACAAATCGAAATTGTTGCACCCTTAAAAAACGAATGGCAGACTGAAAATATCCATTGGGCACTGGAAGAATTCTGTATGGAAAATAAAATTGACTGATATAAATTAAATTTATAAACAAACAGATAAATATTTTTAAAAAAATTTCTTCAGAAAAGCATTGACCGTTTTCCCCTGTAGGCGTATAGTTCGGTTCTTCGCTGCTGCCGAAGCTGCGAACGAACTGAAAAGTATAGCACAGAATGTCGGGAA
>NZ_CAUIZY010000028.1:0-2849 GCF_962747855.1 Neisseria blantyrii
TTCCGGATTGTTTTCAGGCGCATCCGCGCATCAGAACATACTGCGCACGCCCATATTGACCTGCCAATTCTGGCGCATCGTGTGCATCGAAGACCTTTGCGCCTCAAAATAAAGCTGCCGTCCGTTTTCGGCATTGCGGCGCACCACGCCCAAGCCGTATTCCAACCAGCCGCCACGGTGTTTGAATTCCTCCACGGCAGAGCCGTTGAACCTGTGGCGGATCGTGCCGATAAATTCGCGTTTGTACATCAGCTTGCCGTAGATATTCAACCTGCCGCCGTCCAAACCGTCCACGCCCGCCCGAAAGCCGAACCGCCCCAGCAGGCTGCGGAAGTTGTCCGTTTCGGCAGACAGCCCGTTTGACAGCGAAAAGCCGTAGCCGCGCGTAAACCAGTAGGACAACTGCGCTTCCGGCTGCCACCAATAGGTTTTGCCGCCGTCCTGTTTTTCCATCCGCCTGCCGGTTTCGGCGGAAAGCATATAGGCATTCAGGCGCGCCTCGTCCGATTCGACCCGTTTGCCGGAGTAATTGGTCAGCCCGTAGCTGCCCTTATATCGGGCGATGTTGGCGACCAAATCGTAATAGGCCCTGCTTTCCCGGTTGAGCCAGGTGGAATAAACGCCTGCCGTCCTGCCGTAGATTTTGCCGATGCCGGCGTAGTCTTCGGGGGTGTAGGACGATTGGAGGTGGCGGAGCATCAGCCCTTTGTAATGAATCCATTTGTCGCCGAACCCCGTCCGGTTGAAGCCGCCGGCAAAGCCCCAATAGCGGTTGCTGTAGCCGCCCACGCGGTAATCGCTGCGGCTGCCGGCGAATTTTCCGCCGACGCGTTTGATCCAAACGTTGTTGTCTTCCTGCGGCGTTCCGTCGGCGTGGATTTCGCCCATACGCTGCACCAGCGTTTCATCGGAAACCGCGTTCAACTGATATAACGCCTCGCCGAAAAGGACGCTGCTCGATGCGCCCGTCGACAATGTGGCCGGGTAGAGGTAGAAATCCCGCTTGCCGTCGGGGGTAATTTCGACATATTTGGAGTTTTCCGACTCGCCCAACTTGAAGCACCACGCCCCGTGTTCCGTACAGCGGACGTGCAGCTTATAGGATGCACCGCCGCCTGCCGACCCCTGATTTTCGACCAGCTTTAAAAATTCCCTGCCCGTCGTTGGTGCCTTGGCATTGTCTTCATATTCGATGATGTGTACGCCTTCGCTGCCTTCGCGCGTAATCAGCTTGTCCGACTTGCCGCTCACGATGTTGCCCTGCATCTTGAACACGCCGCCGTTTCCCTTCAGGCTGGATACGGAGACGTTTACATTCCTGCCGCCGTCCGAAAAGCTCACTTCCGCGCCGTTGCTGATGTCCAATCCGTTGATTTTTGAAGTATTCTGCACATTCCAGCGCGCGCCGTCCTTCATCGTCATATTGATGGATGACACGCTGTCTTTACGGTTTTCCTCAAACAGGGGTTGTCCGCTTGGCGGATTATCGGGGTCGTCGGGATCGCCGGTATATTGTCGTTTGCCGATATGGGCTTCCCCGTTGAGATAAGAATTTTTGTTTTTCAGGTTTAAATCTATCACGCCGCCGTTGAGGACGTGGATGTCGCCGTCGATTTGCACCGTTCCGTCGCCCTTGATGTCCACGCTGCTGTTTTTACCGTCCACATTCAAAGCGTCGCCGATGGATTTTTGTTTCCCACTTTCTTCAAGCACCGGCTGCACGTCGATTTTGACATCGCTATGGAAGGTGGCGCGGTTGTACGAATCTTCCGGCACATCCTCGCTGTTGCCGCTTTTTTTCGGCAGGTTTCCCACATAAACACCGTAGTTTTCGGCATTCTTCTCATCGCCGCGATCCACCTTGATGCTGACCCCGCCGTGAAAATCCATTTCGGTCTGGTTGACGACCGTTTTTCTCGACCCCGACGTGCTGATGGTTACACCCTTATATTGCGTTATCGAGATGCCGCGCCCGCGCGTACGCCCCGATTTGACGTATATGTTCAGATTGGAACCTGCTTCCGACTCGATTTTGGTATGGTTTTTGGTTTCTGTGGAATATTTGGTTTGATTATTCTTGAATAACTGTATGCCGTTCAGTGCGTCGCTGCTGCCTGTTTTGGTGCCGTCTGTATAAAGATAGTTGTTTCCCTTAAAGGTCAGGGTTGTGTCCGACATACCGATGCCGGAGGCTGTCAAAGTGTCGTTTGCGAAAATGGCATTCTTTGAAGAGCTAATTTTGACGGATACGTTTTCCAAGGTAATATTGTTGCCCTTTGCCTCATAGCTTTTGTCTGCAAACAAAATCCCGGCATTTTCAACAGTTGACGGAAGCGTGTATCTACCGCTGCTCACCGCCCCTATAGGTCTTGCCTTTTCGATGGTCCAATGCGCGGGCTCTTTCAACACTTCGCCCCTTGCATCTTTCAACAACGCTTCACCACTTACATCTGTCAAGTCTTTTTCACCGAGAGAAGGGTTGCCCTTGACGGTAATGATATTTTTCGCGCCTTTGCCATTGGCGGCAATCACCAAGGAATTAATCGGCTTGACAGCAGTTTCGCCCGAATAATCTAAAGTATGTTCGTTGTTCTGATTTCGGTTCGCCGCTACTGCCGCCGTATAATTGGCGTTTACAATAATGCCGTTATTAGTGGCGGCAATGCTTTTTTCCATACCCGCAGCCAGCAGGCAGGAAGAAAGGAGGCAACGGGCGATTGTTTCATCTTTCATAAGTTTTCCACACTTCTTGCATATTATCCTTAATTTTATACCAATCGGGTAATCTAATCAAAAAAAAAAAAAAAAAAAAAAAAAAAAAAAAAAAAAAAAAAATTTTTTTTATTTTT
>NZ_CAUIZY010000029.1:0-2462 GCF_962747855.1 Neisseria blantyrii
CCCCCCCTTATCTAACAGGGGGGGTCGAAATTTCTGAGGCTGAGCAAGTCCAAAATCGGTGAAATCCAAGAGGCAGCTTTTCAGGTTGCTTTTTTTGCGTTCAGTGGGAAAATCCAAGTGTAAAAGTTTGTATCGTCGGCTCGTTCGGGTCGGCTTTTTTTGCGTTTTGTCGGAGCTGAAAAAGGGCGAGTTATCCACGAAAAAAGCAGGTTTTTCCCTTTTTCATCAGGTTTTATATTTTTAAAAACATTTTTAGGGCGTTTGTGGAAAGTCTGAAAGCCTTATGTAGCAAGGGTTTCAGCGATTTTGAAAAAGCCTAAATGAAAGGTTTTTCGTACAAATGAAAGGTTTTTCGTACAAAATCCACAGCCAAATGAAAGGTTTTTCGTACAAAAATCCACAGCCAAATGAAAGGAAAAAATATATCTTGCAAATAGTCATTTGAAAGGTTAAATTAATACTTTCAAATGTGCGGGATTTGTTTTAAATGAGGAAGCGTGAGTTAATTAGCGGCAATGTTGTTATTGCAAACAGTATTTCACGGGCAGCTCAAAAACTAAATTTGTCTGAAAAAAGAATTCTAATGGCTGGAATTGTTAAGCTGAATGGTGTTAACGGTGAGGTAAAATTATCAGCTCAAGAATACGCTGAAACCTATGGCATTGATGTTCACACGGCTTATGACCAGCTTAAAGCAGCAGTTAATTCTTTGATGAAAAGAAGCCTGTCTTGGCAGATTAGAGATGGAAATAAAATAGGCACACGCCATACTATTTGGGTTCAGTGGTATGATTATTTCAAAGACCAAGGTGTTGTAAGATTTAAGTTTTCTGAATCTGTTTTTCCATTTCTGTTTGAACTGAAATGTCAATTTACACAGTACAAGCTAAAACAGGCAGCTTCATTGCGTTCGATTTACTCATGGCGATTACTTGAACTGATAGAACAGATGAGACAAACCGTTGAAGGAAAGAAAGAACAAGGCGGATGGCTTTCTATGTCGATTGAAGATTTTTGGCACGCAATGGAAGCCAGTGAAACATATAGAAAAAATTTCTCATTGTTAAGAAAATGGGTTATCGAGCCTGCCGTTAAGGAGCTGACCGCAAAAGACGGCTGGCGCATCGAATGGGAAGCACAGAAAGAAGGGCGGAGGGTAGCTTCCCTGCTGTTCAAATTTGAGAAGGCGGGGCAACGCGAAACGCGCGGCGCATAGGCGGCAGCCTGCGCGCGCGGTCGTATTGCCCCGCAAACGAAAAGGAAGAAAGTAAAGATGACTACAGCCGTTTTAGATTATCGCCTGTCGGAATTTGACACCGCGCAGGAAGCGGAAGATTACGACACTTGGTTGGCGCGTAAAGTCGAAGAAGCAAGAGATGCCGAGATTGTCAGCCATGAAGACGCAATGGCACATTTTGCCGCCAAGAGAGCTGAAAGGCTGAAAGGGTTAAAAAATGCCTCTGCCGCTTGAGTGGACGAAACCCGCGATTGCCGATACAGACGAAATCATCGATTACATCTTTGCAGACAATCCCGTTGCCGCCTTTGAATTTGAGCAGCTCATCCACGAAAGCGCGAACAACCTGACCGTTCTGCCATATCTTGGCAGGCTCGGCAGAGTGCCGAAAACACGAGAGCTGATTTTCCATCCGAATTACGTCATCGTTTACGAAGTAGGCAGGGAATCCGTCAAAATTTTGCGCGTTGTACACGCTCGACGGAAGTACCCAAGCGCATAACATTCATCTCCAAATCAGGGCAACACATAGGGCGACGCTTTATGTGTCGTCCTGTGTGTTGAAACATTAAAAGCCCAAAAACGCGCCTTAGAGCGCGTTTTTCCTTTCTTGGCTACCTACCCCTTACCCAAGCATTTAACGCGCCTTCTGATGCAATCTAGGGGCATTGCTGACGGTTTTTTGCAAACAGTCTGCAACCGTTCGGGTTTCAGGGAGCTGGAAAACCTGTCAGGGTTCGCGGAGCGACCGCGTTTGCGCGGCTTGACCTTGACAGGTTTGGAAGCGACCCACGCTCAAGGGGAGAGGGGCAGGAGAAGGCGGTACGCCGTCCCCTGCCCCTCGAGCCGTCGGCGGCGAGACCGGGGGTGTGGGGGCAGAGCCCCCACAGGTTCGCCCGAAGGCGAACGAATTATGCCGTCAGGCACATCATTGCCAGCGCAGCACGGAACATGAGCAGCTCAAGCGCGAAATGTTTCGGCAGTTTGACTACTTGACGGAATGTTGCGTGGGGACTAGTCTGCTCAAAGTCATTCAGGGATTTGAGTCGATGTTTCAACACAGTAGTGTCCTGATGAAAATCATTGGGACAGTTTATAAAAATCTGTTTTCATTTGATTTTTCGATTATCGGAAACCTGTAACGGTTTAATGCCCCCCCCTTATCTAACAGGGGGGGTCGAAATTTCTGAGGCTGAGCAAGTCCAAAATCGGTGAAATCCAAGAG
>NZ_CAUIZY010000030.1:0-1243 GCF_962747855.1 Neisseria blantyrii
CCACACCCCCCCCCCCCCCCCCCCGGAATTTCATTTCCGGAAAACCGAAAAAGAATGCGCCGTACTCGGCACGCTTTCCCGTTTGGACACCGTCCGCGCCGTGCATCTGATGCTGGACATTTTCAAAAAAATGGTTGACCGCGGTATGCCCGTCCGCCTCAACATAGCGGGCATAGGAGAAGAAATGGACAATTTGAAAATGCAGGCAAAGCATCTGGGCATTGAAGATAAAGTTACTTTCCTCGGCGGCATACGCGATTTGACCACCTACTTCAAAGACGTGGATATTTTGGTGAACACGCCCCACTGCATCGGTGACCACGGCGCAGGTGTGGGCAACAACATCTTAGAAGCCGGACTTTACGACACGCCCGTCGTTACCTACGATATGGCAGGCATTTCCGAAATGGTCGTCAACGGGGAAACGGGTTACTGCATCCCCTTCGGCGACGAAGAAGCCTTTATCGCCGCCGTAGACACGCTCGTCAGACAGCCGCTGTTGCGCGAAGCAATGGGCAAAAGGCTGCACGCACACGTCGCCGCACTCTGTTCCGACGACGAAATCTACCGCACCACCATGGCCGCCTATACCATGTAATGCCGTCTGAAAGCCGCCGATGAACATCACCATAGTCGCCCCCTACTGCTCGCTGCCGTCCGAACCGTATTTCAACCGCTTTTGGTATCTGGCAGAACTATTGTCGCAATCGCACGACGTGTTGCTGATTACCAGCCGTTTCCGCCACTACGACAAATCCTTCAGACGGCATGAAGATGCCCGAAACGCCTCCGCAGAACGCCTGAAGGTCATACTGCTGGACGAGCCGGGATACGGCAAAAACGTCTCACTGGCACGGCTTGCCAGCCACCGCACCTTCGTCAAAAATTTCGAACGCCTCTTAGAAGGTTGCCGCCCGCACGAATGGGACATCGTCTATTCCGCCTATCCGCTGATGGCGACCAACCTGCTTTTAGGCAGACATAAAGCGCGTTTGGGCTACAAACTCATCATCGACGTGCAGGACGTATGGCCGGAGTCTTTCTCCTCGGTCGTACCGTTTTTGAAAAAAGTACCGCACAAGCTGCTGCCCTTTGCTTCACGCGCCAACCGTGCCTACCGCTGCGCCGACGCGCTGGTTGCCGTATCGCAGACTTATCTCGACCGCGCCAAAGAAGCCAATCCGAACGTACCCGGCGAAGCCGTCTATATCGGTACGGATTTTGCCGCCATCGCCCCCCCCCC
>NZ_CAUIZY010000031.1:0-736 GCF_962747855.1 Neisseria blantyrii
CCCCCAACACAGGTTTTCGGCTGTTTTCGTTTCAAATATCCACTAATTCTACCCCAATACCCCCTTAATCCTCCCCGGATACCCGATAATCAGGCATCCGGGCCGCCTTTTAGGCGGCAGCAGGCACACTTAGCCTGTTGGCGGCTTTCAACAGGTTCAAACACATCGCCTTCAGGTGGCTTTGTGCACTCACTTTGAGCAGACCAAAATAGGCCGCCCGAGCATAGCGGAATTTACGGGGCAACGTACCAAAGCTCTGTTCGACCACATAACGGGTCTTCGACAAATACCGGTTGCGTTTGGTTTGCGCCTCCGTCAGCGGACGGTTGCGGTGGGCTTTGCGCATAATGCCGTCTAACAACTGATGCTCTTCCAGATGTTGCCGGTTTTCCTCACTGTCATAGCCTTTGTCGGCATAGACGGTCGTACCTTTGGGCAGACCTTCCAACAAAGGCGACAGGTGTTTGCACTCATGGGCATTGGCGGGAGTGATGTGCAGTTTCTCGATATAGCCTTCCGTATCGGTACGGGTATGTTGTTTGTAACCGAGTTTGTAGAGGCCGTTTTTCTTTATCCAACGGGCATCTTTGTCTTTACTCGGTGTGGTTTGGCCGCTGACTTGTCCTTTGTTATCGACTTCTATGGCCTGACGCTGTTTGTTGCCGGCGGTCTGAATAATGGTGGCATCAACGACAGCGGCGGATGCTTTCTCTACTTTTAGGCCTTTTTCAGTCAA
>NZ_CAUIZY010000032.1:0-656 GCF_962747855.1 Neisseria blantyrii
AGATGAGAAATATGACAGAAATAAGGTGGAGGAATAATCAAGTTATCAGCATTGAGACTAAACGAAAGGATGAATCAAGAGAAACTAGGGTGTATGTGCTCGCTCAGATGATAGGGAAGGCTGAACTCCTGTTTTTCAATCTATTTAACACTGATAACAATTGGGATGATGTAGACTTAACCCAAGTTCCTATTCTTTTCTGCGCCACTGTTGCTCGTCAATTCATTAAAAGCAGCAATATCTTCAGGCAGAATATTAAGGGGATTGAGAACTATATCTCTCCAAAGCGTAAGATAGACCCCTTAGGTATGGGAAGTAGATGGATTACGCTCTGGGAAGGAACACCAAACGAAAAGAAAATTCTTATCATAGGAGATGGTGGGGGCAGACTCTTTGAAGTAGATACTTCCTCGGGGAAATACAATGAACGAGATATCATTGCGTCAATAAATAGAGACGATTTAGAAACGATTAATAGCTATGAATTGAGGAATGTACGAATCTATGCTGAGCTTAATGAACGGCTATATTTGTGTTACAAAATGGGGAGAAATGTAGACCCTCTAAAGGATTTGGTGTTTAATCTACCTATCCCCTTAGAATACAAAGAGTATATTGAGATCATATCAACCTAGAATCAACGACTTAAAGGGCTG
>NZ_CAUIZY010000033.1:0-585 GCF_962747855.1 Neisseria blantyrii
GTTCTTCCATGCGAAAGTAGGTCACTGCCAAACACCCTTTCAGAAAACCCCCGATTATTCGGGGGTTTTTGCTTTGTGCGGCAGAGACGGAGCTTTGGGAGGGATAAGCCGGGGGCGGACGGTTTCCCTGCAGTATTGGTGGGAATGGTCTTGAAACAAACGTACATTCATTTTAAAATGATGAAAAATTCCATCTGTTTGACCGGATATGCATACCTGCCGGTATGGCGGACGTATCCGTCCGGCAGTTCCATTTCGTACGGCGGTGCCGTTTTGTTTTATTGTTCCCATACTTTGGAGGAAACCTTATGAAAAAGATTTTTATGCTGTTGTATATGCTGTTCTCCTGCGCCTTCTCCCTTGCGGCGGTAAACATCAATGCCGCTTCGCCGCAGGAGCTGGAGGCGCTGCCGGGCATAGGCCCGGCGAAGGCGAAGGCCATTGCGGAATACCGCGCGCAAAACGGTGCGTTCAAGTCTGTGGACGAGTTGACGAAGGTGAAGGGCATCGGCCCGGCGGTGCTGGCGAAGCTGAAGGACCAGGCTTCGGTCGGCGCGCCCGCACCCAAAGCCCCCGCCAAACCGG
>NZ_CAUIZY010000034.1:0-576 GCF_962747855.1 Neisseria blantyrii
GTTCTTCCATGCGAAAGTAGGTCACTGCCAAACACCCTTTCAGAAAACCCCCGATTATTCGGGGGTTTTTGCCTTACCCGCAAAGCGGGTCGGGGAATGCGGGCTTTGGGCGGATGCGGGGCTTGAAGCGTCCGGGTATTCATTTTAAAATGACACACCTTATCGTCCGCAGGATGCGGTTTTATTGTTTGCAACCCTTAAAGGAAAAACCATGAAGAAAATGTTCGTGCTGTTGTATATGCTGTTCTCCTGCGCCTTCTCCCTTGCGGCGGTAAACGTCAATGCCGCTTCGCCTCAGGAGCTGGAGGCGCTGCCGGGAATAGGTCCGGCGAAGGCGAAAGCCATTGCGGAATACCGCGCGCAAAACGGTGCGTTCAAGTCTGTGGACGAGTTGACGAAGGTTAAGGGCATCGGCCCGGCGGTGTTGGCGAAGCTGAAGGACCAGGCTTCGGTCGGCGCACCCGCACCCAAAGCCCCCGCCAAACCGGCTCTGCCCGCAGCTAAAAAATAGGGGAACCTGTAAGGGAAGGGGCATCGGCTGCCGCCGGTGCTTTTTTGTTTGGAAGGGAAATGGCT
>NZ_CAUIZY010000035.1:0-535 GCF_962747855.1 Neisseria blantyrii
CTTCGAGTTAATAAAATAATCGAACTGAAGCATCATATTGAGAATTGGGAAACTCAAACAAGCGAAGAGATCGAAAAGCTTCTTGTTGATTTTGAGAAACAGCCTAGGCAAGAAATGTCTTCTTATTATACGGAGCTTTTTAGAGATGTTCAATTTGCAGGTGTTTTGGTGCAAATAGCAAATAAGTATGCGGAAAACAGTAAAATCAATCGCTGTATAGTATCTGCTCTTGGGATGATGATGTGGAGGTATAAGCTTCCTGAGAGTGAGGAAATATATCGCCTTATGTTAGCGAATATTCAAAGAAAGGGAGTAGCTCTTTTTGTAGCATTTCATCTCCCTAAGATGAAAATGTTTGAGGAATTCCCGAATAAATGGGCCTATTTTATGAGTATACCTAAACTCTCTCCTAAAAAGACTTCTGCGGAATACTTTACTGACTTGGTCGAAGAATACATTTACTTTGTACCTATGATGTATAAGTCAGAATTGATTCAATACTTCAGTTTGAAATATAGTGAAACAAAAAGTGAAT
>NZ_CAUIZY010000036.1:0-364 GCF_962747855.1 Neisseria blantyrii
AATCGGTTCCGTACTATTTGTACTGTCTGCGGCTTCGTCGCCTTGTCCTGATTTTTGTTAATCCACTATAAAGACCGTCGGGCATCTGCAGCCGTCATTCCCGCGCAGGCGGGAATCCAGACCTTAGAACAACAGCAATATTCAAAGATTATCTGAAAGTCCGAGATTCTAGATTCCCGCTTTCGCGGGAATGACGAAAGGTTGCGGGAATGACGGTTCGGGCATTCCTTAAATTACCCGTGTATCGCTGTAAATCTTAGAGATGGCGGAATATAGCGGATTAACAAAAACTGGTACGGCGTTGCCTCGCCTTAGCTCAAAGAGAACGATTCTCTAAGGTGCTGAAGCACCAAGTGAATCGGTT
>NZ_CAUIZY010000037.1:0-347 GCF_962747855.1 Neisseria blantyrii
AAAATAGGGGAACCTGTAAGGGAAGGGGCATCGGCTGCCGCCGGTGCTTTTTTGTTTGGAAGGGAAATGGCTGGAGAAAGACCTGCGCTATATCGGGGAATGAATCGACGCAAAGGAAATGCCGTCTGAACATGCGTTCGGGCGGCGTTTTGTTGGGGGTATCGGAGCGGAACGTCTGAAAAAGGGTCTCAGGCGGCCTTTGGGTGTGTGGCGGCAGTTGAAAACGTGATAAGGCTGAGACCTTTGCAAAATTCCTTTTCCCCCAACAGCCGAAACCCCCAACACAGGTTTTCGGCTGTTTTCGTTTCAAATATCCACTAATTCTACCCCAATACCCCCTTAATCCT
>NZ_CAUIZY010000038.1:0-310 GCF_962747855.1 Neisseria blantyrii
TGTCTGTCTTTCAAACAGTGTGAGGCTCAAGGCACTCACACTTATCGGTAATCTGTTTTGTTAAAGAGCGTTTGAACTGCTTCATCACCGCCGTTTCGTCAGCAGCGAAGAAGCGAACTATACGCTTGAAGACGTATACGGTCAATACTTTCAGCGGGATTTTTTCGGGAAATGTTGTCATATCTCTGTCGGATAAGGTTTTTTATTTCTGCCAAATGCTGCGCCGCCTCCAATAATCCCTTCCTCCCCCTCCTCTGACTGGTGCGCCTTTGTGAATATGCCGTCTGAAACTTGGGGCTTCAGACGGCAT
>NZ_CAUIZY010000039.1:0-232 GCF_962747855.1 Neisseria blantyrii
CGTCATTCCCGCGCAGGCGGGAATCTAGGTCTGTCGGTGCGGAAACTTATCGGATAAAACGGTTTCTTCAGATTTTACGTTCTGGATTCCCACTTTCGTGGGAATGACGGGATGTAGGTTCGTAGGAATGACGCGGTGCAGGTTTCCGTGCGGATGGATTCGTCATTCCCGCGCAGGCGGGAATCTAGGTCTGTCGGTGCGGAAACTTATCGGATAAAACGGTTTCTTCAGA
>NZ_CAUIZY010000040.1:0-224 GCF_962747855.1 Neisseria blantyrii
CTGTGCAACGAAGACAAAATTTATCCTGCTAAAAAAACTCCACCGGAAGCCAGCAGAGCCAAGCGTGATGAAATGCTGCGGCAGATGAATCTGTATGGACAGCGAAAGCTCGACGATATGTTTTCCTGCGGCTATGACCCGATTGGCGGCGGTACGTCAAGAGCCGATGCCTGCGTGCGCAAGAAAGGCTGGTACCGTTCGGGCAAAGATATCTATCCCGAAAA
>NZ_CAUIZY010000041.1:0-214 GCF_962747855.1 Neisseria blantyrii
TGTCCTACTGGTTTACGCGCGGCTACGGCTTTTCGCTGTCAAACGGGCTGTCTGCCGAAACGGACAACTTCCGCAGCCTGCTGGGGCGGTTCGGCTTTCGGGCGGGCGTGGACGGTTTGGACGGCGGCAGGTTGAATATCTACGGCAAGCTGATGTACAAACGCGAATTTATCGGCACGATCCGCCACAGGTTCAACGGCTCTGCCGTGGAGGA
>NZ_CAUIZY010000042.1:0-210 GCF_962747855.1 Neisseria blantyrii
ATTATCCACAGGAGGCTGACAAATCCGCTGACGCCGGCTGCCATAAACAGGATTTTTTCCCAAGCGTTCATAGGGGGCATAGGCGTTCGGCTGCCCTCAGTGGTCGGCCCGTCAAGCAAAATATAGATGATGACGGTAACAACATACAAAAGTACCGGTTTGCGATACAGCATCCAAATATGTTTCAGCCTGTCCGACATACCCCCTCCC
>NZ_CAUIZY010000043.1:0-209 GCF_962747855.1 Neisseria blantyrii
CACAGCTCCCACCAGCCCGACGCATCGGGCGGCACACGAAAGCCGCTGCCGATGTTCAGGCAGCCTGAAAGCAGGACGCAGAGCATAAGGGACGGTATCAGTTTGTTCATTTGGGGTCTCCTGATTGGGGATGATTGGGATTGGTACGGTGGTTTTGCTGTTCGAGCAAATCATAAACGCTGATACGGTGAATGGTATTAATATCATTT
>NZ_CAUIZY010000044.1:0-194 GCF_962747855.1 Neisseria blantyrii
AATCGTAAACGATGAAAATAATAGGCTGCGGTATTTTTATTAACGCCTACTAACTCTGCTGCTGTTCTTGCAGTTACACCTGCAACAAATAGCCCAATGAGTTTATTTTGTTTATACCGGCTTAGACGACTTTTTCTCATAGGGATAATTCTAACTTAATTTGAATTTCCCTAGTTATCTAGGACAGCCCCTAA
>NZ_CAUIZY010000045.1:0-193 GCF_962747855.1 Neisseria blantyrii
GGGAGATACAGCCATTGGCATGTCGATCATCCGTTGTATCCCTATACCCGATTTCTGCTTCCCCTTATTCTCGGTGCGGTTTTTCTTTTCATTCCGCCCGATCCGCCCGAAAAGAAATAGTAACCTGCATATAAGCAGCCTGAAATCTTTCAGGCTGCTTTTTTATTGGAGAACCCAAATGGCAAAACAAAAA
>NZ_CAUIZY010000046.1:0-190 GCF_962747855.1 Neisseria blantyrii
TGTCTGTCTTTCAAACAGTGTGAGGCTCAAGGCACTCACACTTATCGGTAATCTGTTTTGTTAAAGAGCGTTGCGAATTATAAAGTATTTCTTCTATCTGTCAAGATATATCTCGATATTCCCGACATTCTGTGCTATACTTTTCAGTTCGTTCGCAGCTTCGGCAGCAGCGAAGAACCGAACTATACGC
>NZ_CAUIZY010000047.1:0-188 GCF_962747855.1 Neisseria blantyrii
GGGTGATTAGCTCAGTTGGTAGAGCGTCTGCCTTACAAGCAGAATGTCGGCGGTTCGACTCCGTCATCACCCACCAAGTTTCCTTTCATTGTTGCAAACAATGGATGCGCGGTGGTAGCTCAGTTGGTTAGAGTACCGGCCTGTCACGCCGGGGGTCGCGGGTTCGAGCCCCGTCCGCCGCGCCAAGT
>NZ_CAUIZY010000048.1:0-178 GCF_962747855.1 Neisseria blantyrii
GTAGGGATTTTTTGAATTATTTTATTGAAGAAACAAAATGGAACTATGGAAAGCTATTTGGCACACTGTCTTTGATTTTTTTAGTGAACTTTTTGATGAAAAACCGTGGCAAGAGAAAGATACAAAAAGTAAATTAAAAATACTAGGTGCATTATTGCTAGGTGCTATATTAACTTTT
>NZ_CAUIZY010000049.1:0-145 GCF_962747855.1 Neisseria blantyrii
AGTATAGTGGATTAACAAAAACCGGTACGGCGTTGCCTCGCCTTAGCTCAAAGAGAACGATTCTCTAAGGTGTTGAAGCACCAAGTGAATCGGTTCCGTACTATTTGTACTGTCTGCGGCTTCGTCGCCTTGTCCTGATTTTTGT
>NZ_CAUIZY010000050.1:0-145 GCF_962747855.1 Neisseria blantyrii
GGTCGTTGTGCTTGTCCTCTTTGGTAGCAACCAGCCGTGAGCTTTGGATGATTTTCGGGATGGCGGGGATGGTTTTAATCAAACTATCCGCCGCCCCTGCCAAAGTGTGTTTCACTCCACTCATCGGAACTTCAATTTCATTGCC
>NZ_CAUIZY010000051.1:0-145 GCF_962747855.1 Neisseria blantyrii
AAAAAAAAAAAAAAAAAAAAAAAAAAAAAAAAAAAAAAAAAAAAAAAAAAAAAAAAAAAAAAAAAAAAAAAACAAAAAAAAAAAAAAAAAAAAAAAAAAAAAAAAAAAAAAAAAAAAAAAAAAAAAAAAAAAAAAAAAAAAAAAA